>CAZWAG010000038.1:0-18015 GCA_964631845.1 uncultured Eubacterium sp.
GGGCTCTCACGTTGGCGCAGGAGAAGACGAAGGCATTAAGAAGATAATAAAAGGGCTTAACAATGTTCTCACAAAGGACACTGATGTCTGCATAGCACTCGAAACTATGGCAGGAAAAGGAAGCGAGATTGGTAGAAGCTTTGAGGAGCTTGCAAGAATCTATGAGGGCGTTAAGTACAATCAGAAACTTCGAGTGTGCTTTGATACATGCCACGTAAACGATGCGGGATATGATTTGGTGAACGACTTAAGTGGTGTGCTTGGTGAGTTTGACAAAATTATTGGGTTGGATCAGATTGCAGTATTTCACATCAATGACAGCAAAAATGAGCTGGGAGCACACAAGGACAGGCACGAGAATTTCGGCTTCGGAAATCTAGGCTTTGACACTCTGAGAGAAATTATATATATGCCTGAATTTGAGGATGTTCCAAAGATTTTGGAGACACCATATGTTAAGGACCCGGATGACAAAAAGAAATCATATGCTCCATATAAGCATGAGATTGAGATGATTAAGTCAGGTACATTCAATCCTGATTTACAAAATATTATCATAAATGAGAATAAAAAGTAGTATATCTAAAACAACATCAGAAAAGCTAATAGGCAAAAGTTCTGATGGATATATACAAAGGAATTATTATGGAAAATCTGATATATAGCCTTAACGCCACAGTTCCGGTTTTTGTTGTTATAATAGCAGGATATCTGTTAAAAAGAATTGGCTGGATAAATGATGGGTTTATTAAGGCGGCAAACAAAATAAATTTTACAATTACATTGCCTGCGCTCCTTATACAGGACCTGATGGCAACAGATTTCAGGCAGGAGTTTGATATTGTCTATGTACTTTATTGCGCAATTGTGTCAACAATATGTTTTTTTGGAACATGGATTGTATCAAAAGCATTAATTAAGGACAAAACAATAATAGGTGAGTTTGTGCAGGCATCATACCGAAGCAGTGCGGCGGTGCTTGGAGCGTCATTTGTCCTTAACATTTACAATGACACTGGAATGGTGCCTCTGATGATTATCGGCGCGGTTCCTCTCTACAATATATTTGCGGTTTTAGTTCTTACTGCGGAATGTCCACAGCAAGGAGTTACTCACGAAAAGACAATGAGTACAACACTAAAGGGTGTGGCAACAAATCCGATTATAATAAGTATTATAATTGGCGTTTTGTTATCAATATTCAGAGTGGATTTTCCAAAGATTGTTGATAACTCAATCGCAAACTTTGCGAAAATGTCAACACCTCTTGCATTGCTTGCCATAGGTGGAAGCTTTGAATTTGGAAAGGCGATAAAGAAGGTAAAGCCTGCAGTTGTAGCGTCGGCTCTTAAGCTTGTTGGCTGGGCAGCGTTGTTTTTACCTGTAGCAATTTATATGGGATATAGAGATGAAAAGCTGATGGCAATAATAATTATGCTTTGTTCACCGGCAACACCTAGCTGCTATATAATGGCAAAAAGTATGAAGAGTGAGGGAACTCTTACAAGCAGTGTTGTGGTGCTCACTACACTGTGTTCAGCGTTTACACTTACATTTGTTATTTTTATTGTAAAGAGTTTGGGATATCTATAAAGATTAGGGTTACCTTTTGACACCAAAATCCTATAAAAAAAAGAAAGGCATTGTTCATGTGAACAGTGATAGAAAATAAAATGAAAAGAAATGAGCAGAAAATAGAAAATACTTGGAAAATGGAGGATATGTTTGAGAGTGATGAACTATGGGAGCAGGACCTTGAAAAAGCAAGCTCTATGATTAAGTCCTATTCAGACTATCAGGGCAAGGTTTCTGAGGATAAGGAAACATTGCTTAATTATTTGTTGTTTAACGATGAAATAAATTTGATGGTTGAGAGATTGTATGTCTATTCAAATCAAAAATATCATCAGGACATGGCTGATGCAAAATATCAGGCATATGCAGGAAAAGCGCAGAAACTGGCAGTTGAGATTGGTAGTTATAGTGCCTTTTTTGAGCCGGAGATTCTCGCTATGGATGAAGAGATTCTGAAGGAGTGGATTGAAGATGACAGATTCACGGATTATAGAAGAATGATAAGTGAGATATTAAGAAGCAAGGCACACACATTAGATGAAAAGACAGAACAGATACTTGCAAAGAGCAGACAGATGGCAAATGCTGCTGACAATATTTATGCAATGTATAACGGAGCTGATATTGATTTTCCAACTGTAAAAGATAGCGGGGGGAAAGAAATAAAAATAACACATGGTAATTTTGTGCCATTGCTCAGTGAAACAGACAGAGAACTTCGAAAAAATGCATTTGAAGCTGTATATGGAACATACGGAAATATGAAAAATACAGTAGCTGCAATGTTTAATGCAAATGTTGAGCAGGCGTTGTTTTTCGCTGATGTGAGAGGCTATGATTCTTCCAGAGCAATGTATCTTGATGGGAGCAATATTCCACTAAAGGTATATGACAATCTCATTGATACTGTTCATGAGAGATTAGATTTGATGTATCGTTATGTCGCTCTCAGAAAGAAAGCTCTAAAGGTGGATGAGCTTCATATGTATGACGTTTATGTTCCTATAGTTGAAGCTCCGGATAAAAAGTATTCGTTTGAGGAAGCAAAGGAGCTTGTTTTGAAGGGGCTGTCTCCAATGGGACAGAGTTATTTGGACAAGTTAAAAGAGGGCTTTGACAACAGATGGATAGATGTCTATGAAAATGAGGGCAAGAGAAGTGGCGCGTACTCATGGGGAGCATATGGGACACATCCTTATGTGCTGCTAAATTACCAGGGAACACTCGACCATGTATTTACATTGGCTCATGAAATGGGCCATGCGCTTCACTCATATTATTCAGATAAGACACAGCCTTACAATATGGCAGGATACAAAATATTTGTGGCTGAGGTCGCTTCAACCTGTAATGAGTCGCTTCTCATACATTATCTACTTGATAATACAGATGACAAGAGCACAAGGGCATATCTGATAAATCATTTTCTTGAGCAGTTTAAGGGAACTTTGTATCGCCAGACAATGTTTGCTGAATTTGAAAAGATTACGCACAATATGGTCAAAGAAGGAGAAACTCTCACGGCGGATTTGTTGTGCAAAACATATTATGATTTGAATAAATTATATTTTGGAAATGATATGATATCAGACGAGGAGATTGCACTTGAGTGGGCTAGAATACCGCATTTTTACAATCCGTTTTATGTATATCAGTATGCCACAGGAATCTCAGCAGCAATCGCGTTATCAAAAAAGATTATGCGGGAAGGCGAGCAGGGCGTAGCTGATTATATGAAATTTTTGACAGGTGGTGGCTCAAAGGATCCAATTGAGCTTCTCAAAATGGCAGGCGTAGATATGACTAGCAAAAAGCCTATAGAGGAAGCTCTTGATTTGTTTGAAGAGCTGCTCGATGAGATGGAAGCTTTGATATAGATATTTTTTCGAATGACTATATTTTTTCTTGATTTTTAATGGTTTTATCATTCGGTATATATACATTCAAAATGCTATATTAAAACGGATATATAACTCCGCAAATGTACATTACAAACGGTATGGTTGCAATAGACATTAGCGTTGAAATAAATATTGCTTTTGATACAAATTTATTGTCCAAATTGTACTGAGTAGAGAAGATTAATGCTATATTTGCAATAGGCATTAAAAATTCGATGAACATAACAGTAAACAACAAATCGTCTTTTATGAGTAAGCGATACAATGGATAGGCAAGTATCGGCAGAATAAGCTGTTTTATGACAGAAAAAACATATACGCGCCATTCATTAAATACTTTTTTAAGTTCCATTGTTGCAAGAGTTGACCCGACAAGCAGCATTGCAAGTGGTGAGGTCAGATTGCCCATTGTAGTGAGCACATCTGTGATTGTTTCGCCAAAATGAATGTTAAATGCATAAATAAACAGAGCCAGCACAGAGCATACGATGCCGGGTGTGAGAATGCTTTTGAGATTTAATGCAGTCTTTACAGTATCTCCATATCCAATGATTATCACACCATATGTGAACGCGGCAATGTTGAAAAAGATATTCAATATGGCTGCATAGAACACAGCAGTTGAGCCCTGAGCACCACATACGTTTTGGAGTATGGGCATACCCATAAAACCAACATTAGAGAAAATAAGCATAAACATATAAAGCCCCTGACGGGCTTTTACGATTTTCATCGTTTTAAGCATTATTTTTACTATCACAAACGCAACAATTGGCATGATAATAAAAAATAATATAGAAGCAACAAAGAGAGTGATAAGCGTTGAACGCTCAGGTCTTTGCTGAATAGATAAAACTGAGCTTATAGTAAGACAGGGCATAGTAATATTTATGATAAAAGAGTTAATGTGCTTATTTACATTCTCGTTAAAAATATTTATTTTAAATACAAAATAGCCAAAGCACATAATTAAAAAAAGCTGAAAAAGCTGGTTAAACAAAACAGATATTTCTACCATAATTACTCCAATCCTACATATAATAAACGATATAGTTCTAGTATGTACCGACAATTATTTTATAAACAATGAGATTGTTCGTCAAGGAAAATGGAGTGCAAGCAGAAATATTTTGTAATAAATATAAAGAGATAAGCGTAAGTCGCGTGAAAGGAGAACAAAATGATTAACCCATCAACTATATTTAAAATGAAAGGTTTACTTGAGAGATTTAACACAAATCATCCCCGTGTAAAGCCTTTTTTATCAACAATTAACAGCAAAGGAATTACACCTGGAACTGTTATAGAACTTAAAGTTAATTTTGAAGATGGAACAGAGTATAAAAGTAACATCAAGGTAAATGAAGAAGACATGGAAATGTTCAATGAGTTAAAGCAATTTGGAAATCAATAATCAGTTCGATGAATTTTGATAAATATATTATAGGGATAAATTGATTTGCATAATTATACATTTTTTTGTATTGCTGTATTTTTATTTTTGGTAATCTATGCTATAATCCTTGTGGCGGAACAATTATTGTTTTGCATATTATTACAAAGGAGGATATTGAAATGAGTTTTACAGAAGCAGTTATAAGCGTATTTACAAACTATGCAAATTTCAAAGGAAGAGCAACAAGAAGTGAATACTGGTACTTTGTATTATTCAATTTAATTGTATGTGCAGTATTGACAGGATTAACTAAGGCATCAAGTGAGTTTGCAATTCTTTCAATGTTATATTCACTTGCAGCATTTATTCCGGGACTTGCAGTAGTAGTTCGTCGTTTGCATGATGTGGGTAAGTCCGGTTGGTGGTACTTTATCGCATTTGTGCCATGTGTTGGTTTTATAATCTTACTTTTAGATCTTATTAAAGAATCACAGGCAGGCGATAACCAGTATGGACCATATCCATTTGAATAAGAATATGAGATGCGTCAACTTTGACGCATCTTTTTTTCATATGGACTTTAGTCTGCTCAAAAACAATCACGCAACGTGTAAGTGTGAAGTGGCGGCGCATGAGTTTAGAGTTAAGTATAGACTAAACTGGGAGTCGTATTTTGGTATTCCTTTTTTGAAGTCATGCAATAAAATACGAGAAAATTACATTTAATATATATATATATAGAAAAATAGATGGAGGAGATGAAAAATGAAAAAAATAATTAGATTTGCGCTGGTGCTTTCAATGGCAGTATGCTTACTGATTGGATTAAATAATAACGAGATTTTTGCAGCGAAATCCCAGGTGAATAAAATCAAAGTAACAAATTTGCCTGCGAAGTCAGTAACTTTGGAGTTAAATGAAGTTAAAAGATTGAAAATTAAAGTTGATGTGAAAGGAAAAGCTTCAAAGAAAGTAACATACAAATCAAGTAAGCCTAATGTTGTCAAGGTCAGTAAAAAAGGTACTCTCTCGGCTTTGAAAAAGGGCAAGGCTACAATAACAATAACTGCAAAGGCTGATAAGAGAAAGAAAATCAAAGTGAAGGTTATTGTTGGAACACCGGTAAAAAGTGTTTCATTATCTCAAAGTGTGGGAAATGTTAAAATCGGCAAAAAATTAAATTTAAAAGCCACTGTGAAAAGTTCAAAAGCAAGTAATAAAAAAATAGTTTGGACTAGTTCTAATAAGAAGGTGGCAAAGGTGAACTCAAAAGGTGTCGTAACCGGCCTGAATAAAGGTGTAGCAAAAATTACAGCCACTGCAGCTGACGGCTCTGGAAGAAAGAAGAGTGCAACAATTACAGTAACTGATACAAAATTCGGAAACAAAAATAATAGCAATGATGTAAGTGGAAGATTTTTACTCAACTCGGATAAAAAAGATTATTACGGAGTATGTGAGCAAAATGAACAATCGAATCTGCATATTCCTTTCGCACCGATTAGACTCCCTGAACCGGGATATTACTGTGAGTTGGTTGATTACAAAATTATTGGATTGCCTGAAGGAATAAATAGCACCCTTGGCTTTGATGTAAATGGCGGATACATAGATATTCAAGGAATATTTTCTAAGGCAGGGGATTGTAATATTCAAATAGAATATACATTGGTAAATCATGAAGACAATAATAAAAAAAGCAATTATGTTTGGAATGGTATTATACATGTAAGAGAACCAAATGAGATTTGGGCAAACTTGGATATAGATGACGAGTACATTTTTGAAAATAAGTTGTCGACCGCAAATATTAATGCTTTTGGAGGCAGTGGAGAATACTTATATGAAGTATTAAATAATGATGGAGATTCTTACTCTATAGATAAGAATGCGTTAAATATGAACTTCAAAGCTATAAAGGATAAGAATATTGTCATTAAGGTTTCAGACGCAAATGACAAAAATAATTCATATACAATAAATCATAAATTATATGCAATGTCTAATATTACCGGCAAGATTACGGATGTAAAAGGAAAAAATTTGTATGATGCCAAAATTAAATTTAAAAGTACAAGTTTTGAAAAAGAGTTTTCTGTATGTCTGGAACAAAACAATCCCATGGTAAAATATGGATATTATCAGGCACAAGTCCCATTTGGAACTTATGATATAACAGTGACATCAAAAGTTGGAACAAAAGTGATTGAAGGAGTTGTAATCGGCTCAGGCAGAACGGATGCAAACATTGTAGTAAAGTAATATAAAATAAAACAAGTAAAGCACTGTTACTTCAAAGGAAGAGCAACAATAAGTGAATATTGGTAAATATCTTTTAATCTCTAGATGATATATATATTGATGCAAATGATATGATATTATAAACTATTATTAAAATAAATATTGCAAGAAGAGGTTTGAGATGAAAAAAATTATATCTTTATTAGTTGTTATGACGATGACTTTTTCAGTGATTGGTGTAGTAAATATAAAAAGTGAAGAAGTATATGCAACAGACCAAATAGTTCGACCAAAAGAGATGAGGATTGGAGCTATCAGGTGGGATGCTTATAATATGACAACTGGCAACGAACAAGAAGTATCTTCTCAGGTTGCAAAAGGATTATCATTACCCGAATTTCATGGGCAAGTTCCCTTTTTTGGGAATATATCTAATGAAGGCGAAGTTTCGTTCCCTGAATATACAGTTGATACATGGAATAAAGAAGCAAAGTATGCAGCAGATGCAGGTTTAGATTATTATGCATATTTATGGTATGAAACAACAGGAGTGATGAGCAATGCACGAAAGGCTCATCTTGCAAGTCCATACAAAGATACTATTAGCATGTGTGCGATTTTAAGTAAGATTCAAAGTGATGAAACAATGAATGAATTGTATACAGCTATGAAGGATAGCTGTTATCTTACAGTTGATGGAAGACCGGTAGTGTTTTTATATCAGGTTGATAAATCATGGAATGCAAATATGGTTAGTACATTGAGAAGTAATGCTGAATTATCAGGTGTAGAAAATGAATTGTATATAATTGGTATGACAAGCAGTCAGAGCGAGATGGAGACGTGTATGACATATGGTATTGATGCTTTGTCATGGTATGGAATTTCAGCACCGGCACCGGCTACAGAGTATTCGGTGTTGGCTGAAAAATGTGAAAATTTTATTGACAGCGTGGCATTACAAAAATATCAAATGGTTCCAACTATTACAACGGGAATGTATTGCCTGGCAAGAATAAAAACAGGGGTGTCATGGATACCGGGAGATCCCAATGCAGAAGATGATGCAGACAAACCGTATTCAAATAGATATGCTTTGCCAGGTACTCCACAGGAAATCGCAGCTCATGCAGACAATGTTTTGGAATGGATAGAGAATAATCCATCTCTCACACAAGCAAATCTTGCGTTGACATACGCATGGAACGAGCATGATGAAGGGGGATGGCTGTGCCCAACTTTGTCTGTGGGCGAGGATGGAAATGTTATATATGATTCAGAGGGAAATGCTGTAATTAACACAAGTATTTTGGATGAATTTTCAAATACAATACAAGAGCACAAGAATAAAGTTGTAGAGGTTCCAACAGATACAGAGGAAGAACAGGAAGTTATTGAGATGGATGGAAGTATACTGAAAGGAAACAACTCAAATTTTGAAAAAGGTACTGGTTCTTGGATGATTCCTTTTAATGGAACAATTTCACGGGTTGAAAATCCGGATGGAGATGGTTATGTAATGAAGTTTAGTAATATGGAAAAGAAATGGGATACGCCATCTTTGAATATAAAAAACTTGCTTCAGGAAAAAGCATGTCCAGGTGATACAGTGAGGATTGAAATGGACTTGTATTCACCTAATTTGTTGAAAACTCCAATGGAAATAAGGGTTAAGAATGTGGGAGATTTGTCTATTGCTACAGAAAATACATATCCTATGCTTTCTTCAAATACTGTACAACCAAACCATTGGACAAAGATTACAGGGCAATTCCAAATTACAGAAGAAGATTTGAAGTCAGATGCAAGTTATTGGAGACTTGGACTGGACTCAGTTCAATACTATACAGATACAGTTTACATTGATAACGTAAAAATCTACTTAGATAGAAATGTAGTAGTATCTGAAGATATTGCTGTGGAAGGGTATCAGATAAGCTCAACATTAGTAGATTCAAATGGATGTGTTGGTGGAATCAGAGTAGTGGGCTCTGTCGAGCCAGTGATTAATGAAAAACAAATCCAGTCATATGGGCTAATATACAGTCTAAATGAGGTTAATGGAACAAACTTTGATGTCAGTGCTGATGATATGGTAATTGGAAGTGAAAATTCATATATAAGAGCCTACGAATCTACTAGTTTGGGGATTATTAATAGTAAGATGGGAAGCTCTGATACTGCAACATATTTTGCGAGGACAATGAGTTTTGGTGCTATGACAAACAGCGCATACACAGCAAAATATAGCGTAAGAGGTTATGCAAAATTAACAGATGGTTCGTATGTATATAGTAAAGTATCAAATTATACAGTTGTTGATGTTGCAGACATACTGTATAAAAAATGCTTGATGAGCACCTTTTCAGGGCATGATTTTTTATATAACAATATTCTTAAATTAATATATGATGATTATAAGGAAGTTGATTATGAATGGAGTGGAACAATTGTAAAACCGGAAGAGTAATGTTTGGGAAAGTACGGATATTACCAGTACTATAATTGTTACAGAAATCAGTAGAAAAATATTGAAAAATATTTATAAAAAATGTTGACAAAGGTTAAACAATAGTGTAAGATATTCCTTGCGTGTGAGAAACACGCAAAGCAATGCGCGAGTGGCTCAGTGGTGGAGCACCTCCTTGCCAAGGAGGGGGCCGCGGGTTCGATCCCCGTCTCGCGCTTCTTTTTTTGCCTGAACGATGGTTCAGGTATTTTTTTATTTAGGTCAGTCTTGATTGCCCATATTTAAAGGAACTCTGAATGCCATGTCCCATCTCAACGATTTATTATGAAGTACATTCAGATACATTTACATACATATACAAAACTATCTAAAACGTATTTTTTGTCGCCTCTGCGACTCTCTTTTGGAGACTAAGCGACTAATGATGGTAGAAGTATTGTTGGGTTTAAGAAAAAAAGAACATCTGCAACAATGCAAATGCTCTTATGTGTATTCGTCGATTATTAATTTGATAATTATCTCTTTTGGTATACTAAAATTTACAATCGCTTACCAAATTTCCTTTCCATCAACTCAATTGCTTCATCTGTATTTCCCTTTAATGCAAGCGTACTTGCTAGTCCCAAAATCATTCCTGGCTTATTAGGATAAATCAACAAAGCATCACGGTATGTTTTTTCTGCAAAATCATAATTGCCTCTTCTTTGATACTCAACAGCCTTCTTATGAATGTTGTATCGTGTTTCTTCTGCACGGATTGTGTCCATTCCCACTAACAAATCAATGCTCGTCTCAAAAATGTTTGCTAGTGCAGGTAAAAGTGTTATTTCTGGATATGATTCTCCTCGTTCCCATTTGGAAACGCTTTGTGTAGTAATTCCTAAATATTCTGCTACATCCTCTTGCGTAAGAGCTTTTAAAATACGATATTTCTTTAAATTCTCTGGTAAATATAACATAACACCCTCCTGTTGAGTTATTTTAATAAAATCATACCATGAGCACTTATAAATTCAATGACGCAGTAGTTGTCTTAAACTCAACTGCATATCTATTACTTGACATTACCTCTTTTACTAATTATTTTCGATTTTTTTATTTAACTCACGTTCAATTTGCCTAATGCTTTTTTCAGGTACAGGTAACTCTTCTGGCATTGTTCCACCTAATCGTTTAATTGTATCTCGAACTTCTTTTCCAACAGAATAATGCGCGTTATTAGCTTCATCTTTTCCTTGTATATTTTCACGACGTAATTTTGCCTCTGTCTGAGTTGCACGGAATAAATTTGCAGCCAATTCTTCATAATTCATATGGTCAAGAATATTTTGACTTTTTTTCAACCCTTTAAGATTTTTAATATCTTGTGCTTTTAATCCGCCATATAATCCCATATATCCATGATTTTGAAAAATAGCGTAATCTAATGAGGTTTCTACACCAGCCTCCTTTGCTGCAGCTACAAGAAGTTTATTGTGTTCAGCCATTTCTCTTCTGATAGCAAGTCGTTTTTGGTCTTCCGTCAAATCATCAAATCGTTCAATTAATTCTTGCTGTCTAGTTTTTACAGCAAAATATGTTTGAGCTAAGGCAATTATATTTTTATTGGGGTCACCGTTCATAACGATAAGATAACAAGCATATCTTGACAAAACATAACTTGGAAAAGTACGGTTTGCACCAGAGCCAATAGGGACCATCTCGGTGGCTTCACCGAAATGGTCTGATATTTCGTTGCCACTATTCTTACATGCTTCCATAGCTTTATATATAGTTGATTCAAAATTTCTAAAATCCTTATAATTTAAAATTTTTGATAATTCTCTTGCATACCAAAATTCTTGTCCAACATCATTAACGTGTTTTATGGAATCAAATAAAGACTCGGCTTCAGCATTTTCATTATCGCTAAATAGTTGTAAATTTAAATCACTCATTTTTTAATTCCTCCTATTCATTTTTTATATAATTAACGTATAAATTACTCACCCACGTTAATCGAACGTATGTTTATATTTTACAATAAATCCCCGTCGTTTTCAATATGAATAATCCATTTATTTCGTTAATGTTTATAAATATTTTATGGCGACCATTTGTCGCACATTTTGTGTTTCAGAAAAAAATTCCTAAATCGTCAACATTACCTGCCGAAGAAAATTCAACTTTAAGAGTATTATAATAACTTCGATTTCTCGCCTGCCGGCTCGGTCGTTGCTTCTGCTTCGCAGAGTGTGCCACTGGCACACCGCAACCCGTCTCGCACTTTTTCTTGCCCGAAAATCCCTATATTTATAAAGGATTGTAGAGATTGGTTAAAGAAGAAAATATACGAGGAATCAAATTTATGATAAACTATAAACAATATAAATATTTTGAGGTTGATGTCGTGTATAAAACAAAAAAAGAGGTGAATGCGAATTGATTAAAGAAAAAATTACTTGGAGAGTTGATGGATTAGATAAAATAGACCACTACGATAAGTCACGAGCTTTTGTACATTCATTTGGTCTTAAATGTGATATGGTAGGCTGGTGCTCTATGGACATAAAGGATAACAAGGATGTTGAGTTAATCGAAAGGATAGGTGAAAGAATTAGCGAAGTAGGTGGAAATGGAAGATGTTGCTATGAAAAGGAAGAGTTTGATGTAGACACAGAATGGTATAGATTGAAACCTTCTGCATCTTGTGAGTATGATTATGAACAAGGAATAAAGGCTTATAAGCTTACACGGAAAAACTATATAGCTGATGCTGATGATTTTATTGTTGCAAATCAACAGTTTGTTGATTTCTGTACAGAGAATGCGTTTAGTGGAGTAGATTTTGTTTATGTTAAGGATAAGGGTAAATACAAGGCTGACACACATTTTGCAATAATTCCTACAGACTGTGTTCTAAAAGCATCTACATTTAATGTTGAATTGCCAACGATACATAATAGAAACAGAAGAAATATTTGCAAAATGATAGATGAATTAGGGGGGAATCTTTCTAGTGTTTCTAAAAGTTTTAAAAATTTACAGTTCGTTGATATTCCTTTAATGATTGCAAAAGATGATGAGGTTAAGAATGATTTCTGCTATGTGGCTTATGAAGAATGTGGATGTGTAGAAACATTAGTTCGTAAAAAAGTTGCAGATAAGCTTTTAGAAAATTGCTTTGTAAAAACAAGTGAGTTAATGTCGGTTAGATATTGTGACCCAGAAAAATATAAAGATATTATGGTTAACTGTAGAAAGGAAGAATTTATTAATAATGATATTATAAAGGAATGGTACAAAAGTAGAGAAAAGGATGAGAAAAAGAACAAGCCGATATATAAACCAAACGAAAAGGACGCAATGAAGCTATTAAGAAAGGCAAAGAAAGAGAGAACAGAAGATTTTAATAAAGGACTCAAAACAAAATTGCTAGAAGATATGGATGGCAGTTTGTCAGCCATTAAAAATATCTACAAAATTTCAGATGGATGCTTTCTTGGCGATGAATATGAGTTATTTAAATATGAGTTAATCCAAACTGAAACTCAAGAATTTATTGAGGATAATTCTACGGATGAAGTTGTATTTGAAAAATTGAGATTGGATAATTTTTATGTAATAGGAAGAGCTATAAATGGTGACAGTATCATAATAAGACAAGATGAAAGTGTAGTTGTGTATGATCACGAAGATCCATTTAACAGCGTAATTTACGATACTATTTGGGGATTGATATTTGATATTGTGGCATAAAAAATGTGATTATCTAAATAATGTGGATTAATACATCTTATTAATTTAAACATAAGTAACGTATGAATAAATAGTAATATGTATAAACATTTGAGGAGGTTTTAATATGAGAAGAAAAGATCGTGAAATTACAGATTTTAATGAGATAATTGAAATAATAAAAAAGTGTGAAACATGTACATTAGCTCTTAACGATGAGGATTTCCCTTATATAATACCTTTAAATTTTGGATTAAATGTTGTAGGAAATACAGTGGAGTTATATTTCCATTCCGCATTGCAGGGGACAAAGATGGATCTAATTAAGAAGGACAATAGAGCAACTTTTGAAATGGATTGTAATCACAATTTTATTATGTATGAAGAAAGAATGTCTTGCACGATGGGATACGAAAGTGTTATAGGACATGGATATATTGAATTTGTTCCGGAAGAAGAAAAATATGAAACTTTGAAAATCCTAATGCGACAATATCACGAGGAAGAGTTTAAATTTAATACAAAAATGATTCCGGCAACTGCCGTTTACAAGCTCGTTGTACAAGATATGACGGGAAAACGAAGAAACAATACTCATTAGTTATGATTCAAAATATTTTTGCATATTATGAGTATGCATTTTTCGAAAATAATACGAGAAATATTTTTATATTACGTATACATATATTGTTGGGTTATAGTATAATTGTAAATGCATAAATAGTTTATATATTTTTGCGCAAATCATTTAACATAAAGGGGAAACAATTAATGAACATTAACAAAATGAAAAAATTATTAGCTACTATTATTCCTGTATTACTTGTGACTACGATGTTATATGGAAGTATAACGCCTACAACTGTTGCTGCAAATATAACTGTTGACTTGTCGCCATGGAGTTTTTATCAGACGGGAACATCTACAAATCAATATGCTGCTAATGAAGTTTGTGCATTTTCAAAAGTGACAAACTCCGAAGGAGAAGTATTTGAAGGTCAGGAGGATTTTCCGTATGGAGTTTGGAGCGATACAGAAAATAAGTACGTAGGTGGAAATACTCAAATAGGTACTGATACTACAAAAACATTTACAAAGTCAACAGATAATTTCACAGCATCAATTGTATCAAATGGTTGGTCATACGATTTTGAAAACGATAAAAATAATCCTTATACATTGAGTGCATCATCTAATATGAATCTTGTAAAAGGTAGAGAATGTGAAATATCTTTTGATGCCTCAATTGAAGAGGGAGCAAGTAACAATGGGAATCTTACTTCTAGAAAATATATGCATATAAACATATTAGATGAACATAGTGATGATGTTTGCCTGGATGAAACATTTTACATTACGACTGAAGAAGATAAATTTGAGTATCTTTTTTATCCACAAAATACCAGTGAATATCGTGTGACACTTGAGTTTGGAGCTTTTCCATGTACAGATGACGTTGTTGATATCATAGAAAAAGAGTGGTCAGGTACAATCAATATGTCAAACATTGTTGTTGAAATGGAACTACCGGGTATTCTCCCAGAAACTACAACGACCTCAAAGGAAGAAACTACAACAGTTAATGTTGATTCAACAACGAAAAATATAGAATCAACTTCCACAGAACAACAGACAAGCAAAAATATTAAAGATATTAAAGCTTCTATAAAGAGTGCTAAAAACATAAAAGGCAAAAAAGTATTATTAAAAATTAAAAAACTTAAGAATGTGAGTGGTTATCAGATTCAATATTCTACAAACAAGAAGTTCTCTAAAGCGAATAGTAAATATACAACAAAGCTCAGCTACACAGTTAAAAAATTGAAAAAGAATAAAAAGTATTACTTTAGAGCAAGAGCTTATAAAACAGTTTCAGGTAAGAAAAAGTATGGTAAGTGGAGCTCAGTTAAAAAAGTAAAAGTTAATAAATAATATTCTTGTTGATAGCAAAACGGCAAATAAAAAAGGATAGACGAAAATTTCCTTTCATAACAAAACCTCTCGAATAATTATATTGATTTCATTGTAACGTATTTATAAAAAATGAGCGACTTGATAAAAACTGAATCAATAATAGAATGGTGATGTAGGAATTGAAAGGAGAACATTCAAATGAACAGATTCAAAAAAGCATGTGCATTGATATGCGCAATAACTATGTTGATAGTAGGACTTAATTATCAGCCGAATGTTATGGCAGATACCTATGGCAGTCTTACTTATACTGTTTTTCCGGGACAGAGCGACATTGCCTATTCAATTGTAAGCAATGATATTGCTGGATGGGCAAATATGGAGCTACTTGATTCGGGAGCAACATTACAGTGTGTATTCTCTGCAGACAATAAAGTGGAAGATACAAAAGTATATATAAATGATACTCAAACTGCTCAAGGAAGTGGCACTGTTACATTAATTACAACTGGGCTGGTTAAACTGAATCCTATGCAGATGGACGATAATGCATATACAAAAGTTACAATAGAAGCAACTACAGGTTCGGCTGTTATCGTAATAAGAAGAGGTACACCATCATCTGAGGAGGGCGGCACAACAGTAGGTCCAACAAGTGGCAGTGATGATGAAACTGCAACAACTATAGTAACAGGTGAAACAGATGTACCCGCACAGACTACTTCAGTGACCGCAACTACAACTACAGCAGGACAGATTGATGCATCTGCTCCAAAGCAGACTCAGGGTGTAGTAGCTAAGACTGAGGTAGGAGAAGCCACTATTAACAATTCAATGATGATCGCCTGGGCAGACTCGACAGATCCAAATTTGGGAGACTGGACAGACACATCAGTTACATCATACAATGTTTATATTTACAGGAATAGTCAGCTTGTAACAAAAATATATAACGCTACAAACGGTGGCGTAGTAGGTGGTCTTTCAGCAGGAAACTATGAAGTACAGGTTGCAGGAGTAAATTCAAAGGGTGAAGGTCAAAAATCAAATATTACAAGTGATTCACAGTGTACAGTTACAGGCTCAACAATTGAGTTTACATACCCTGAAGAGTGTACGGGGCCTAAAGCACCTATTGGTCTTTCGATTATAACTGGCAACAGTGAAGTACCGGCTGACAATCCTGCACAGGCAGAAAATACAATTGGTGTAGCTTGGGCAGCGTCAAATGAACCAACAGCACCTTCATACGATACAAGTGTAACAGGATATAATCTTTATTTATTCCAGATTAACGATGGAGTTGCAACACCATATAGAAAAGTTTCAGTTGATGGTATTGCAACTACAACAACTATTACAAAATCAGTTTCCGCAGGTACATATCTCGTATATCTTACATCTGTAAGTGATACAGGCGAATCAGCATTTTCAGCACCTGGCGTAAACCTTGCTTCAACCGTTACCGTAAAGGGCGAAGTGATTGATAATGCGCAACCATTTGAAACACCAAAGCAGCCTGTTGTAACAGAGAGCATGGTTATAAATGAGATAGAGGGAAATGGTTTTGCAATTGCATGGGACAAGACACAGGCTGATTCAAATATTGTATATAACCTGTTTGTTGATGGTGTATGTGTAAAGGCGAATATTCCAAGCTCGGAGGGTACATATCATGAAATGAGACTGAGCAGTGGAACGTACAAGGTAGAAATTAAAGCACAGTATGTTGACACAAAGGTTGAATCATTTGGCATAAGCAAAACAATTACAATTACAGCAGATTCAAACTTAGTTACAGGTGTGGTTAACCCAAGTGACATAGAAGATCCAAGTTATTCCGGATATATACCACCGGAGACAACACAGAAGCCTACAACGATGCCAACTGAAACAACTGTGGAAAGCGGTTCTAAAGAAGACGAGTCAACACAGAACACAACAACAAAATCAGAGGAAACTTCAGCTTCTCCGGAAACTACAAAACCACAGGTAAATCCAACTACACAGTCAGAAAGTAATAAACCTGCTGTTACAACAGCAAATAAGCCTTCTAATGCTACAACTAAAGCACCGGCAAACAATGTTAAGATTACAGTTGGAAAGACAAAAGTAACAAAGGCAACAAAGAAGAAGAGTGCAAAGAAGTTAAATGTCACATTGAAAAAGATTAAGGGCGCAACTTCATATCAGGTAAAAATATCTATATCAAAGAAATTTAAGAATGCCAGTACAAAAACTTATAAAAAGAATAGCTTCACAATAAAGAAGCTCAAAGCAAATAAAAAGTATTACGTTAAGGCCAGAGCTATCAGAAAATACAATGGTGTTACATACTACGGAAAATGGTCAAGCGTTAAAAAAGTAAAATTAAAATAAAAACAAATTAACAATTAAAAGGTTCAGTTTTGCTGAACCTTTTGTTATTATATTGTAGTAACGTTGGGGTGACCTTTTGACACCCCAATCATAATAGTAAATTGTTCATTTAGGAGGTAGTATGGCAATAGACTGGAGTATTTTAGATGGCATTCAAAATGTAATGAGATGTCCTTTTTTAGACTGGCTTATGCCAATAATAACGTTTTTAGGAAATAGCGGACTTATATGGATTATATTGGGTTGTTGCCTGCTTATAACTAAAAAATATCGTAAAACGGGCATTTTTATCCTTGTAGGACTACTTATGAGCTTACTTATAGGCAATTTGTGGCTAAAAAATCTAATAGCACGTCCCCGCCCATGCTGGCAAATTGATTCATGGAGTGCATTAATTGCGATGCCAAAGGATTTTTCGTTCC
>CAZWAG010000039.1:0-18009 GCA_964631845.1 uncultured Eubacterium sp.
GGATGCAAGGGATGAAGAGAATCGTTATGGGAGATTGCTGCTGGAGTGCACTGATGATATAAATGTTCAGGTGAGGGAAGATGCTAAAGAAAGCAGAAGAAGTAATCCCAAAACAAATCTAAAGATAGGTAACAAGGTTGTAGTTAGTGGAAAAATATATTTGTTCGACAAAGCAAGAAATCCCGGTAATTTTGATAGCAGAAAATATTATTTATCAATTGGAATATACGGGAAACTCAAAAACTGTACTATAAAATCGGTGGATACAAAGTATGATTTTATAAGGCATAAATTATTTGAAATACGATGTCGTATAGAGAGGGTTCTATCTGATATTTGTCAAAATTCTAATCTTAAAATATGCGAGATTGAAAAAGACAAGAATGGCATATTTGAAGGAATTCTTTTGGGAGACAAAACAGAAATTGATTCTGACATAAAAGAGCTTTATTCAATCAGTGGGATATCTCATATTTTGGCCATCAGTGGATTACATATCAGTATGATTGGAATATTTTTGTATAGTCTTTTGCGAAAAAGATTTAAGTTTGCGGTTTCATCGGGTATATCCATATTTGTAGTAGTTTTATTTTCGATAATGTCGGGAATGGGAATTGCCACTATAAGAGCGCTTATAATGTTTGGTTTGAGGATGCTTGGCGAAGTTTTGGGCAGAATCTATGATGCTATGACAGCAATGGCGACAGCAGGTATTGTCCTAATATTGTGGAATCCGTATGTTATTTTCCATTCAGGATTTTTGATGTCGTTTGTAGCAATTTTTTCGATTGTTATAATGTGGCCAAAGGTATTTTATATTCTAGGCTGTCAGAAGCCAAAGCCAAACAAGGGATTGGACAAAAATACCACGACAATAAAACAAAAAATAATAGAAAGAATCAGACTTAAAGGCAGTGGCGTGGTAAATGCTTTTTTGTTCAGCGTAAATGTGTCTGTTTATATGATTCCAGTCACAGCATATTTTTATTTTCAGGTGCCATCCTTTTCATTCTTTTTGAATGTAATAGTTGTGCCTCTTATGTCGATAGTGGTTGTTAGTGGTATAGCAGGAATCATCGGTGGTGGTATAGCTGGGGTTGCTGGTGGTAGTGCAGCCGGAGTTGTGAGAAGTGGTGCTACAAGTATTGGTGTAGGGGGTGGCGTTGCCGGAAGTAGTATATGGACGAGTATTGGCAGCATTTTGATTTTGCCGGGTTGTGTTATTTTGGAACAATATGGTTTCTTATGCAGGATGATAACAAGTATTCCGTATAGCAATATAATTGTCGGGCAACCGCCTTTAGCATATGTTTTTGTATATTATGCTGTCCTTTATTTGAGTACTTGCTTGTGTCAGGAGTTTAAGAAAAAGAGAGAACAAAAAGAACAAAAGCATGAGAAAGAGATTACAAAAGAAAAGATTATATCATGCAAAGAATCAATAAAAAAGAAAAAGAAAGTTTATATAAAATATCAATGTGTGTATATTGTCATAGTTATTACTTTGATTTGGGGTATATATTTAAAATCTCTAAATGAAAATTTGAAAATAGTATCATCAGGCAAAATTTCAGTGACTTTTGTGGATGTTGGACAAGGTGATGGGATTTTTATTAAAACTGATAATGGCAAAAACATTTTAGTGGATGGCGGAAGTACTACAGTAAGCAGTGTAGGACAATATCGCTTAGTGCCCTTTTTAAAGTCGCAGTCCTACAGCATTTTAGATTATGTTTTTGTTACTCATGCGGATACAGATCATATCAGTGGCATAAAAGAAATCATAGAGCAATCTTCAAATGGTGTAATAGTACGAAATTTGGTTTTGCCTATAATAAATGTTAATGATACGTCATACAACGATTTGATGAGTCTGGCAAAAGAACGCAAGGTTAATGTTCTATATATTAAAAAGGAAAAGTCTCTGAATGTTGGAGGAGTAAAGATTGATTGCTTAAACCCGTATGAAAATATAACTTCGGATGATAGAAATGATTATTCAACTGTATTAAGTGTACGGTACAAAAGATTTTCAATGCTTCTGACGGGAGACATATCGTCAGAGGTTGAGAAGAGGATAGTGACAGGAGGTAGCTCAGCATATAGTTTACAGCTTTTAAACAAATATACAATATTGAAGGTAGCTCATCATGGATCTAAATATTCTACTTCAAGTTTGTTTTTAGAAAGAATAAATCCAAGCTTTGCAGTTATATCATCCGGCAAAGGAAACAATTATGGGCATCCATCGAGCGAAACATTAAATAGATTGTTAGAAAAAGAATGCAAGGTGCTGAGAACAGATGAATTAGGAGCGATAATGTTTGAAAGTGATGGGAAGAGTGTTTGGTGGAAAGGATATTTGGCACAAAAATATTAGGAAGCATACGAAACTATTGGAAATGAAATGTTTGAACAACTAATAAAAATGGAACTACATTTTAAAATATGATACTATATTACGTAGACCCTTATGAGTGGTAGGAGGATATGATGATGAAAAAGAGTTTAATGATAATAGTAACATTAGTTTTAATAGGGTTAATGAGCTTTGATTGTAAGGCAGATACTAAAAAAATAGAGGTTAATAGTGTGAATTTCCCTAGTGAATCTTTGAGGATATATATTTTAAAAGAAGTGGATAATAACAAGGACGGATTATTATCTGAAGACGAGCGACTTGCAGTAAAGAATGTAGGTATTAACAATATATCTGATGAAGAAGATGATGGTATTGACAACAAGAAAGAGTATGAAAAATTATCAGCAGAAGAAAAATATCAAAGATATAAAGTAATTAATCTGAAAGGCTTAGAAATGTTCCCGAATATTGAAGAGATAAATCTTGTGGTCGGGGATAAATTAGTTAATTTTAATACTATTAATAAATTGACTAATTTAAAGAAAATATCTTTGGGAAATGTTCACAATAAGATTAATTATAATTTTTCAAAACTTAATAATCTTAAATCTTTAAATCTTAGAGAAATAGAATGTAATAATGTTACAATAAAAAATAACGGAAGTTTATCCAAAGTTGATTTGTATATGGTGACGGGGAATGAAATTGTCATAAATAATAACAAAAAAATAAAGCATATTAAAATGGAATTTTTGAATATCAAAAAATTTCAGTGTAATAATAATAAAAATTTAAAAGATATTGAATTATCTGGGGATACGTCAGGTGGGACATTTAAGAAGACAAATAGCATAAAAAAAATGAGTATCCATAATAATCCCAAGCTAAAGAAAATTGATATATTCTTTTTTAAAAAACTAAAAAAAATTGATTTGGTAAAAAATAAAAAACTGAGACTGTTAGAATTAAATTTAACACCAAGCTTAAAAAAGATTTTTTTAAAGAAGAACAAATCAAGTAGTAAACTGAAAGTTAAAAAACATGGACAAAAGATTAAAGTATACAAAAACAAATAAGAAGTTCAACAACGGGAACATACATAGGAGATTTGTAAAAAAGGTGTAGAAAAAATAGAATGTGTACTTTGTTGGTATTACGCAGAAAATTGATGATTATCAGTCAAAATAAATTTGATATCCATCAACAGAGTATGCTATAATAAATCAGGCACAAACATTAATAAACTAACCACACACTAATAAGGAAAATAACAGGAGAAACCGTTGAAACAGCTAGCAGCAGATATAAAATCAGGACAATTTAAAAATGCATATTTGTTATGTGGTGAAGAGCAGTACTTGAAGCTTAGCTACAAAAAGCAATTAATCAAAGCAATTGCCGGCGATGACACTATGAATCTTGTTTTGTATGAAGGCAAGAACATAGACATAAATGAGGTTATTGACAATGCAGATACAGTTCCATTCTTTGCAGAACATAAGCTTATTGTTATGGATTCAACCGGGCTTTTCAAAGGTGGTGGAGAAGATCTGGCGGAGTATATGTCAAATATTCCAAAGAGCACAATATTTGTGTTTGTTGAGGATGACGTGGACAAGAGAAGCAAGATGTACAAAGCTGTAAAAAACAATGGTTACATCTGTGAAATTAATCGCCAGTCTGAACAGGATATAGCAGTGTGGGCGGCAAAAATAATTGCACATAGTGACAAAAAAATAACAAAAGCAGATATGTCATATCTCATAGGCAATGTTGGAACAAATATGGAGGTCTTGTCCCAGGAAATAGAAAAACTCATAAGCTATTGTCTGGATAAGCCTGTAATAACAAAGGCAGACATCGAGGCAGTATGCGTAAAGCAATTGACAGTTCGAATATTTGATATGATTGATGCAATTTCTGTGAAAAATCAAAAGAAGACGCTCGACTGCTATTACGAGTTGATTGCTGAGAAGGAACCTCCTATGCGAATACTGTTTATGATTAGCAGACAATTCAACCTTATGCTACAGGCAAAAGATTTATCATCAAGAGGAATGAACAGAAATGATATTGCAAGCGCAATGGGGGTACAGGGATTTATTGCAACAAAGTGCATTAATCAGAGCAGAAATTTCTCAGTGGCAGATTTGAAGATGGGGCTGGCAGAGAGCGTGAGGACAGAAGAATTAATTAAGTCCGGAAATATGGATGAAAATATTGGTGTTGAAATGCTCCTTGTAAAATATAGTGCAAAATCAGATTTCTAAAAACGTATAATCAATAGTGCAAAATCAGATATATAAAAAATAAAAGAGGCTACCAATCGGTAACCTCTTTTATTTTTCGCTTGAAATTAAGCGATTGAGTTAACTAACTTTGTTAATCTGGAAACTTTTCTAGCAACGTTGTTCTTGTGGAAAATTCCCTTTGAACCAGCCATTTCAATAGCCTTGATTGCAGCTGTTAAAGCTTCATCAGCAGCAGCCTTATCCTTAGCAGCTACAGCAGCCTCAACTTTCTTTACTGCAGTCTTAACTGCAGACTTAACTGATTTGTTTCTTTCATACTTAAGATTGTTAACTGTAATTCTTTTCTTAGCTGACTTAATATTAGCCATTTTAATACCTCCGCTAAATGTAAAAAATAAAATTTTAACTTCCGTTGAGAGAGATTGGAAGCTAAGTTTCATATATCTGCGCCTATGGAAATGCGGACGTCAGACGCAGACATCAAAAAATATTTTAGTTGATATTGATAATAATGTCAATAATAAAAGTATATATAATTTGAAAAAAAGCATAATAGTATTGTTGAGGAGAATAAAATGGAAAATAATCACATTTACACAGACTTGGCTCTTGAGGAGCGTGAAAAGTTTGAAGATGATGTAGAAATATCGGGAGTTGTTGTGGAGTCAGATTATGACAGAAGCTGTGACATGACAACTACGCTAGTAAAAATAGTAAATGAAAATGGCGAGAAGCAGATGGGTAAACCGATAGGCACGTACATCACATTGGAAAGTGCCAGACTAAAAGATATTGACAGTCAGGATAATAGAAAAATAATTAAAAAATTATCAAGAGTGATTGAATCGATAATTGGAAAAAAAGAACGAATACTGATTGTTGGTTTGGGAAATGCATACGCAACACCTGATGCGCTAGGGCCACGAGTTGCTGAAAAAATTGTATGTGGGGAAACGACTTATTGCATTGCCCCAGGTGTGTTGGCTCAGACAGGAATGGAGTCATCGACAATCATAAAAGGGATTGTTGAACAGATATCTCCTGACGCTGTCATTGTTATAGATTCCCTTGCAGCGAGAAATGTCAGAAGAATTACGACTACAGTACAACTGACGGACACTGGTATAACGCCGGGTTCAGGCGTTCAAAATCATAGAGTGGCATTAAACCGCGAAACACTTGGATGTCCTGTTGTGGCAATAGGAGTGCCAATGGTTGTAAGTGGTGCAACTATCGTGAGCGATACTGTAGAAAGATTGATGCACATAGTAAAATCAATCAACGAAAATAATGAAATAGCAAGGGTGCTGTCACAGTATAGCGCCGATGAAAAATACAATTTGTTTGAGGAATTATTGTCAGAGGAGACGGAGCAAATGTTTGTGACACCTAAGGATGTGGATGAAATAGTCACGAACATAAGCAATCTCATAGCAGCTGCAATCAATGAGTTCACATTGAAATCAATGCATTGAATAATTTGGACATGCGCTTCATATAATAAAATAGTGGACAAAACAGTGGGAGCGCATATGAGAAAGCCAGTATTTTGCATCAATAAAATAACTGAAAAATCTGTCAATGTGGCAATGGGAATCATAATTGTCGTTTTGTGCATATACGTGGCATCGCGCTGTATTGGTATAATTACAAAAGATAAAGCAGAAAAAAAAGAGGAATCAAAGGCTGTAGAAATAATACAGAACAGCTCGAAAATGCTTGCCAAAGAAATAATAGAAAACTCAAGCGTAATCAATCAGTATATGGTGTATATAGAAAACCATGCATCAACTGCAGAGGTTACAAAAAAGAAAATCCTTGCATCCGTGGTAAAAGAATATATCAGTCATAGCGAATACACATATGACACTTCTGATCCGGCATACGAGCAGGTAGTGGATTTGATATATGAAAATGTAGAAAGAAAAGAAGAATGTACAACACAGCCGCCAACAACTGTGGCAAAGGTTGAAACGGCGGCAAATACCATTTTAGTTCCTATGCCAAAGCTTACAGGAACAAAATATAATATCAAAAACTTAAAGACATTTGCCAATACAAAAAATAAATTTTATACAATAACAAAGGCAACAAGCATGAAAGCCACGGATCTAAATTTGAGTAAAGCCCTGAAAACAAAATTTAAAATAAAGGGCTCAAATGACAAGCCGCAGATACTTGTTTATCACACGCATTCACAGGAAGCATTTTCGAATAGCACCGGTGATAAAAATACAACGATAATCGGTGTTGGAAATAGGCTGACGAAGGTGCTTGAGAAGCAGTTTGGCTATAACGTTATCCATGACAAAACAAAATATGACATAGTAGACGGAAAGCTTGACAGAAACAAAGCGTATGACCAGGCAAGGGAAGGTGTTAAAAAGATTTTAAAAGACAATCCGTCCATCAGTCTGGTGCTTGATATACATAGGGATGGTGTAAATGAAGATACTCATCTTGTAACTGAAGTGAACGGAAAAAAGACTGCCCAAATCATGTTCTTCAATGGCATGTCTAGATTCAGAACAAGTGGAGATATAGATTATTTATACAATCCCTATTTATTTGAAAATCTGGCTTTGAGCCTTCAAATGAAAATAGAAGCTGAGGCGTATTATCCGGGATTTACGAGACGAAATTATGTAAATGCATATAAATATAATCTTGATTTGTGCAGGCAGTGCATGCTTATAGAAGTCGGAGCCCAAACTAATACATATCAGGAAGCGCAAAATGCAGCAGAGCCACTTGCGGTATTGATTTATAAGGTTTTGGGGGATGAAAAGAAAAAATAAAAAATCTTCAAGATATAATCGCATAAAAATTAGAAAAACAAGTAAGGTATATGCCAATTGAAAAATCCTATTTTTGTTGAAAACACAGTCACAAAAATATATAATTTTTATATCATAGGAAATTCTTTCGAATTTCATATGATACAAAAACAAATGAGAGGAGACTAACTATATGAAAAGAACATTAAAGATTATTGGAATTACAATGCTTGTTTTTGTTGCAGTATTCGCTTATACAGGCAATACAAATACAGTTGAGGCAAAAAAGACATACACAGTCACACCAAAGTCAAAGCCACTTAATAAATGGAAAACTAATAAGAAAAACAGACATTACGTTATGCTCAGATCACGCCTAATGAAGCTTGAAAAGAAGGGCGGCGGAACAATTATATTAAAAAAGGGTACATACACAATTTCAAACACTCTATATATTCCTTCAAATGTAACATTAAAGTTTAAGGATGGAGTAAAAATCGTAAAGGGAACAAAATCAGGAACAAAGGATTACAAGGCATCCTCGTCATTGTTCCAGTTTGTGCGAGACTCAAAGCATTCCAAGAAGGGCTATACAAAAGGATATAAAGGCGAGAAGAATATCAAGCTGATTGGAGAAGGAACTGTCATAATTGATATGAAAAACTTCAATGTTGGAAAAACACCGGAGATAGGTCTTGTTATGGCCAACAACAAGAATGTTGTAATTGAAAATATTCAGTTCAAAAATATTAAGTATGGCCATTTTATTGAAATGGACGGATGTCAGAATGTGACAATTAAAAACTGTAAATTTTCTGATATGACTGACAATAAAAAATTTAACAAGGAAGCAATCAATCTTGACACAAATGATGCAAAGACAGGTGGATTTTCTCAGAAGTGGAGTAAGAGAGACAAGACTCCAAACTATAACATTGCGATAGAAAATTGTACATTTACTAATCTTGTTAGAGCTGTTGGAACACATCAGTACAGCCAGGACAAATTTCATACACAGATTAAGTTCATTAACAATACATGTACAAATGTAAAGACACCACTTGGTATTCTCAACTGGAAAGATTCAACTGTAACAGGAAATAAATTTACAAATGCTACAAGTAATAGCAAATATGATTATACGATTTTGATGGCTGGAGTAAGAAATCTTACATTTACAAACAATGTATTTACAAATTGTAAGAGTGCTGATTTGATAAAGTTCTATTCTTCATATCAGACAGCACAAAAAACATATCCGCCAACAATTACGCAATTGTCAGCGGATAACTTACAAGCTATAAAGAACAATACAGTAGTTAATTGTTCAAATACGGGCTTCAATGCAAAGGACTACGGAAATATTACTTTCCAGTAGAACCAAAGCCACCGACGCCTCTTACTGTATCTGACAGTTCATCAACCTCGTTAAACGAGGCAGCTAAAAATGGTGCGATTACCATCTGAGCGATACGTTCGTTTGCTCCGATTGTTTCCGGCTTGTCTGAATGATTGTGAAGAGCAACAGTAATCTCACCTCTATAATCGGCGTCCACAACGCCAACTTTATTTGCAGGAGCGAGTCCTCTTTTACAGGAGAGACCGCTTCTTGCATATATAAGTCCTGCATATCCTTCCGGAATCTCAAGTGCAATACCTGTACCAACAAAATAAGTTTCACCGGGAGCGATAGTAACATCGCTATCAAGGCAGGCATACAAGTCAGCTCCTGCCGCATATTCGCTACCGTATGTAGGGATAGTAGCACCTTCTTTTAATTTCTTAATGTTAACTTTAACAGCCATATTTTCCTCCTATATTTCTTTTTCCCAAAGTGTAACCTGTCCGGTTTTTAATGTTTCAGGAATTTTAATTAATCGCTGATTTTCGGAGCCTCGAAATAGCAGAGTAATATTTTTTAATGATTCAATAAATGGACCATCTACCAACACATCTATATATGAAAGAAGTTCTTTAGTGTGAGGCCATTCTTTGTACATACAACTCATGACATCCCTTTCAAACTCATATCCGGTAAAACACCATATATCTTTTTCAGGATAAGTTTCCTTCAAACGTTTTGCAAGCTTTAACAGACCACCCTGATTTTCTTTTGCCAAAGGCTCGCCACCCAAAAATGTGACACCTCGGTATGCACCGAAAGACAGAGTGTCGATGATATAGTCGATTGTCTCATCGGTAAAAGGTTTTCCATAATTAAAATCCTGTGCCTGTTCATTGAAACAGCCGGGACAACGATGAGGACAACCACTCACAAAAAGAGAAACCCTTATGCCGGGTCCGTTTGCAACATCATAAGTTTTAATTTCTGCGTAATTCATATAATCTCCATTCAACATAAAAATGCGTAATCGATAATATTTAGAGTTTATCTCCAAAATACAATAAAAATTATAAATCAATAGCAATTAAAAGTCTACAAATAGAGAACAAAATTGGATGATATAATTTGGCATAAAATATCAAATGTGGTATAAGATAAAGTAAGAATATTATCGAAGAGACATTATGATAAAAAAAGAGGTAAATTATGACGACAGAAGTATTAAAGGGTATTCTTATACCGTTCTTGGGCACATCGCTAGGCGCTGCATGTGTATTTTTTATGAGAAAAGAATTGAATAATATGGTTCAGAGAGCACTGACCGGATTCGCAGCAGGAGTCATGGTTGCTGCATCTATTTGGAGCCTTATTATACCGGCCATAGATCAGAGTGCGCATCTTAATAAGCTTGCGTTTGCGCCGGCGTTTATTGGCTTTTGGTTAGGAATTGGATTTTTGTTATTGTTAGATACAATCACACCCCATATGCATTTGGACAATAAACCCGAGGGACCAAAGAGCAGTCTGCAAAAAACAACTATGCTTGTTTTGGCGGTTGCACTCCACAATATACCTGAGGGAATGGCAGTTGGTGTAGTATATGCCGGGGTGGTTAGCGGACAGACGGATATTACAATTATGGGAGCGTTGGCATTGTCACTTGGTATTGCAATCCAAAATTTTCCGGAAGGTGCGATTATATCAATGCCACTTAAAGCAGAAGGGGTATCTAAAGGGAAGTCGTTTGCTTACGGTGTGATTTCGGGTGCAGTAGAACCCTTGGCTGCCGTTATTACAATAATGCTTTCAGAATTTATAGTTCCATTTCTACCATATCTTTTGAGCTTGGCAGCAGGCGCAATGATTTATGTTGTAGTTGAGGAATTGATACCTGAAATGTCAGAAGGTAAACATTCAAACATAGGAGTTATTATGTTTAGCTTAGGCTTTACAGTGATGATGACGTTGGATGTGGCACTCGGGTAAATTGAAAGAGGCACAGAATGAATAACTTGATTGACAAATTAGAACAACTGCATAGATTAAAGTCAGACGAGTGGAAGCTGCTCATTGGTGGCAAATACGATGATGATTATTTACATCAAAAGGCAGATGAAGCCAGAAGAAAAATATATGGAGACCATGTTTTTATACGTGGTCTTATTGAGATATCAAGCTATTGCAAAAATGATTGCTTTTATTGTGGAATAAGATGTAGCAATAGCAACTCACAGAGATACCGATTGACAAAAGAGCAGATACTTGGATGCTGCAGTACGGGTTACAAATTAGGATTTAGAACCTTTGTATTGCAAGGGGGAGAGGACCTGTATTATTCGGATCAGATGGTTGCTGACATAATAAAAGACATTAAGCGACAGTATCCGGATTGCGCAGTGACATTGTCACTGGGTGAAAAACGATTTGACACCTACAAACTATGGTTTGATGCCGGAGCAGACAGATATCTGCTCAGACATGAAACGGCGGACAAGCTTCATTATGAAAAAATACATCCGGACTCAATGAGCTTTGAAAACAGAATGGAGTGCCTTCAAAACTTAAGAAAAATCGGGTATCAGGTTGGATGTGGATTCATGGTTGAATCACCATATCAGACAGATGACTGTCTTGTAAAGGATATGGAATTCATATCTTCATTTCAACCGGATATGATTGGGATTGGACCGTTTATTCCACACAAGGATACGATATATGCAAGTAAAAATGCGGGAACAGTTGGGAAAACATTGAGAATGATTTCACTGTTGAGATTGGCTTGCCCGGATGCACTTATTCCTGCTACAACAGCACTCGGTACAATTGACCCACAGGGCAGAGAGTTGGGATTGCAGGCTGGAGCAAACGTTGTTATGCCAAATTTATCACCGCTTTGTGTGAGAAAAAAATATGCGCTGTATGACAACAAAATATGTACTTCAGAAGAAGCAGCTGAATGTATAGAATGCTTAAAAATGAGAGTTAAAAAAGCCGGATATAATATTGTGGTAGATAGAGGCGACAGAAAGAAAAACACAGTTTTGTAGAAAAAACAACTTAAAAATTGGTGTAGCGGATAGAAAAGACAGAAAAGTGGAGGAGCAGAATGTACGATAAGAAATCCTTATGCGCTGATGATTTTATAAATCATAATGAAATTTTAGAAACGCTTGAATATGCTAAGAAAAATAAAAACAATATAGAATTAATTAATGAGATATTAGAGAAGGCAAAGCCAGTTAAGAAAGGGGCAGAAAGTGTCTGCAGAGGTCTTGATCACAGAGAAGCACTTGTTTTGCTAGAATGTGATATTCCGGAGATAGTTGAAAGGATATATAAGCTGGCAGAGGAAATCAAGCTTACTTATTATGGAAACAGAATAGTAATGTTTGCGCCTCTTTATCTTTCAAACTATTGCGTAAACGGCTGTGTTTATTGCCCTTATCATGTGAAGAATAAACATATTCCGCGAAAGAAGCTTACGCAGCAGGAGGTAGAAAAAGAAGTAATTGCCCTGCAGGATATGGGACACAAGAGACTTGCGATAGAGGCGGGGGAGGATCCGGTAAACAATCCTATTGAGTATATTCTCGAATGCATCAAAACAATCTACTCAATCAAACACAAAAATGGTGCAATCAGAAGAGTAAATGTAAATATTGCGGCGACCTCAGTTGAAGAGTACAGGATGTTAAAGGATGCCGGAATCGGAACATATATATTATTTCAGGAAACATATCACAAAGAGAGTTATTTAGAGCTTCATCCAACCGGACCAAAGCATGATTACAACTATCACACTGAAGCTATGGATAGAGCAATGGAAGCCGGCATTGATGACGTTGGACTTGGAGTATTGTTTGGACTGGAAAAATACAAATATGAGCTGGCAGGTTTGCTCATGCATGCAGAACATTTGGAGGCTGTACACGGTGTGGGACCACATACTATAAGCGTTCCAAGAGTAAAAAAGGCAGACGATATCAATCCGGATGAATTTGACAACGGAATAAGTGATGATATATTTGCAAAGATATGCGCGATAATCAGAATTGCCGTTCCATATACGGGAATGATTATTTCAACAAGAGAAAGCCGGGCAGTTAGAGAGAAAGTGCTAAATCTCGGCGTATCTCAGATATCAGGTGGCTCAAGAACAACTGTTGGAGGATATGAGGAAAAAATCAGACCTACAGACACAGAGCAGTTTGATGTTTCGGATCAGAGAACATTAGATGAGGTCGTGAGGTGGCTTATGGAGATGGACTGTATTCCATCATTTTGTACAGCGTGCTATCGGGCAGGCAGAACCGGTGACAGATTTATGAGCTTTTGTAAATCGGGACAGATTTTAAATTATTGTCATCCGAATGCTCTGATGACACTGAAGGAATACCTGACAGATTATGCGAGTGATGAAACAAGAAAAATAGGAGATGCGCTAATAAATAAAGAGGTAGAAAAAATACCAAGTGAAGATGTAAAAAAGGCTGTAAAGGATTATTTGAAAAAAATTGAGGACGGTTCGCGAGATTTTAGATTTTAAATATATTTAAGACATAGATTTTTTAATAAAAGAAATATTTGGTTATTGAAGAACATTAAATAGAGTTTAAAATATATAGTAGGGAGGGAGCGGATATGAGTTTAAATGACATACCATCAGGAGAAAGAATGCACATAGGTTTTTTCGGGAGAAGAAATGCAGGAAAATCAAGCCTTGTCAATGCAATCACCAACCAGGACGTCGCATTGGTATCAGATATTGCAGGAACGACAACTGATCCTGTATATAAGGCTATGGAGCTTTTGCCATTAGGACCGGTTATGATTGTTGATACCCCGGGAATTGATGATGAAGGAAAAATCGGCGAGAAAAGGGTTGTTAGAACGATTGAAATATTGAGAAAAACTGATTTGGCGGTCCTTGTTATTGATTCGACTGAAGAAATAAGTTCTCATGAAAAGGAGTTACTCAAAATCTTTAAAGAGAGAAAAATACCTTACTTTATTGTCTATACAAAAGCAGATATGATGGTTGATTCGGAATTGTCAGACAACAATTTTTATGTCAGTGCAAAGACGGGAAGAGGAATTGAAGCATTGAAAAATGCTTTGGCGTCTGTATGCAATATAAGTGATGCAAAACCTATTGTCAGTGACATCGTTAACCCCGGGGATGTTGTAGTGTTGGTTGTACCAATAGACAGTGCGGCACCTAAGGGAAGGCTGATTCTTCCACAGCAGCAGGTAATAAGAGAGCTGTTGGAAGTGGGAGCAGTGTCCATTGTTGTAAAAGAAACAGAATTAAAGGACACATTGGACCGTTATGGCAATGAGGTGTCCTTGGTGATAACTGACAGTCAGGTATTTGAATATGTTGCAGGTATAGTGCCGGAAAGTATAAAGCTAACCTCATTTTCTATTTTAATGGCAAGGCATAAAGGGTATTTGAAATCTGCGATTGATGGAGTTATGAAAATAGATTATTTACATAATGGAGACAAGGTACTTATAGCAGAAGGTTGTACTCATCACAGGCAGTGTGAGGACATAGGAACTGTCAAGCTTCCACATTGGATAAAAGAATATACCGGCAAAGATATAATGTTTGAATTTACATCGGGAAGAAGCTTCCCGGAGGATTTGTCAGAATATGCTATGGTTATACATTGTGGCGGATGTATGCTTAATAACAGAGAAGTTTTGAGTAGAATGCAAAAGGCAGAAGAACAAAGTATTGCTGTGACAAATTATGGAATAGCGATAGCAAAAATGAAGGGTATTCTTGATAGAAGTGTAGAGTGCTTGGAAGATATAGAGTTGTAGGTTTTTGAGAAAGTCATCCGTAGCATGATGGTATTGTGCTACGGATGACAGCAAATAATCAATTATGCAAGGTACCTATTCCCACCTAAAAAATTTCACGCCTATAATACTACAGATTGTTGCCATCAGCAGCATAAAGATTACTGCACCTGACACATTTTCAATAGGAAGTCCAAGAGTGGCATTTTTTAGTATTTTTATTCCCTGTGTCAATGGCAGGACATTAACTATTTTCTGCATAGAATCAGGCATTACCTCATACGGAAGAGTTGCACCCGAAAAAACAAGCATTGGAAAGTATAGCGCACTGGCAATTACTCCGGCAATTTTTTGGTTTTTTGCGATTCCCCCGACCATGATTCCTATGCTAAAAATAGAAATCATAACAAGCAGATAACCGATTAGAAATAGTCCAAAGCTTCCGCGCATTTTAAAGCCAAAGAAACAGGTTGCCACAAAAAACAAACTGAGCAAAGAGATTACAGCATAGATTACATACATCGCAACCTCTACCATTAAAACAAGACTTGGCCTGATTGGTGTTACCTGGTATCTTTTCAAAATATGTTTAGAGCGATAATCGGAAATCACCAGTGGCAGCCCCATGACTCCACCGGCACAGATTGCTATGCTACACAATGCCCCAAAGGACTGATCCAAAAAGCTGTAGGTCGCCCCTTCAAAAGCAAGCTTTTGTCCATATACTACACCTAAAATGATAAGTACAATAATCGGCATAATAACAGCAAAAATCAACATGTTCATTCCCCGAAAACTCATTTTCAATTCATTCTTTAATAAAATTCTAAATGTTTTCATATATATCCTCCTCGTCTGTATACCAAAGGTATGCATCTTCAAAATTATTTTTTCCACTTTTTGACTTTGCATCGTCAATAGTTCCGTGGAATACCGTTTTTCCTTTTTTTAAAATCAATATTTCATCACATAGAGCCTCTATTTCATCCATATAATGAGATGTAAGTAAAATAGATAATCCCTGTTTCTTAAGTTTCTCTAAAATGTTCCACACGTCTCTTCTTGCTCTGGCATCTAATCCGGTTGTAAGTTCATCCAAAAATACCAGCTCTGGATTTGGTATCAGAGCAAGAACAATGAACAATCGTTGACGTTCTCCACCGGATAGATCCTTTACGTATGCTTTATTTTTATCGGCGATTCCAAACGCAGTCAACAAGTCCTCATAGTTCTGTGGCTTTTTATAAGCGGCAGCTGTCATTTCGCAGAGTTCTTCCACTCTAATCAACTCCTGATATTTTGATTCCTGAAACTGAACTCCTACCCGCTCAAATACTTTACTCCGTTCCTTTATTGGATTCATTTCCAATATGCTGACTTCACCGGCATCCATTGTCTTTGTTCCCAATATACATTCAATGGTGCTGCTTTTTCCTGCACCATTCGCTCCAATTAATCCAAACACTTTCCCTTTTTCTACTTGAAAGCTTAGATTGTCCACTGCAATTTGAGTGCCATACTTTTTTGTAAGATTTTTTACAACTATTGCATTCATTTTATTTTCCTCCTTTTTTTTCTGAAGAAATAATAACACCAGACAAAAGTCTGGTGTTATAGTGGAGGGTTTATATTTTCATTTGTTTTATTTCTTTAATCAATAATATTACTTCATAAGCATTCTTTATGGCTTTTTCAAGTGAATCTATTAATCTGTCGCACACAGATACAATATCATCTTCATCATCAGGAGTATTCAGTATATTTAGAATGTCATTCTCACTTTGATGCATTTCGCTTTCTAATTTGTTTAGCATTCTTAAAATAGCTGATAAAGAATAATTCGCGCATCTGAGAGAGCGGATTATTTTCAAACGATTCAGATCATTTGAATCATATACACGGTAGCCGTTTTCTTTTCGTTTGACTGTAAGCAGTCCATTCATTTCCCAATTCCTAATGGTATCAATTGTTAAACCTAGTTCTTTAGCTGCTTGTGATCTATTATAGAGGATATCATCTCTTTGCGGTTGTTGATATAGCATTTCGCATAGCCCGGCGACCTCTTTTGCATGTTCAATTTCCTGGTTTGCGATACGTATATACTCCTCAACTAACTCGATTGCTTCGTCAAATCGGAAAACAGCTGACAATTTTACAGCATTCACAATTCGCTTTCGAAGTCCGGCCTGCAACACTTCGATTTGAAAGGCTTTTCTTGCTAATTGAAATTGTTTGATATGAATATCATTATATATACGATAACCATTCTTTTTTCGTTCAGGCTTTGTTATTAATTCCCAGTCTTCATACAATCTTACAGTATTGGGATGTAACCCTACTATTTTAGCTATTTGACTAGTGGAATAAGTAACAATAGTATGCTCTTTATTCATAATTACCTCGAAATTTTAAACAAAATAGTTGCCATAATATGTTATACTTTGTTATAGGATTTTGCAACTACGATTTTTGTGTAGAACATATGGCAAATGAGGATTGGCCAGCGGAACAGGTTAGGTCACATATGGAATCGGTAGTACCGGGACTTAAACATTGGAAATAAAAGGTATGGATAAAGACAAATCGGTATTTATCGAGATGATAATTAATCATATACTACTACAGAAAATTTTCTTTTTATGAAAGAGGTGTACATAAATATGGATATTAGAATTCTTCGGTATTTTCTGACCGTAGCAAAAGAACAGAACTTTACGAAAGCTGCAGAACAATTGAATATTACGCAGCCAACACTTTCAAGACAGCTTGCTTCATTGGAGGAGGAACTTGGAACAGCACTTTTCATAAGAGGAAATCGTAGTATTACGCTTACGGAGGCGGGAATATTATTAAAACGAAGAGCCTTGGAAATCATTGATTTGGAAGAAAAAATGTTGAATGAATTAAAGGCGAAAGAAGGACTGATAGAAGGTACGATTACAGTCGGTTGTGGTGAGTTTGCTGCTGTTGAAAGTTTAGCGGAAATTTGTAAGGTATATAAGAAAAAATTTCCAATGGTACAGATTGCATTACATACAGCAACAGCAGATGCGGTATATGATATGATGAATCAGGGTCTGGTGGATATTGGATTATTTTTAGAACCTATCAATACAGAGGGCTTGGATTATATCAGAATTATGGAAAGTGATCATTGGGTTGTTAGCATGAAGCCGGATGATGTATTGGCGGACAAAAAATACATTACAAAAGAAGATCTTTTGGATAAACCACTCATTCTTCCACGGAGACAGAATGTGCAGAGCGAGTTTGCAAATTGGTTTGGTAAGGATTTCAATAAGCTCCATATATCTTTTATCAGTAATCTTGGAACGAATGCGGGGATTATGGCGATTCATGGACTGGGATATCCGGTTTCGATTGAAGGAGCTACAAAATATTGGAGAGAGGACCTGCTTGTTCAGAGAAGGTTGTATCCTGAAATAACAGCAAGTACGGTAATCG
>CAZWAG010000040.1:0-17475 GCA_964631845.1 uncultured Eubacterium sp.
GATAGGTCGGATTATATCTAAAAACAGGCTATTTTAAGCTATTTCAAAAAGTCTACTTTATGAAACAAAAAATTGGTTTTTTATATATTTTCTATACATCTTCTGTAAAAAGTAGAAGGACTCATACCCACAGCCTTTGCCCCTTTTCGGACAGATATCTTTTTATCTTTCCACATACGGTAGTATGCTTCAAAATCTTCTGGCACATCCAGTTTTGTTCTTCCAAATTTCACTCCGTTTTTCTTTGCAATAGCAATTCCTTCAGCCTGTCGTTGCTTGATAAATGCTCGTTCTGTTTCAGCTACATACGCCAAAATCTGTAATACTAAATCTGATATAAATACTCCAGTCAAATCTCCATGCCCAGTTTCTGTATTGAGTAGTGGCATATCAATTACTTTTATGTTTGCTTTTTTTATCTTTGTTATAACACGCCACTGTTCCAGAATCTCCATGTAATTTCTTCCCAATCGATCAATACTCTTTATCACAAGCAAATCTCCCGGCTTTAACTTTTTCATCAATCGATTGTACTTCGGTCTATCAAAATTTTTTCCTGACATTTGGTCTGAAAATATATATTTATCCTCAATTCCTTCCTCTTTCATTGCCAATATCTGTCGGTCTAGATTCTGTTCCCTTGTTGACACTCTAATGTAACCATATTTTTTCATTTTATTTTGTCTCCTTTCTTCGTGTCTATTTGTTATAACTGATAGAACTAGAGGCCTAATAATGTCCCTTGACTCTTTTCCATCCTTTCACATAACTGCGTACCATTTCAATCAACAACTGGATTACTATTTAGAACAGTAGCAAATTGATTGGTACAATTTTTTCATTTGCTCTCCCCAAAATACCATTAGTACTATACGTTTTTTCTTGGTTGACGTCACCAAAAGAATAATTTCAAGTGACTTGATATAATGGCTTGCAGATACCACAAACCCTTTATTATAGACTTTTCAGCTCATAAAAAAACGCCAGACTAACCCAAATTGATTAGTCTGGCAACATATTACTCACTAAAATGTGACCTATTTTCTATGAAATTTTCCGAAATCCATTTATTTACGGGATTTTTATTCCTTTTTGAACATATATTTATCACACAAACTCAATAATAATTATGCTAAATAAGTTACTTTTGTTGTATTTTCATTAACCATCTCTCTACTTTTGTCATACTCCTTACTATATTATAAAAGCGACAGCCCGATTATTGAACTGCCGCTCTTATATTTACTGACTTGTAGTTAATTTTTTATTTCTTAATCTTCGCTTTAGAGCCTACTCCCTTTGACTTCAACAATTTCTTGTAGGCTTTAAGCTTGCTCTTTGGAACCTTAATGGTTGCCTTTGCATAAATTCCCTTAAACGCCTGCTTGCCAACATTCTTGCTAGTAAGCTTTGTAGTCTTGATGGTTATGCTCTTGAGCTTTTTGCAACCATAAAATGCCTGCTTACCAATTTTGCTTATCTTTGAAGGAATAGTAATCTTTTTAAGTGATGTACACTTATAAAATTCCCTATCCCCAATAGTTGTTATATTCTTTCCTATTGTAACCTTTGTAAGCTTGTTGTTATTCTTAAATGCATTCTTTGCAATAGATGTTACCTTATATGTAATGCCATTAATTTTGACTGTTGCCGGAATTGTAACACTCTTTGCTTTCTTATTAACCGGTGCAGTAAATTCCACTGTTGGATTTAATTTGCTTGAACTGGTTACCTTGTATGTTACCTTGTCAACAGAGTCTTTAATAGTAGTTCCAACATTTGGCACTGATGGACCAGTCGGTGGTGTTGACGGTTCAGTTGATGGTGTTGTCGAACCTATTGCAGGAATCTTCTCTGTCTTTGTCTCACCACATACCGTACAAGTATAAGTCTTTTCTCCATCTGCTGTTTCGGTAGGCTGCTTTGTAATCTTTCCATTGTCCCATGTATGCTCTTTATGTGGCAAAAATGAAGTATACTTTACGGTTCCTTTATCAATATTATTGTCTGAACTCTGAACATACACATCTACCGTATATTCGCCTACTTTTTCAGGCTTTATAGAAAATGTATTGTCAAGCGAATAGTATGGCGTGTTCACTACATTTCCATCAGGATCTTTTATAATGTATTTATAGAACAACAGGTTTGTACCTGTGTTACCACCGCCGGCCTTTATGGTTATATCTGTACTTTTATCCTTCTCTATACAGCTACCTGTTTTTGGTGATACACCTTTTAGGATAGGTATCTCCACTTCTGAATCATCCTTAATCACATAACTAATTGATCTTGTGTTGGTGTTTCCTGCCTCATCCTTAACATCCACGGTTATGGTTGATGTGCCAATTGAATCCGCCGTCCAACTACAGTTATTATCTGTACTGAAATCCTGTATTACAATGCCATCAACTGAAAAACGATAAGAAATCTCTGTGTTTGTTTCTGTTTTAGCTGTCGCTGTTATAACGATATCGCTGTCCTTATATTGAGGGCTGGCAAAATCTGTATCGATAGAAGACACAACTAACGGCGATGGTTTGTATATACTCCACGTATTTGTTCCGTTGTTAAAAAGGGCATTATTACCAGGGTATGACAAATCACCTGTCTGTGTTCCGCTACCGGTATTAAAAATAACATTCGCGTATGAACCATCAGTCTCATATGCCCACAAACCATTACCTATATATGTCATAAGTACTCCCGGCCATCCGCCATTATTATCGCTACCACTGTTCCACATATAACAGTATACCTGATTCCAGCCTGCATCGTTCTGACAGTAAACAGTGTCTCCCCCGGCATAAGCTTCTACGCTGGATTTTTGAAGTGCCATTGTTTTCGCTGTATATGTACTTGCAGTTGTATCCGCATTAGTACTTTTGGCCTTGGTTGAACTTCCAATACTTTTTAGATATGTATTATTTGTCTGGCCAATTGCACCATCAATTCCGGTAAATCCTGTTGCACAGCAAACATATACCCTCATATTTCCTTTACCTAGTGAAGAAACAGAAAGAGTTCCATCTGTTACATTTTTGACGTCACCCGTTACAGCGTCTATATATGTTCCGTTCGGAATATTTTTAAATGTAGCACTATTGGATATGGTTACAAGTGCAAGGCTGTCAACTCCTTCTTCCGCATTGGTATATCTTCTGATAAATGCCAAATTTCCATCTACATAGTTGCTATCCGTCGTATACTGTCCCTTCTGCAATGCCGGAATTGCCCGACGAATTTGATTTAGCTTTTGTATGTGCTTGGCTAGCGAATAGGACAAAGTATCGGCAACAGCGCCACTGGCAGTATATTCACTAAAATCTGTGGCAGTAACATTTCCTTCCAGATAGTCACCAAAATATGCCCTTCCGGTTTGTTCAAGTGGTGCATTAGGACCTACATCCAAAACACTTCCCTTCTTAAACTCCACTTCATCGCCATATAATAAGGTCGGTATTCCTCGGAATGTAAACATCAGTGAAAGTTTCTCTGCCTTTTCATCAGTACTCTGACTGCTTCTATTTTTCTGGTCTTCATCGTATGAAAAGTCATAGCTTTCATACATCGTCATATTCCATGTAGCATCATTATAGTATTTATCCCCATCCAACGCTATCTGAAATGCTGATTGTGTTGTTCCAAAGCAATACATCATTGGGAAGTCTCGCACATTCATAAACTTCTCTGTGTAATCAGGAGTGTGATACGTGATTCCGTTAAGGAAAGCATTATCACTGGTAGGCTGGGACGAAACATCATTATTCTCCAGAATAAAATCAAAAGCCAGGTTCATATTATTGTTTATAGCTTCCGCTGTTTCATCCATATTCCACCGGCTAGTCCACTTATCCTCAGCTTTGCTCCAAGTATAAAAAGGTGTAGAGAGATAAGGGGTGTTTCTGTACCAAACATTTTTATATCGCGTTTCTGAGTTTCCAAATATTTCCATGCTTAGGTTTTCTTCTTCAAGCATCTCCTTTAAAGGATTGATGATATTAATCTCCAGGGACAGGCTTGTTATTCTATTTACTGTAGCAATGGAAACAGCATCTACCCCAATCTCTGCATACATTTTCATTGATTCAGCAAGATACTGACCAACATATGGATTTTCCGTGTTAAGGTCTACCATATCACCCGCCATCTGACAAAACTGAGAAGTCCAGTCATCCCAGTTTAAGCTCTGAAAATATCCCGAATGAAAACGGTTTAAAGGATTATATAACGGAGAGTCTGAAATCTTATTCATCTCATAATCTTTCGGATCGGGCAATATACCGGTTGAATTACTATTTTCACCAGAATAGTCCACATTTTTTATGATATTTAATCTCTGCCTATACTGAGTTTCGGGTTTTTGTGCCCAATATTCCCCAGCACTGGTTAAGCCATATGTATTAAGCAAATAGTCTGTTGGGACCAGCCTCTCCTCCATATTGGAAGCATCTGCCTCTTCGTTTACTTCAAAAACCGGGCACAAATCTGATTCGCCAAAATTTCCCGTGGATAAAGTAACCTCTTGCATAACCTTCATTTCTCTATCATGGCATGCGTTAACAAGGTCCTCATATGTATATCCGTCTGATTCATAACGGGAGTCGATTTTCTTTAAGTTTATTGGATGCCATCCGTGATAATCGTATCCGGAAGCATTCTGGACAACAGGAGTCAGGCAAACAGCTGAAAAGCCCAGTGCCTTTATATAATCAAGCTTTTCTTCCAGTCCCTTGAAATCCCCTCGCCATGCAGGATCCGAATCGGGATTACCTGCCTGACCATCATCCCAGCAATGAACATTGTTACTATTGTCACCATCATAAAAACGGGTAATTATCAGATTATAAACTGTCTCTTCACGAAAATCTGTTCTTTCCTGATTTGTATTTTCCTCATTTGGATTATGATTGTACCATCTTCCGTTCTTGTACCACCATTCACCGGTAGTTCTTGTGAGTTCATTACCTGTCACCTGACTACCATCACTGTTTGTAAAAAGTAAATTGATTTTTGTACATCCATCAAATGTATAACTGTACCAGTTATCCCCCTGTTGCGAATCAGCAGTCATCTCAACACCGGGATAATCTACAGCTATGTTTACCGGAAGAGCATTCCAGTAATATACATATGGATTCTTTGTTTCACTATAATAATGAATGATAACCTGACTCTCGGCTGCATGTGCAACATGTGAAACAAAGGGTATGTTTGTTACAATTAGCATAACTATAAGAATTAAACTTATTGCTTTGCGCTTTAATTTAACCATCTTTTACCTCCTATTTTTTAATCTTCGCTTTAGAGCCTACTCCCTTTGACTTCAACACTTTCTTGTAGGCCTTAAGCTTGCCCTTTGGAACCTTAATGGTTGCCTTTGCATAAATTCCCTTAAATGCCTGCTTGCCAACATTCTTGCTAGTAAGCTTTGTAGTCTTGATGGTTATGCTCTTGAGCTTTTTGCAACCATAAAATGCCTGCTTACCAATTTTGCTTATCTTTGAAGGAATAGTAATCTTTTTAAGTGATGTACACTTATAAAATTCCCTATCCCCAATAGTTGTTATATTCTTTCCTATTGTAACCTTTGTAAGCTTGTTGTTATTCTTAAATGCATTCTTTGCAATAGATGTTACCTTATATGTAATGCCATTAATTTTGACTGTTGCCGGAATTGTAACACTCTTTGCTTTCTTATTTACCGGTGCAGTAAATTCCACTGTTGGATTTGTTTTATCAGCACTGGTAACCTTGTATACTGCTTTACCGGCAGCGTCTTTCATCTTAGTTCCAACCTTTGGCACTGATGAACCGGAAGGATTTTCTGTATTCTTATCTCCTGTATTGTCACTTTTATTTGGCTCAGAAGGATTTTCTGTCTCCTCTTTTCCTGTATCATCTTGTTTGTTTGGATCAACAACTGTTATCGTAAAGGTTGCTCCTAGCTTTGATTCGTAGTCATATTTAGTAAGGTCAAGCTTGAGCTTCACATTTGCATGCTCGCAAGGAACATTAAAGGTTGTGTAGTTTAAGTTTAATTCATCGGGAACATACGTTAAGCATTTTGCCTGTGTTTCAACACCGGAACCGACATAAGACCCGAACCAGAGACTCTTATTTTGGGACATCTCACTGAGAAACTGAACCTGATAGTTGTCAGATTTTTCAATGTCGGAATATGCAATTTCGTATACACCGGGTGAAACCTCCGTCATGCGGTTTGCAATTCCTAAAGCGTTTTCTTTATCAGTTAATTTTGGAGATTCAAGTGTCCAATCTAAGCCGTCAAGCCAGTTTCCATTGCCATTTCCCATAACATGTATTGTTTCACCCTCGTAAACATATGTTACCACAGCATTTTTTTTATCAAACTCGCCGATTTCATCACCGATAACATCTTTTTGTATATAACTTCTGCGGATACCTAAGTCGGGTGAAGTTTGGTAGCCGGTACCGATTGTTCCCTGCAAAACAACAGAATCTTTCATTTTTGATTTACCGTCTTTGTCTTTAAAAAGATAGTTCACAGTTATCCTTCCCATATTATCGTTTATTGCTGAAGACTCATAGCTGATTTTTTCAACAGCAATCAATGCAGAATATGCCGGAACGCTAAAGGTTGAGCCACTAACCTCGGCAAGCTTTCTTACGCCGGCTGATTCGTTGTTTGCAATCACTACCCATTTGGTAGTTGATGTATCCTTCAATGTAACATTGGCGGGAGCTGAATCACTGTTAAAAATAACTGCTATCTTGCTCCACTCACCGGGAGTATCGTTTGCAATAGTGTAGGCAATTTGCTTGGTAGCATCACTGTCTTCTCCATTAAAAATGTACGAATCTTTATACGAATCGTCTTCACATGTCAAAGGAGAAAAGTGCTTTCTAATTTGCATAAGACCCTTGTAATATGAAACCACATCTCCATAATCAACTATATTTTCCCAATTTATTTTAGAAGAATCGACACTTTGACCTGCATTGTTAATCATGCCATCTTTGCTGCGGCACATCTCCTCACCGGCCTGCATCAATGGAATACCCTGAGACATAAAAACAATAGAGCCGGCTAGCTTATTCATTTTTACGGATACCTCATTATTTGTGCCGTAGTCAAGCATAGTTGTTGAACCGATAATTTTGTCATAGAGCGATATGCTATCTTTGCGTGAAGCGTACGATATGGTCTGTTTCGGTGTGCCCGGATTCCAATTTCCGCTGTTCAGTGATTGGGCTGTTACACCATACTTTATAAAAGGTGCTACATAATCTGCGCCCTGTATAAATCCCGATTGCTCGACGCTTTTTTCATTGCCCCTTAAACTATCACTCAGGCTTTCATTATAAAGAACGTATCTGCTGTTTAGTTTGTCGGCATTTTTCTTAGTGGCAGGCAAGTACTGGTTGCCTGTACATGTTTGTGATGAGTGATAGGAATCACCACAAGCATAACTATCGCCCCATGTTGCAATTCGAGAATCCACATTGTCAAGAGCATCCCTTATTAAATTCATAGTCTCAACATCCATAAGTCCCATTGAGTTAAAGTTAAAACCGTCAATGTGATACTCCTTTGCCCAGTATAATATAGATTGAATAATATATTTCCGATACATTTCACGCTCTGTAGCCAATTCGTTGCCAAATCCGGTGCCATCGGAAAATTTATTATTTTCATCAAATCTGTAGTAATAGTTTGGCACCGTAGCCTGGAAGCTGGAATTCGTTGAGAAGGTGTGGGTATAGTCAACATCCATCACCACGGAAATTCCGGCATTGTGCAGTGCCTGTATCATTTGCTTACATTCCTTAATCCTAACATTGCCATTATAAGGATCACTAGAATATGAGCCCTCGGGCACATTGAAATTTTTTGGATCATTGCCCAAGCCGTACTGTTTATCCGAGCCGCTTTCGTTAACTGAATTGAAATCGTAGAACGGATTCAGCTTAACCGTTGTAACACCCAATTCTTTAAGATAATCAATACAGGTAGAAATATTTCCTTCGCCGTTAAGAGTTGTACCATTTTCTGTAAAGGCTTGGTATTTGCCTCGGTAGTCCTTGTCCACGCCCGAGGAAGCGTCATAGGAAAAATCTTTTATATTTATATCCCACACAAGCGAATCGGTGGCTTTAGAAACAAACACATTGCGATCGTCCTGCCAATTATCTGGATCGGTAGAATCAAGGTCACATACCATTGAACGATTTCCATTTACACCTGTCGCAACGGAATAAATATCCTGTGTTTCTATTGTTGTTGTAGTAGTGTTTTCAGAGGTTGTTTGTTCGGTTGTGATGGTGTAGGTATAGTATACATTTTTCTGGTCGCCTTCAACATTCGCTTCCCAGACTCCTGTCCAATCATCTCCCTCCATAACCTTATACATATCACTTTTTCCAATGTTATCTGCGCCTTTCTCCGTGTCAGAACCGGTTGTATAAAATTTTATAAGCACTGCTTTGGCTGTAGGCGCCCATACCTTAAAGGTAGTGCTTTCTTTAGTATACGTTGAACCAAGGTCTTGCCCTGTATATGTATAATCTCTTTCAATAGCTTCACAATTCTGTATATGAGCAGAATCGACGTTATAATCATTTCCAGTATAGAGGAAGTCTTTCTTTGTTCCACAGACTGAACACTCATTCCACCAACTGCCGTTTTTGCACTTCAGCTCAAAGGTATGGGCTGACTTAGTAATTTGCGAACATGCAGATGCACCGGATTCGGACTCTCCGGATTCAGTATAATCGCATTTTTTCCAATGATAATTGCTATCCTTCTCCCAGACTCCTGTGAATATGTGTTGGTGACTCTTGGTAATAGTCACCGAAATCTGTGGGATATTGCCTCTAAGATCAAGTTTGTATGTTATATCAGCCCATTCATAAGGTGAGCTTACTAATAATATATTATCGTCTACAAGGGTTCTGTCATATATCAATCCGCTAGTCATTGCGACTAACTGTTCATCTACCGTTTCGCCGGAGATTTCATACTCTTTCACCTCACCAGCTATGTAATAATGTGTGCCATTATCAAAAACGAAGCTCTGTTTTTCGCATTTCTTAACATTGATTGCTGTTAACTCGTAAACATTAGGTTCAACTTCAATCATCCTGTTCTCTGTTTTTCTCTCATCACCGGCTCCATTGTTAATTAACTCGGAACCCAATACATAATAATAACTGTAATTTTTGTTATCTTCGGCTTTAATCAATTCATTTGTTGGAATCAGTGTAAGAACCATACATATTGTAAGAATTATCCCTAATATTCTTTTCTTCATTATAGCTTCCTCCTATAATTATTTTCGTATTTAACTTATTCTGTAACATCACCAGACATTGCTTTCGGGTTGTATTTCATAATAAAGAGTTCAAGAGCTTCTTTGAGCACTCCAATCTGGCTTTTCAAATAGAACTCATCCTCAAACAGTGCATAATGTACGCAGGCTCTGACTAGGATGAATATGAGTGGCGTCAGTTTTTCGTATGGAATACCCAGCTTTCCCTCCAAGCTCTTTGCGTATTCGGTATATCGTTTATCTACACCCGCAAAGAATTTCTTACCGTATTCTCTGTATTTCGGGTGGGTATAAACCTGATACATAAGGCGGTATTTCTTTCCGTGCTTTTTTGCCGTCCAATATGGTATCTCGTCCATAAACCGCCACAAGTCCTCTGCATCTGTTGGTGCTTTCGCCATAAAATCATCTTCTACCTTACTCATGCAGTATTCGGTGGACTTAACGATCAGATCGTCCAGATTGTCAAAATACTGATACAGGCTGGCAACATTACAGCCGCAAGCGTCCGCAATGGCTTTTACGCCAACACCGGAAAGTCCATTCTCCGCATAGCAGTCAAAGCATTTTTTCATAATCTCGATTTGCTTTGCCCTGCGGGCTTCTTCATTTACAGTTCGCAATGTAATTTCCCCTTTCTTTATCAATAAAGTAAACTCTCGTTTATATTATACTATTTTTGCTTTACTATTTCAAACGGGTAATCCGCAAATTTTATCGTTACTCTTATAATCCAGACTGTCCTGATTCAGTACAAGATGCCATTGTTGAATTATTATTTTTACTATGGTAGACTTATTAGTCAGTATTACTTCGGAGGCTGAAATGATGAAAATATCAAACAAAATCTGCCATATTTTTTCGCAGGTTTATACTTATGGATTAACCTTTTTGGGATTTGCAGTTGTTCTTATTCTTACTATTATAAATATGGTTAACACATGTTTTCTGAACACCGGCGAGCATATATACCAGACTAAGGATTCCCTCCTACTAAATATATTACTTATTATGCTTGTTTCTGTTTTATTATCCTGTATTTGTGACAATCGCCACATCCGGTCATTCGTGCAAAGTATTGAAGCAGATGAATCACTGTTTAAAAAAATCAGAAATATTATTCTAATTATTATTTTTGCCCTTTCAGCTTTATGGGTATTCTTGATACAGTCCAATCCCGGTGCAGACCAGCAATTGGTACAAGAGGCTGTTTTAGCACTGAAAAATCATGATTATTCTGCTTTTGTTCAGGGCGGCTATATTTCTGAATATCCGAATCAGATAGGTTTTTTTGTAATCAGTTATATATATTCCCTAATTTTTGGTGATAAAAATTATATCGGTATGCAGATAATCAACGCAGTAGGTGTAGCTTTTATTTACAAGATTTTTTGTGACATTCAGGACCTTTTAGGCTTCAAGAAAATACATCAGCTTGTAATATCTGTATTTGGAATTTTATTTTTACCACTTATTTTTTACTCAACATTTGTGTATGGAACAATATTAGGTCTCCTTTGTTCTCTGATTGCCATAAAGCACGAAATCAAGTATTTCAGAGATTTTAATGTAAGGGACATTATTATTACAGCCTTAACAATTGCACTGGCAATAATGTTTAAGAATAACTACCTTATTGTATTTATTGCCGTCATATTATATGCCGTGGTTGAAATCATCGCACAAAAGCTCTGGAAGAAGTCTTGGATATTTATTATATTAGTTGCATTTTTCTTAGCACAGTCCATTGTTCCTAAAATGACCTTAGAAAAAGTAACCGAAAAGAATCTCGACTCGGGAATCACTTCATGGGCATGGGTTGCTATGGGGCTTCAGGAATCACCACTTTCCTGCGGTTGGTATAACGGATACAATCAATCCTCCTATGCCAATGCTCATTATAATCCTGACGAGCAGAAGAAGATTGTCAAGAAACGTATGGCTGAATCCATAGAAACCTTCAAAAAGGATACTCCTTATGTAATCAGCTTCTTTAGTCAGAAGATTTCTTCTATGTGGAGTGAACCTACATACGAGTCACTCTGGATTTCACAGATTAGAAATTCAGACATAAAGACCAGTGAATTTGCCTGGAGATTATTAACAATTGACGGAGCGTACCCAATTATCATTTTTCTGAATTATTTTCAGACAATTGTTCTTTTTGGAACATTACTGTATTTTCTCCTTTGCAGAAAGGAAAAATACTACAGGCAGTCCCTGATATTAATAATGACGTTCCTTGGCGGGTTTATTTTCCATCTCGTGTGGGAGGCAAAAGGACAGTATTCAATCACATATTTTGTACTTCTGTTCCCATACGCTGTAGCAGGATTTGTTCAGTTTACGAAAAAACTAAACAAAGTATTCGCAATGTATACTGCCGAGAAAAAAGTTGATTCAGACAAAGAAGCTTCGGATGCTTCAATAACAGTAGCTTCAAAAAGCAAAGTGCTTTTGCCAAAGCTATCTATCGCCGAATTAGCATTTGTGATACTCACAATTTGTGTTACTGTTTTGTGTATTGTATTTTCATCCGTTGACAGTAAAAAATCTCTGTTCGCAGACACAAAAGAATATAAAACCTACTTGCGCGAACAGAAGGACAGAAATTCAATCAATGTCAAAGATGGTGATTATATTCTTTCGAATGTTGCAGCAAATACACTAATGCTCAACTATGTAGACCTAAGCAATAAAACTGCTTTGTTACAGATGGGAGCTGAATATCACCCTGTTCATGTTACAACACGAAAGGGAATTTCATATATCAATTTCATCTACGCTGACTTATATATGAATGAATACAATTCGCAGGATAAAACACATGAGCTTGTAAATGCCCGTGAACATATCGACTCAATCGGCCAGGAATGGACGATTATTCCCGGGGAAAACGGATCATTCTACATTACTCATCACAAGGAATATGTATTAACATATGATACAGCGACCGGTGAAATATATGTAACAACCAACACACATGCTGAAAATCAGCGTTGGACATTCACATCGATAAACTAAAGGAAGGGGTATAGGCAACGGGATTATTTAAGTTTAGTTAACTATACTATATGTTGCTTTTATTTTAAAAGAGGCAGTTCAAACATCGAACTGCCTCTTCAAATCTTTACGCCTATATTGGGATTATAAGCTATTCTCTTTACCAAAAAAATTTCTCATTTATTATTCCCATATATTCCATAAACTCATTAGCCGTTTTAAGATTCATCCGGATATCATACTCCTTATCATTCATATGTACACTTATTAGACTAGTATACTTGCTTCTATTATTAAGTTTTAATTCTAGTATTCTTATTCCGATGGAATTAATATAATAGGTTTCAATTATTTCTATTTTCCTTTTATGCTTTATGATGCAATATCTGTTTGATACATATATATAATCTTTATTTGAGGAAAATAATCTACCATTTGATACTATTGAAAGAAAATAATCTTCATCTCGCCCAAATTCTTTTACTATCCTTTTTATTTCATATTTAATTGGATTAATTACATATACTGCAATACGATATACGGCGTACATTAACACAATTAAATCCAGTACAAGTGCAACTTTTCCCATACCATAAAATACATAGTACCAGCATCTTGGATCAGGAGAGATAAACAATACAAAACTAAGAAAAATTACAAAAATGGCTATTATTACCGACATAATCATTGTAACAATAATCGCGGATGTTATTTTGGCACTTTTCTCTATATTTATCCGTCCCATATTTTATCCTTAATTTTTATAATTTGTTTTTTGAAAATTTACAATTGTTTCTTACTACCCATTGCCAAACAAAAATTACAAATTGCCATGCCTATATACATAATGCTTAAGTACCATAATTTATGAACTGCTATAATAAAAACAAGCGCACCAATCAACCAGATAAATGCTGCTATTAAATACCATTTATACTTATTCATTTTAATTATCCTCCAAATTTTACGCTTTTTCTTAAAACTAGAATCAATACTCATATAAAGTACCCACATATGTCACAAAAAACATAATTCAATAATTACTATTAGTAAAAAATACATCTTTACTCTTTACTAAGTCTTGATTGTTTCTTTGCTACCACATTCACGTCCTTTATGGTATCCATATATGCATTTTCAACTGGTGATAATGTTGATACTTGATATTTTCTATACTCCGCCTCAGCTTTTTCTATCGCCTGTTTATGGCTAACTTTTCCGGCATCTTCTAATAATTTGCGTCCACCAGAAGTAAGTACTGCATCAAGTTGCGATACATAATCATTCATATACATAGGTCTATGCTCTATTGCACTAATTTCAGCTAAATCAAAATAACCAGATACAAGATTATTAAGAATCTTTAATTCATCCTCTTTTAAATAATTCTTGGCAACTGATATATCCTTAAGGGCAGGTATCTCTCCATCAAATGTAGTGAGTCCCATAAAAGGTTGCTCTGCATCTGCCCTTTCGTAAATTACTTCTGCTGCAGTATGTCCATGCGCTGCAAAATGCAATTTATTCTGAACAATTTTAAAAAACTTTATTGAATCTTCACTCTTTGGATCATAGTCCACACTAGTTGCATATAAGTCAAGAACCTGACGATAAAGAACCTTTTCTGAAGAACGAATGTCCCTAATTCTATCTAAAAGTTCTTTCCAGTAGTTTCCTCCGCCATTACCTTTCAACCGTTCATCATCCATAGTAAATCCCTTAATGATATACTCCTTGAGACGTTCGGTTGCCCAACGACGGAATTGTGTGCCACGAATAGATTTTACACGGTAGCCTACTGAGATGATTACATCAAGGTTGTAGTAATTTGTTGGCTTAGTAGAAAAATCGGAATTTCCGATTTTTCTCATAGACTCATCTTTAACAAGCTCTCCTTCAGCAAAAATATTAAGTATATGTTCATTTATTGTAGATTTTGCTTTTTGAAAAAGTTCTGCCATCTGTTCGATTGTTAGCCAAACTGTTTCTCCCTCAAATCTTGTTTCAAGTTTAACTAAGCCATCCTCTGTTTGATAAATTATTAATTCGCTATTGTTCTCCATTTTCACTTACTTTCCCACCCTTATTCATCTTTTCCTTCTTAACGTAATACTCAAGCAATCTAAGTAAATATTTCGGTACGCGTCTATTTCCATGTTCCCAATCACTAACTGTCATATATGGTATTTCAAAATACTCACAAAATTCTTTTCTATTCATTCCTGTACTTGCTCTAAGCTCGATAAGTACATCCTTTAACTCTTTATTTTCACTCATAATAATCAACTCCCTTTTCACGCTTTGCATTTATTTTATATTAACACTTTACTATTTGTTCGTCAATGCATTGCGTGTTTTTTGTTGTTTAATATTCTTACTTGACGAGTGTAAACAATATATATCGTAATCCTATTTTTTATTCACCTAAGAACAAAGAGTTCGCTCGCTTCTTCAGCAACCAAAAAACAGCTTCCCAAAACGAATAGACTCTCATAAATCTGGGAATTACTAAGACAACCATTGATACTAAATACTCTCTAATGCCTGTATTTACAAGGTTTATCAAATAAAACAACTCTCTCTAACAAAAAATCCGGCAGCCAAACAGGAATTCTATAACTTTTAGCAAGTAATTTTGTCACATTTTTTACAGCATCCTTCAAATATTTGTTCTTTGTGTTAACTTTAACAAATTTAATCAATGGAACAATAGTTTTGAGTTTGTCGGTATATTCCTCAGCATACGTATTGATATATCTTTTCAGTGCATCTTCAAATGCCAAAATGCGTCCCTCATACATACGTTTTACAGCATTCAAAAATTGTTCGTCATATGTATTATTCACACCACACCTGAAAAGTTTGCAAGCATCATTGAAAATCCGGCCGCGTTCTTGATTTGTAACAATATCACTCGTAACTTCATTTAGTAACTGTAAATATTTGTCACCTCTCCAAAGCATTGTTTTATCATAGTCTGCAAATTTGTTGAAATCATTTATGGTTTTCTTATTATAAGTATCAAAAATAGTATCTATATTAAAATTTACAAGTTCAAAAAGCTTTTGTGCATCCTTTTCACAACTGATTGGAAAATTCCGATGGCATCTGTCTCTCATGGTGTCAGCTATGGCTATTAGCTGTTTTTCCATATCCTCGCTTAAACATCCTCTGTATGCATAATCATTCTTATAAAAATCTATTCCTTCTTTTACCTTTTCCGTAAGCATTTCATACTTCTTAGGTATACTGAAATGATACGTTTTTTTTTCATATTCATGATTATTATCGACTGTGAAAACATTTCCGTCATCGGTAATTACGATATAACTGTGAAAATGTATTCCGCATCTTGCTATAGCATCAGATAAATAATAAATTTTAGTTAAGAAAATTCCGCTTTCTTTGTCATAAACACCTGTTGTCCAGTTTATATTAGTTACATTCAAATCTCGCTTTGATTTGTATTCAGGCTTCAGAAAATCAAACATGATTTCTCTTAATTCATTTGTTGTGCACACTGAATGAAAACCCTCACCATTTTTGTAAATAAGTTTTTCAAGTTCCTTTCTGTAAAATTCAAGTCGTTTAAAGTCTTCGTTTCTCATATTATCGTTTATAAAATCAAGAAGTGGGCAAAGAGCTTGTATCTTATCGGGAAACAACCGAATACAGTTTTCAATGTATTCTTCAACAAAACCTATATAGCCGCAACTAATCACACCGCTAAAATAAGCCTTTTTTATTACTTCAAGCGTCATATCCGCATATATATCATCTATGGCACCGGCAATCAAAGTCCTGGCTTTTTGAAAATCTTTCGAAATCTGTTTATAATTTTCCTCATCAAGCGTATTATTATAGGCAGAAATTTTAGAGATAATCGTCCTGTATTTTTCCCCTCTTATAGTGCGCATTTTCTGATCAGACATATATTTATCAAAATTTGCAACTGTATTTTTGTTGTACAAATGACTAATTTGATGATAATTGAAATTCTCCTGATTAAACAGTTTTTCAGCATCCTCATAGCTGGTTATATCAATACCTGGTCTGCATTTATCTTTCATGTTTTCGGTGATTTCATTAAGATATTTTTCCTGTTCAGCCGAAAAATTACTTCTAAAGCGTTTCTTTGCTTTTTCATTATTGTAAAGCTTTATACCATCTTTTATAATATCACTATACCGTTTAAACTCTTTGGGAATTTCGGAAAATGTATGTCTGTATCTATTGGCAATAATATAGCAAACATCGCCGTTTCCGGTTATTAATATATATTTAGCATCACCTTGGTTTGAAATTACATAGGTAATAAAAAATTTACTTTCGCTGTCATAGACACCATAAATCCAGTTAATGCAATCGGGCTCAAAATCCCATGTATTTTTATAAACCGGCTTTATAAAATCGAACATTTTCTCCCTGATTTCATCAGTTGAAAGTTTAAATTCAAATGCCATTGTATCCTCCATCAAATACCTATTTTGTCGAACTCTTCCACTCTATTTTGTAAGTATATCATAACTTCTGTTATTCCACATTATCAATTTAAAATTCGAAGCATTACGCTCCGCACTCATGTTAAACACATATTAGTTCTCTCATCACAATCTCCTCAGCCAAACTTCGCACATTATTCATATATCCTACTCACTTCATCTGATATATTGCCTTTAATTCTTCCGTAGTCCCTGCCCCGACTATCATCTGCTCCTGTCTGCCACCTCTGTCTTTCCTGTAATAGCACCTCTGTCTGTTGTTTCGGTGAATTTAAGTCAGATAAACCTGATGAGAAATGGCTAACAGATGTGTCTGAATTTAAATATGGGACTGGTGGTGATGAAAAAAGGGAAAAAATATATTTGAGTGTCATACTGGATCTGTGCGGAAGACGCCCTGTGCATACGAATACAGTGATCATAATGATAATTCTCTTGTTTTTAATACTTTTGATAAGGCATTAACAGCGAATCCTGGAGCGACTCCTCTTTTTCATTCTGATAGAGGCTACCAGTATACTTCCAAAACCTTCCGCCAGAAACTTGACGGGTAGCACACCATTTATTAGGCTTCCCAGACTTGTGGCTACTATTCAAACTCTTCCCGAACTACTATCTGCATGAGATGCTAGCTTAACACCAGATACCAAAATATA
>CAZWAG010000041.1:0-15846 GCA_964631845.1 uncultured Eubacterium sp.
CTTTTGCGACATAATTCCTTACGCGCGAGTGCGCATCCTTAGCGGAGCGCTTTTTGTATAATAGGAAATTCGAAGGAATTTCCTATTATACAAAAAAGGCTGTCAAAAGACAGCCTTTTAAAATTTATTTTACAACTCTGACCTTAATTACGCCTTCAACATTATTGAGCTTTTCTAATAATGCATCTGTAATTGCATGGTCACAGTCAATAATTGCATATGCAAATTCACCTCTTGATTTGTCAACCATGTCAGATACGTTTACTCCCTCAGAAGCAAGTACTGATGTGAGCTGACCAATCATGTTTGGAATATTCTTATGTGCAATTGTAACTCTGGCTTCTTTTTCACATACACCAAGCTCACATCTTGGGTAGTTTACTGAATTGACGATATTTCCGTTTTCAACGAAATCCATGATTTCCTGAACTGCCATAACAGCACAGTTATCTTCTGATTCCTCTGTTGATGCGCCAAGATGAGGTGTTGCGATTACACCCTCCATTTTTGCTGTCTTAGCATTAGGAAAATCTGTAACATATTTTCTAACTTTTCCTGATTTTAAAGCTTCTGCCATATCATCATCATTTACAAGTAAGTCCCTTGCGTAGTTTAAGATAACTACTCCGTCTTTCATCATGGCAATTGACTCAGAATTAATCATTTCCTTTGTGTCATCTAAAAGAGGAACATGTACGGAAATGAAATCACATTCCTTGTAAATATCTTCACGGTTTTTTACTAAATTTACGGCTCTCTTTAGGCTTAAAGCACTGTCAACAGAAAGATATGGATCGGTACCATATACTTCCATTCCCAATGACACACCGACGTTTGCAACTAATCTACCGATTGCACCGAGACCAATTACACCGAGCTTCTTTCCCTTAACTTCTGTACCGGCAAAATTTTTCTTTGCCTTTTCCATTGTCTTTGAGATGTTTTCATCATCCTTATTGTCAGCAACCCACGCGTTACCACCAATAATATCTCTTGAAGCTAAAAGCATACCACTGATAACTAATTCTTTTACACCGTTTGCGTTAGCACCAGGTGTGTTAAATACTACAATACCCTTCTTTGCACATTCTTCAATTGGAATATTGTTTACACCTGCACCTGCTCTTGCGATTGCCATTAGATTTTCCGGCATATCCAAATCATGCATTGCTGCACTTCGTACCAATGCAACATCAGCCTGTGCAAAATCGTCTGTCATCTCATAATTGTCATTAAATAATCCTGTTCCTAAAGGTGAAATAGGATTTAAGCAATTTACCTTTGTCATTTTCATTCTCCTTTACATACCAATAGAAACTCCAAAGAGTTTCTATTGTAAAAATTTATTTATTAAGCGTTCTTTTCTTCGAAATCTTTCATGAAATCAACTAAAGCCTGAACACCTTCGATTGGCATAGCATTGTAGATACTTGCTCTCATACCGCCAACTGTTCTATGTCCTTTAAGATTTTCAAATCCTGCAGCCTTTGCTTCAGCAACAAATTTTGCATCAAGCTCTTCATCGCCTGTTACAAAAGGAACATTCATAAGCGAACGATCCTCTGGAACAACTGTACCCTTAAACAGCTTGCTGCTATCAAGGAAATCGTAAAGAATCTTTGCTTTCTTTTCGTTGTGTTCTTTCATAGCTTCAAGACCACCCATCTTCTTAATCCACTTGAATACCTTACCACAGATATAAATACCGTAGCAAGGTGGTGTATTGTAAAGTGAACCTGCATCAGCCTGAGTCTTGTATGCAAGCATTGTTGGAACTGTCTTATCTACTTCTTCCGGAATTAAATCTTCTCTGATAATTACGATAACAACACCGGCTGGTCCTATGTTCTTCTGAACGCCACCGTAGATTACACCATACTTTTCAACATCTACCGGCTCTGAAAGGAAACATGATGAAACGTCAGCTACCAATGTGTGACCCTTTGTGTTTGGAAGTGTATGATACTTTGTTCCGTAAATTGTGTTATTTTCACATATATATACATAATCAACATCATCGTCGATTGGAAGATCGCTACAATCCGGAATATAAGAGAATGTCTTATCTGCAGATGATGCAACTCTCTGAACCTCTAAATATTTTTCTGCTTCCTGTGCTGCTTTCTTTGCCCACTGTCCTGTTACAATGTATGCTGCCTTACCATTCTTCTTTAAGTTCATTGGTATGGCTGCGAACTGCTGTGAAGCACCACCCTGAAGGAATAATACCTTGTAGTTATCCGGGATGCCCATAAGATCTCTAAGATCCTGTTCTGCCTCATCTATTATCTGCTGGAATACCTTTGAGCGGTGGCTCATTTCCATTACACCCATACCGCATCCTTTGTAATCAAGCATTTCCTTTGCTGCTTCTTCTAAAACTTCTTCCGGTAAAACTGCCGGACCTGCTGAAAAATTATATACTCTAGCCATGATTTCCTCCCATTTACATTAAATATATTATTGTAAGAATATAAATTATTATTTTTTATTAGCAATCGTATCCACGCTCAGCTAAATCTTCTTCTGAGAAAGCTTCGCTGATAGCAGTTCCTGCCGGAACCATTGGGAATACCTTTTCATCCTCATCAATCTGGCATTCAATTACACATGGAATATTTAATTCAATTGCTTCCTTTAACGCTGTCTCAAACTCATCTACAGTTGTTACTCTGTATGCTTTTGCACCGAGTCCTTCAGATACCTTTACAAAATCAACCTGATCACTTAATACTGTATTTGAGTATCTCTTGCCGTAGAACAATGTCTGCCACTGTCTAACCATACCAAGTACGTGGTTGTTAATAACAATCTGAATAATTGGAATATTGTAACGTGTTGCAGTTGCAATTTCATTCATATTCATTCTGAAGCATCCATCACCAGCAATATTTACACAAATTCTGTCCTTATTCGCCATCTTAGAACCGATACAAGCACCAAGTCCATATCCCATAGTTCCAAGACCACCTGAAGTGATAAGCTGTCTAGGAGCTTTGAATTTGTAGAACTGAGCTGCCCACATCTGATGCTGTCCTACATCTGTTGTTACAATAGCATCACCCTTTGTAATATTATATAATGAATCAATTACAGCTGGACCTGTAAGAACATCTTTATTGAGAGCTAATGGATATTCAGCCTTCATATCTTCGATTGTCTTCATCCATTCTGCATTATTCTGCTGTTTAATTTTCTTATTTAGTCTGATAAGAACTTCTTTTATATCACCGATAATGCTTGCATCAGCCTTTACATTTTTGTTAATCTCTGATGGGTCTACATCAATATGTACGATGCTTGCATTATTTGCAAACTTCTTAGCATTACCTGTTACTCTATCGCTAAATCTTGCACCGACAACAAGAAGTAAATCACATTGTGTAACACCATAGTTTGATGTCTTTGTACCATGCATACCAATCATGCCAGTGTATCTTGGATTTGTGCCTTCGATTGCACCCTTACCCATAAGAGTGTCACATACAGGAGCATCCACAAGGTTTGCAAACTCTCTAACCTCTGCATCTGCTTCGGAAATAACAGCACCACCACCAACTAAGATAAATGGTTTACTGGATGCATCAATCATTTCGGCAACTGTATTCAAATCATCCTCTGTAATTAAATCTGTTACTCTTTCAACCTTTTCAACCGGTTTATTTTCAAAGTTTATTTTGTTCGCTGTAACATCCTTTGTGATATCCACCAATACAGGGCCTGGTCTGCCAGTCTTTGCAATCTTAAATGCTCTTCTGATTGTGTCTGCCAAGTCTTCAATCTCTTTTACAATAAAGTTATGCTTTGTAAATGGCATTGTTGCACCAACAATATCAATTTCCTGGAATGAATCCTTACCAAGGCCTGACTTTGCTACGTTTGCAGTGATAGCAACCAATGGAACTGAATCCATATAAGCTGTAGCAATACCTGTTACAAGGTTTGTTGCTCCAGGACCGGATGTTGCCATACAAACACCAACCTTACCTGTTGATCTTGCATATCCGTCAGCCGCGTGAGCTGCACCCTGCTCGTGTGAAACAAGAATATGTGTTATTTCATCAGAATGCTTGTAAAGCTCGTCGTAGATATTTAAAATTGTTCCGCCTGGATAACCAAAAACAGTATCAACTCCCTGCTCCTTCAAACATTCAATTACTATTTCTGAACCGTTTAATATCATGTTTTATCTCCTTTATTACTATATTACTTAATCTCTAGTATTGCGCCTCTGTTACCTGAAGTAACCATTGAAGCGTATCTTGCAAGGTAACCTGTTGTAACCTTTGGTTCTCTTGGCTGCCATTTTGCTTTTCTTGCTTCCATCTCCTCGTCTGAAACATCAACGTTGAGTGAAAGTTCAGGGATATTAATCTTAATGATATCTCCCTCTTCGATTAATGCGATAGGTCCACATACTGCAGCTTCCGGAGAAACGTGTCCTATTGATGCTCCTCTTGATGCACCTGAGAATCTACCGTCAGTGATAAGCGCAACGCTTTCTCCAAGTCCCATACCTGCAATTGCGGAGGTTGGATTAAGCATTTCTCTCATACCAGGGCCACCTTTTGGTCCTTCATATCTAATAACAACTACATCTCCGGCAACAATCTTGCCACCCTTGATAGCTGCAATAGCATCTTCTTCACAATCAAATACTCTTGCCGGGCCTTCGTGAACTAACATTGAATCTGCAACAGCTGAACGTTTAACAACTGAACCATCCGGTGCAAGATTTCCTTTAAGCACTGCAAGACCACCTGTCTTTGTATAAGGATTATCAACCGGTCTGATAACCTCTGGGTTTTTGTTCACACAATCCTTAATGTTTTCACCTACTGTCTTGCCTGTTACAGTCATGCAGTCAAGATTTAATAATCCCAACTTGCTGATTTCATTCATAACCGCATATACACCGCCGGCCTCATTAAGATCCTGCATATATGTAGGACCGGCTGGTGCCAAGTGACAAAGGTTAGGTGTCTTTTCACTGATTTCATTTGCAAAAGCGATATCAAAATCAAATCCGATTTCATGAGCGATAGCTGGCAAATGAAGCATACTGTTTGTTGAGCATCCAAGCGCCATATCGATTGTCAATGCATTGAGCATAGATTCTTTTGTCATGATATCTCTTGGTCTGATATTCTTTCTGTATAAATCCATAACAGCCATACCTGCATGCTTTGCAAGCTTAATTCTTTCTGAATATACTGCCGGGATTGTTCCGTTTCCTTTAAGTCCCATACCGAGAACTTCAGTTAAGCAGTTCATTGAGTTTGCTGTGTACATACCTGAACATGAGCCACATGTTGGGCAAACCTTTTCTTCAAACTCTCTAACCTGTTCTAATGTCATTGTGCCGGCTGCATTAGCGCCAACTGCTTCAAACATTGATGAAAGACTTCTCTTTTGTCCCATAACGTTTCCTGCCAACATTGGTCCACCGGAAACAAATACTGTAGGAACATTTACTCTGGCAGCTGCCATTAAAAGTCCCGGAACATTCTTGTCACAGTTTGGAATCATTACTAACGCATCAAACTGATGTGCCAAAGCCATCGCTTCTGTACTGTCTGCAATAAGGTCTCTTGTTACTAATGAATACTTCATTCCTACGTGTCCCATTGCAATACCATCACAAACTGCGATAGCCGGGAACATAATAGGTGTACCACCTGCCATTGCTACACCGGTTTTAACTGCCTGCGCAATTTTATCTAAATTCATATGACCCGGTACTATTTCATTGTATGAACAAACAATACCAACTAAAGGTCTCTCCATTTCTTCTTCTGTCAATCCAAGTGCATTGAACAGAGATCTGTGTGGCGCTTGAGCCATACCTTTTTTTACTGCATCACTCTTCATTTTATACCTCCAACTTAAAAGTTAATTTATATCTGTCTTAGTTAATTACCAAAATTAAATTCTCTCGCAAATAGCATCGCCCATCGCTTTACAGCCGACAAGCTTCATGCCATCTGACATAATATCAATTGTTCTGATATCATCTTCCAGCACCTTCTGAACTGCAGCTTCTACCGCATCTGCTTCAGCGTCTAAGTCGAATGAATATCTGAGCATCATTGCAGCTGAGAGAATTGTTGCTATTGGATTTGCCTTGTCCTGTCCTGCAATATCCGGAGCTGCGCCATGACTTGGTTCATACAAGCCAAATTTATCTTCACGAAGACTAGCGGATGACAACATACCAATTGAACCTGTAATCATGCTGGCTTCATCAGAAAGGATGTCTCCAAACATATTTTCAGTTACAACAACATCAAACTGTGCCGGATCCTTTACAAGCTGCATTGCACAATTGTCAACTAACATATGCGTCAATGTAACTTCCGGATAATCCTTTGCAACTTCATTTACAATTTTGTCCCAAAGTCTTGATGTATCAAGAACATTTGATTTGTCGACACTGATTACACTCTTATTTCTCTTCATTGCAATATCAAAAGCTTTGATTGCAATTCTTCTAATTTCTTCTTCGTTATATGTAAGTGTGTCAGTAGCTGTCACGATACCATTTACTTCTTCAGTCTTACGTTCGCCGAAATACAAGCCACCTGTCAATTCTCTTACAATAATCATATCAAAGCCTGCATCTGCGACCTCAGCCTTCAATGGACAAGCGTCCTTTAATTCTTTATATAAATATGCCGGTCTTAAATTTGCAAATAAGTTAAGACCTTTTCTAATGGCAAGCAATCCTGCTTCCGGTCTAAGATTAGGTGGCAGTTCATACCAACTATCCACACCGACGACACCACCGACGGCTCCTAAAAGCACAGCATCATTTGCCTTTGCTGTTTCAAGTGCCTCATCAGTAAGTGGTACGCCATGCTTATCGATAGACACTCCACCCATGTCAACCTCTGTGTAATTGAATGTGTGACCAAACTTATTGCCTACAGTATCAAGAACTTTTCTTGCCTCTGCAACAATTTCCGGTCCAATTCCATCACCAGGAATAACTGCAACATTAAAATTCATTTTAGTTCCTCTTTTCTATTTGTTCTTTGTAATGCAAATTTTATATTTTCCAAATATATACAAAAATCCACATTAACTCATAAATTATATCATAACTAGCCTTTTTTTCAACCTACGAATATTACTATTTTATTGATTTTATTTAATAAAAAACACTCAAAGAATAATTTCCCTGAGTGCTTTTATAAAAAAATAAATGTATTCTTCGTACTCAACCTAGTTACGATTTTCCATACCCTACATTGAGAATTATACACTATTTTTTTATTTATAAAACGTTTTTATTATAATTTATCACAATTTATTATTTTGTATTGTTTTGCGCTATAAAGCACTGACAAAACAATAAAAAAAGATAATTATACGTTTGCTTTTTCAACATCAACAATAGCTGCCTTATCCATTGGGATACGACAATTCTTGTTTCCTCCAAATTCAACGATAACTGTTGCATCATCTACAACATCAATTACCATTCCGTAAAAACCACTTGTTGTTTTTATGCTATCTCCTACTTCCACAGAATCCATTATTTCCTTCTGTTTCTTTTCCTGATTTTTCTGTGGTCTTATAACAAGAAAATACATAAAACCTACGATAAGTACGATATAAAGAATCATTATCCTGGCACCACCAGCTGCATTTGCAATAATTGGCATAATTGCTACCTCCTATTTTTTGTCATATTCTTCAAAACCTTTAAGCTTTGCCTCTTTGTATTGGCTATAATTACCTTCCTCTATAGCCTGTCTGATTTCTTCCATCATTGTATTATAAAAATACAAATTATGCAAGACGCACAGGCGCATACCAAGCATTTCCTTTGCTTTTAAAAGATGTCTTATATAAGCTCTGGAATGATACTTACATGCAGGACATTCACAGCCTTCCTCAATCGGAGAGCTATCAGTTTCATATTTTGCATTGAACAGATTCATTTTACCTTTGTTTGTGTATACGTGTCCATGTCTTCCATTTCTCGCAGGATATACGCAATCAAAGAAATCTACTCCACGATCAACTGCTTCTAAAATATTTGCAGGTGTTCCGACTCCCATCAAATAAACCGGCTTGTCCTCCGGGAGATGCGGCACAACCGCTTCGATAATTCTATACATTTCATCGTGAGTTTCTCCTACAGCAAGTCCACCAATAGCATATCCATCACACGGAATCTCAGCAATAGCCTTGGCATGTTCTATTCTAATCTCATCAATAACGCCACCCTGATTGATTCCAAAAAGCATCTGTTTTTTATTTATTGTGTCATCAAGACTGTTAAGTCTATCCATCTCTGCTCTACATCTCTTGAGCCAACGTGTAGTTCTGTCAACTGATTGTCTTATATATTTTTCATCAGCTTTACTTGATGGGCATTCATCGAAAGCCATGGCTATAGTCGATGCGAGATTTGACTGAATCTGCATACTTTCCTCAGGTCCCATAAAAATTTTTCTTCCATCAACATGTGAGTTAAAATAAACACCCTCTTCTTTGATTTTCCTCAATCCTGCAAGAGAGAAAACCTGAAATCCACCTGAATCTGTAAGAATAGGTCTGTCCCAGTTCATAAACTTGTGAAGTCCACCGAGCTCTTTTACTATTTTGTCGCCCGGTCTTACATGAAGATGGTATGTATTTGACAATTCTACCTGACACTTAATATCCTTCAGATCTTCAGCAGCTACAGCACCCTTAATCGCCGCAGCAGTTCCAACATTCATAAACACAGGAGTTTCGATTGTGCCATGTACAGTTTCAAACTGTCCCCTTTTTGCTTTTCCATCTTTTGCTAATACTTTAAACATTTTATACCTCAATTTATTTTTATAATGCAAAATGTTATTTTTAAGAGCACTTATATTGAACGTTCCAATAAATAACTTAATTATTATATTATTATGTTAAATTAAACGCAAGTTATTTGATATTATTATAATTAATTGTTATAATCTATTAGAATTAATTAGGTTAAACAGAATTAATGGTTATATTAATTATATTAATTATATTAATTATATTAAACCTATTCCAATATTATTTTATCAGGAGGTTATTATGGCCGGTTCAACATTTGGAAACACATTTATAATTTCTACCTGGGGAGAATCACATGGCAAGGCATTAGGCGTTACAGTTGATGGTTGTCCTGCAGGAATCGAAATTAACGAAGAATATATACAGTCATTTTTAAACAGAAGAAAGCCTGGACAATCTTCATATACTACTCAAAGAAATGAAGATGATAAGGTCGAAATATTATCAGGTGTATTTGAAGGAAAAACTACAGGTACTCCTATTTCATTGGTTATATACAATAAGGATCATCGTTCTGCTGATTACAGCCAGATATCAAGCTGTTACAGGCCAGGACATGCGGATTATACATTCGATAAAAAATACGGTTTTAGAGATTATCGTGGTGGTGGTCGTTCTTCAGGTCGTGAAACTATCGGAAGGGTTGCCGCCGGAGCTATTGCTTCAAAGATTCTTGAACATTTAGGAATAGATGTTTTAGCATATTCAAAATCAATCGGCTCTGTAGAAATTGATTACAGCAATTTTGACAGAGATGAAATTCTCAAAAATCCTGTATATATGCCTGACAAGCAGGCTGCCGGAAAAGCTGAAGAGCTTTTACGGGCACAAATGAAAAACCTTGATTCCGTAGGTGGAATTATCGAATGCAGAGTTAACGGTATGCCTGTTGGAGTTGGTGAACCTGTATTTGACAAACTCGATGCCAATCTTGCAAAAGCAGTTATGTCTATTGGTGCAATTAAAGGATTTGAAATTGGTGACGGGTTTGATGTTGCGACTTCAACCGGTTCGACTGACAATGATGGTTTTGTAAATAATAACGGAACTATAGAAAAGACTTCAAATCACGCAGGTGGGATCCTTGGTGGAATGAGCGATGGCTCCGAGATTATTTTGAGAGCCGCTGTAAAGCCTACTCCTTCTATCGCACAGACACAAAAGACTGTGGACAAGGATGGAAATAATATCGATATAAACATTAAAGGAAGACATGATCCAATTATTGTTCCCCGTGCTGTTGTTGTAGTTGAAGCAATGGTTGCCATCACTTTGGTCGACTCATTGTTTGCTAACATGACATCACGAATTGACAAAATCGTAGATTTTTATAAATAATATAGATTTTTCAAATCAAAAAAGTATCGCTTTCGAAATCCTAATCATGGAAATCTTAAGCGATACTTTTTTTTACAATTATATAAAATTTACTGGTATAAAGGATACTTGTCTGTAAGAACCTTAACCATTTCTTTTACTTTTTCTTTATTGCCTTCCGGATCTTCAGCGATAAGTGCCATGCACTCTGCCACTGTATCCATATCCTCAACCTTCAATCCTCTTGTTGTGATTGCCGGTGTACCAATTCTTACACCTGATGTAATTCCCGGCTTCTGTGGATCATTTGGAATAGCATTCTTGTTGCATGTGATATTTGCTGCATCAAGTGCAATTTCAAATTCCTTACCTGTGATATTTTTACTTCTCAAATCAACAAGCATTAAGTGGTTATCTGTTCCACCTGATACTAAATCAAAGCCTCTGTCAGTAAGTCCTTTTGCAAGAGCCTGTGCATTTGCAGCAACATTCTTTGCATATTCTTTAAACTCATCTGACAATGCTTCCTTAAAGCAAACAGCCTTTGCTGCGATAACATGCATAAGTGGGCCCCCTTGAATTCCAGGGAATACTGCTTTATTTAACTTGTGTTCAAGCGCAAATTCTTCACTTGAGAGAATCAAACCACCTCTTGGTCCACGAAGTGTCTTATGTGTTGTAGTTGTTGTAACATGTGCATATGGAATTGGACTCTGATGAACCCCTGCAGCAACAAGGCCTGCAATATGAGCCATATCAACCATCAAATATGCTCCAACCTCATCTGCGATTTCTCTGAATTTCTTGAAGTCAATCTTTCTAGGATATGCGCTTGCTCCTGCTACAATAAGCTTCGGCTTATTTTCTAAAGCAATCTTTCTAACTTCATCATAATCTATATAACCTTCGTCGTTTACACCGTAAGAAACAATGTTAAAATATGTACCTGACATATTAACCGGTGAACCATGTGTGAGATGTCCACCTGCATCAAGGCTCATACCCATAACAGTTTCGCCCGGCTTAACCAACGCGAAGAAAACTGCCATATTTGCCTGTGCACCTGAATGTGGTTGAACATTTGCATATGTACATCCAAATAATTCTTTAGCTCTCTCTCTGGCGAGCTCCTCTACTACGTCAACATATTCACATCCACCGTAGTATCTTTTTCCCGGATAACCTTCTGCATACTTGTTTGTCAACTGACTTCCCATAGCAGCCATAACAGCTTTTGTAACAATATTTTCAGACGCAATAAGCTCCAAGTGACTCTGCTGTCTGTCATTTTCCTGCAAAATAGCAGCTGCCACTTCAGGGTCTGCATTCTTTACTTCTTCAAATGTAAACATAATATACCTCCGTTATTTACCGCGCCCTAACAGCGCATTCTTTTTTCTAAAAGATTTCGTGCTTTTATACTTTAACACATTATAGTGCATTTTTAAACGTTTTTTATAAATTATTTTGTTTATCAAATAATTACGTCGTTCTATAAATCTCATTTTTAGAATATGTTAATTAAAAACATTCGAGGTTTAACTATGTATGACATATTGAATTTTCCAAACGGACAGCCTGTCATTTTATACAAAGAAAATGCCAAGGTGGCTATGTATGTAATTGATAACGGTCGTGTTTTTTCTCGCGGTATAGTGTTTAATAACGTGTGCAAAGACTATCGTGTTTTCGCTAGTAGTAATTCTGTTTTTTATATATCCACAAACTGTGAAATTATATTTGCCACATTAACAGTCAAGGGATTTGTATCAAATATATGTATGTCACTCAACTCATGCAATGACAGCTCTTACATTAAAAATGTATTTCCAATTGAATTCTTAAATAATATTTTTATTTTTTATGTAATTTTAAACAATGAAACTCAGATGTTCTCAGTGTATTACATTGACGTAAGGTGTCCTGCTAAAAGTATTTTGGCAAAAAATAATATTTCTATTTTATCTAATATTGAAATCTATACTACGTCTAAAAATATAATTATAAATTTGCAGGAAAATAATAAAAACATATTATATGCATTTGATACATCTATGAAATTTAAGTGCATTTACTCCAATGAAGAAATAATAAACCAAAATAACGAATTGGCACAGCAGGTTGGAAAGCTACAGGATGAACTTAGAAAAACCAAATATAACTATTTGTAGTTAATGTAAACCACTTGTTTTTATACCATATATAACAACTAAAATTAAACAAATTTATTTGATACATTATTACATTTTATAAACATTATCCTTTTACATCAAACACTTTTATCCTTAAGGAAATATACAATATGAAAAAGGAGAATTTGATATGTTTACAAATGAAGATTTTATCACAAGACTATATACCTTAAGGATGCAGCATAATGTTTCTGCCAGAGAAATGAGCCTGGATATTGGGCAAAATCCTGCATATATCAACAATATTGAAAACGGAAAATCTATGCCTTCTATGAATGGTTTCTTTGAAATATGCGACTATTTCAAGATTACCCCAAAGGATTTTTTTGATTACGACATAAAGGCTCCGGAAAAATTACAGTATCTAATAAAATATCAACAAAGTATGTCGAGCGAATCAATCGAGGCCTTAACAAAATTTTTTGAAACACTATAAGCTTTCAAATCCTATGATTTTGGAACACATAGATTTTTAAAATGCATATATTTATGAAATGCATCAACTCGGTAATAAATTACTCATTTGATAAAATGTGATATACAAATATGCTTATTATTTTATCTTTCAAGTTAAAAAAGTGATTTTGATAATCCAATATGTTTATTACTTTATCTATGAGCATACATAATTTGATTAGATAAAATCTAACATAAAATATGATTAACATTTTATCTTTTAACTAAAAAAGTTTTAGATTGATAAAAACTAAACATTATATCAATCTAAAACTTTTTTAATATCTATTCACAAAATAAATACAAACAAGAAAAGGGCAAATAATCAACGACTAAAAAACTGCATTGGCAATTGCCCTTTTAGTAAAAGATTCTTCTATTCTTCCTCAGGAATATTTGTCTCCAAGCACAACTCTTCAAGCTGTTTTGGATCAACAACACTTGGAGCTTCTGTCATGAGACATGAAGCATCCTTAACCTTTGGAAATGCAATAACTTCACGAATATTTTCTTCACCAGTCATATGCATAACTAATCTGTCAAGACCGTAAGCCAATCCTGCGTGAGGTGGTACACCGTACTTGAACGCATCCAACAGGAAACCAAACTGTGCATATGCCTCTTCATCACTGAAGCCCAATGCTCTAAGCATTTTTTCCTGGATGTCAGCCTGATGGATTCTCACACTACCACCACCGATTTCAGAACCGTTAAGAACAATATCATATGCCTTTGCACGAACCTTGCCAAGGTCTGTCTCTAAAAATTCCAAATCTTCTTCCATTGGCATCGTGAACGGATGATGCATTGCGATAAATCTCTCCTGTTCATCTGACCATTCAAACTGTGGAAATTCAACTACCCAAAGGAAATTGAACTTTGACTTGTCTATCAATTCTAACTGTTCTGCCAAATCTAATCTGAGAGCACCGAGAACATTCCATACAATCTTGTCTCTGTCAGCAGCAAACAATAATAAATCTCCCGGTTCACCTTCCATGGCAGCTACAAGATTATTAAGCTCCTCTTCTGTCATGAATTTTGCAAATGAAGATTTAAATGTCCCATCTTCATTAATACAAAGGTAGGCAAGTCCCTTTGCACCGTTACCCTTTGCAGCATCAACAAGCTTGTCGATTTTCTTTCTTGGCATAGCGCCCTGGCCCTTTACATTTATACCACGAACTGAGCCACCGTTTTCGATTGCACCGGTAAATACACCAAAGCCACAGTCTTTAACTACATCAGTTACATTTTTAAGCTCCATTCCAAATCTTGTATCAGGCTTGTCTGAACCATATCTGTCCATAGCTTCCTGCCATGACATTCTTGGGAAAGGAATTTGTACGTCAACATCTAATACTTCCTTGAATAAAGCCTGCAATAATCTTTCATTAACATCGATTACATCATCAATATCAACAAATGATAATTCCATATCAACCTGTGTAAACTCAGGCTGTCTGTCAGCTCTCAAGTCCTCATCTCTGTAGCATCTTGCAATCTGAATATATCTGTCAAATCCTGAGCACATCAACAACTGCTTAAATAACTGTGGAGACTGTGGAAGCGCATAAAACTCACCCGGGTGAACACGGCTTGGAACCAAATAATCTCTAGCTCCCTCAGGTGTGCTCTTGCACAGTGTTGGAGTTTCAATTTCCAAGAAACCTTCATTTGACATAAACTTTCTAATAAATGTTGTTATTTCACTACGAATCTTCAAATTTCTCTGAAGATGTGGTTTTCTTAAATCAAGATATCTATGCTTTAATCTCAATTCTTCTCTTGTATTTGAATCTTCCTCTACCGGGAAAGGTGGCGTATCAGACTCTGCAAGAATTCTCAAAGTAGTTGCAGTTACCTCAATATCACCTGTCTCCATTGATTCGTTAATAGCACCTTCACGCTTTCTAACCTTACCCTCAACTGCTATAACGTATTCACTTCTAAGAAGCTTTGCTTTCTCGAAAACTTCGCCGTCATTTTCATCGAATACTAACTGCAAAATTCCTGTTCTGTCTCTCAAATCAATGAAAATAAGACTTCCAAGATTTCTTCTCTTCTGAACCCATCCCATAACAGTAACAGATTCACCTATATTCTTATTTGAAACTTCTGTACATCTGTGGCTTCTGTGAAGCCCTTGCATAGATTCTGCCATAAATAACCTCCTGTCTACTACTTAAGTGGATTTTTGTAAAATTCTTTGAAATTTACATATCCTTTTTCTTCTAACTGAGCCTTCTGGAACTTTTTGTTTTTGTTCATTCTTGTAACTAATACCTGCGTTCCATTTTTTCTCTCTTCCTGAGCCTGTGCAATAACATCACACAAGGCCTGTCCCTTTACACCTTTCTCAATCAAATAAACAACCTTGTCGTATTCCTCAGGGACCTTAAATCCATTTTCCATAAGCAATAAAACGATTCTCTCAAATCCAATTGAAAAACCACAGGCTGGAACATCATTTCCTGTAAATTTGCCAACCATCTTATCGTATCTTCCACCGCCACCGCAGCTTCCGCCAAATTCCGGAATGGCAATCTCAAATATAGTTCCTGTATAATATGACATACCTCTTACGAGTGTTGGATCAAATACAATTTCAAAATCTGATGATTTTGTAGCTTTTACGCTATCAATGATTTCATCCATCCATGTCTTTACTTCGTCATCCATATACTGACCAAGCTTGTCAGCAAGATAATCAATTGGTTTTGCCTCATTTTCAATTTCAGAAAACAGACTTACATATTTTTCAACTGCTTCAGGAGCAAATTCATATTTTATCAACTCTTCCTTTACTCCATCAAGTCCAATCTTGTCCATCTTGTCAAGAATAATGAATACGCTGTCATATGATTCTTCAGGAAAACCACTGTAAGCAGCCATAGCCTTTAATATTCTTCTCTCATTAATTCTAATCTGGAAATTTTTAAATCCAAGCTTTCCAAGCGTTGTAGTTGTTGCGAGAATAAGCTCAATCTCTGCAAGATTACTTGGGTCACCAAGAATATCAATATCACACTGCATAAACTGGCGGAAACGGCCT
>CAZWAG010000042.1:0-15586 GCA_964631845.1 uncultured Eubacterium sp.
AGAGAAATGATCATTCTCTCACATTACAGAATGTACTATGCTTTTCAAAGGCGGGATCGTCTGAGTAAGCTGCCCGCGTACACTTCCATCAACGATTCCCTGCTGCATCAGCCGCACAAGATATACATTCATCAGCTGTGGTGTAATATTTCGTTTTTCTCTGATCTCTCCGATTTTTGTTCTCCCACTTGCAATAATACGTACAACCCTCCGTTCCATATCAGATAGTATGTTTTATATTTGCTATCATTCTTATTTAGGGCTTGCTGAATAGCCATTCACTCAACGGCCAGAATAAGTGCCAATAGCTCCGAATCGCAGGTCTTTTCCAGCAGCCAGATAATCGCATATGAAAACTTCTGCCTCAGCAGATGTTCCATATTCAGCACAAACACATCCATGTGTATCATGGATCCAGTCGTTTCCTGTAACTTGGCCATGATTCTGTTCATGCCAAGTTTTCTTTTACACGTTCCGAACTTTCCTTCTACCGCATTTCGTTCACCGATCTCACGGTACTCCTGACGGACTTCTTCAATATCCTCCGCCAATGGTCTGCCCAGCTTCGGCCCCTGCAGATGAATCCCGTGTTGTTTGCAGTATTCTCTGTTCTGCCTGGTTCGATAGATCTTATCCGCAAGGATTCTCTCTGGATAGCAGCCAAACCTTCTGACATATTGATCAACGGCTTTGATAAACTCATCAGATGCACCTTCGTTGTAAGCATCAAATGATTGTGAATCCACATAGCTGTATCCATTGACTACCGACAATGAAATCTTGATTCCAAACTCCGTTGGAGCTTTGGATTTCCCACGGACAATCGGTCTTACCCATGGCTGTGACAAGCTGACAATTCTGTCATTGATTCTATGCGTTCTGCTGTCCAGCATCGTTCTCTGCTGTTCGGTAAACTTCCGGATTGTTTCCAGCCGGCTTCTCATGATTGGATAAAGCTTCCTTTCAGCTTCTTCATGAAGCTCAAAATAACTGTCAATGTAGCCGATATTCCTATCAATGCAGTTCAGTTGAAAGCGGATTTCCTTCCTTATCTTTTTCAGACTCTTTTTCTTTCTCTTGTTCAGATTCAGAAATCGGATTCTTGCTTTCTCACGATAGGTTCTCGGCTTGGTACTCCCGGAAAGCGCCCCATACTCTTTGTACAGGGAATCTACGATCACTTCTGTCCATCTGCGAGCCTTGTCGCACAGCTCAAGATCTGTCGGATAGGCAATATCTGCTGGTGCACATGTCGCATCAATAATCATCGTTCCGCTGTTCTTCTGGTCTTCAGGTCCAGGCTTTGAGTCACCCGATGAGTTTCCGCTTTCCTTGTTGTTATCGGAGCCTCCTTTGGACCGTGGAACGAACATACGATCAATGATCTTATCCATCACCTTGTCATTCAGTCTTTTGCGGAAGTAGACAAGCGTCGAAGGATCATATGGCTGCTGATCTGAATACTCTCCATATCCAAGGAAGTACTGCAGGTAGGGATTCTCCACAATCTGCTGTACGAGTTCCCGATCCGTAAACTTCTGTGCTCTCTGAATGTACAGGGATCCGAATGCGATTCTGGAACTGTAGGCTTCAGCACCGTCATCCTTTTTCGTAAATGACTTTGCATATTCCTCATCGACAATTTTCCAGTCAATCTCATTTGCCAGCTTCACCCATCTGTTATTGGGGTTGAGATGACCGCCGAAAGGAAGAATGAAATCGTAGATGCTGTACTGCACGATATCAGGATTGTTATACATGGAGAGCACCGCTCAAATGCAGGATAACTGCCTGACTGCACTTGATTTCCCTGCATTAATTATACCATACAGAGCATCACAAAATTGATGATAAATACGATTGTTAAGCCTTTTTGTGCATCTACTTATCTCTATTCAGCAGACCCTAATTAACATCTTCCAGACTGGCAGTGCTGTCATAAAACCCGGCTTTTCTGATCAGCTTCTGAACGGAATTGTTAATTCTCTGATCATATTCCTCTGATACAATCTGCCCGAATCGTTCTTCAAAGGATTTGTCCTGAAAAGATGGATTACTGCACTGCCGCTCATATTCTTCGATCATCCTTGGCAGCTTCATTTCTTTTAACTGCATTTTGATATCTGCGGAGTTCATCAGTTCTTCCCTCCGTAATAAGAAGCTCCGCGAACGATGGCATATTCATCGGAAGGCTCCGGCAGCTTTTCCGTTCTTTCTACCAGGTCCTGCTCAGCTTCAAGGATTAATCTGATATTCTTATATGTGGGATTAGGAATGTGTTCCAACGCCAATTGACATGCATTCTCTAATCGAGGGGCTGTATATTTGTCCGCAAGCTTGAGGATGGATATACAGCCTTTGTAGGATTGTTCTTCAACAGAATAGCGGTGAATATGCTTATCGATCACCTTTAACGTATTCGGTCCAATCGACTTTGCCCAGTTCAGGAATCTGTCAGCATTCCATTGATACAGCTGATGATTCTTCGGCATGTGCGTTTCAACCGTCGAATACTGATTTCGCCTGCCATATAACCGCCTGTGAGATGCAATCGAAGTTCCCTTGTAGTAAACGGAAATGGTATCCTTTGTCAGCTTTACATCAACTTTCTTACCAACGTATTCATAGGGAACAGAATAATTCATCTTGTCGACCTGAATGTGATAATTCAACTGAACGGTAGCAGTTTTCCAAGATGACAAAGTGTAGGGATATTCCGGAAGAGGGCGCATGAAGTCTTTCTCTTCTTCCTGATAAACAGACATTCTGGATCCATCCCGTTTCTGAAATGGCTTTGTATTAAATGTGTCCAGTTCTGTCATGATGGCCTCATTCAGGGCTTTGAATGAAAAGAATTTTCGCTTTCTCAGCTTTCCTACGATTGCATTCGTAACATTACCGACAGTTCCTTCAACAGCAGCCTTGTCTTTAGGAGCACGTACTCTGGTAGGAATGATTGTTGTATTGTAATGATCGGCCATTTCCTGATATGTCCTGTTCAGGATCGGATCCTCATATTTCTTGTTTGCAATGACACCGGCTTTAAGATTATCCGGAATCAGGAGGCGGGGAACACCGTCGAAGTATTCAAACATCCTGATATGACAGTCTATCCAGTCACGGACCTGCATAGTAGGGCATGCCTGTACATAGGAAAGCATACTGAACGGCAGGGTGCCGACAAAGAGATAGGCGGTTGTGATCTCTCCGGTATATGAGTCATATACGTTCATCGTGGTTCCGTCCCAGTCAACCATAACCCGATCTCCAGGCTTGTGATTAATATGCATTGTGAGCCTGTTTTTCTTAACATACTCTGCATACTTATCGAAGAATTGAGTCCGCTTGTAAAACGGTTTGTGCTGATTCCTGCATTCTGAAACATACTCTTCATAGAGCAGAGACAAGGTCACACCATCCTTAAGAAGTTCTTTATGACAGTATTCGTAATCAGGCTGCACATATACCGGCTCGAATTTCTTTTCTGGAAACAGCAGACCGTTAAGATCTTCCTCTGAAAGATTCTTCACTTGTTCAGATGTCAGCTGATGTGCAGTGGCGGCTTTCACAACGGTAGAAACAGTATTTCTCGACCGTTTCAGTTTTTCGGCAATCTGCCGTTGTGAGAAGCCATCAAAGTAAAGAGTTAGAATCGATTTCGTTACGTCCATAAAAAATATCCTCCATTCTAAGACGCTGCGGTTTTCCGCAATTTCATCTTATCGTGGAGGTGGCTCTCTGAGCGGATTGATATTTTCAATATCTAGTGGCTCTTCGTCCGGAATAGGTGGCTCTCAAAACCGGACAAGGTGGCTCTTAGTTAGCGGAATATTCAGCGTAGACATGTAGTTGGTGGACATCTTGTCTATGGTTTCATCCGGAATATCATAATTTGCCCAGATGACATATGGTGTTGAATACCAGTCTGATTCCTGCTTTGTTGACAAGCTGTTTGTGCTCTTTCCAAACAATGTTGAATAGAAAGATGTGCTAAGTGGTGGCTGATGATCACCGAACATTACAATAATTGTTGGCTCGTCCACCTTCTCAAAATATTTTATGAGCTTTTTAAAAGCCTGATCTGATTTTCTTGCAAGGGTTACATACTGATTGTTTTCAGGCGTTCCCAGATTCTCTGTTGTTATCTGGACATCTGCTTCAACCAATCCTCTCTTTCCAATGTAACCGCCATGATTCTGCACCGTTACATTGAATAAGTAAAATGGATTTTCTGTTGATTCCTTTCTGTTTTCCTCGTAATCCGAGATGATTGTTTCCATGTTAGTCTTATCAGAAATAAAGATTCTCAAATACTCCGGATCAACATAGTGCTCTTCTGAGAAGAAGTGATTAAATCCCATGCTTCTATATACATTTTCTCTATTCCATCCACTTCTCTTATATGGATGATAAGAATTGTTTCCAACATAACCCTGAGACTTCAGAATTCTAGTCAATGAAGGAATAACACCCTTTACATAGTTATTATAAGGAACTGCTCTTGGTGCAAAGAACGCCATTGAATTACCTGTCAAAAATTCAAACTCAGAGTTTGCTGTATTTGCACCTTCAATAGACACATACAAACGTCCCTTAATTGTATTTTCCTTCATACTTCTGATAAATGGAAGATAATCTTTGTTTGTCTCCAATTCTCCATCGTATGAAAAATCTGCCAGTGACTCGTTCATAATAGCGATAACATTTGGCATTTTCTTATTCTTTGCATTATCGCTAGAAGTATCATCTGAAACATAGTCTTTTGTGAGCTTCTTAACCTCTGATACCGAATACCCCTCAGGCTTTTCTGTTTTAACATATCTCCAGGAAATAGTGAAGGATAAAGCTGTACCATTCTTTGCATATGTTCTCTGAGGCTTCCACTGACTATCCTCAATACCAAACTTTTCAACTGTTTCTGTACCAACTACAAACTGATATACAAATACAAATGATAAAATTCCAACAAGAATCGGAATAAATCTCTTTTTCAATTTAAATCCCTTGTATGGCTTCAAGCTCATCATTATACCACAGAATGTAGTAAGCAGTGCCACTGACCACAATACCCACACATCAAATGAATACTCAAATCCACTTGCAACATTAAGCGCTGTACCGATTGAGAGAATATCTGCTGCGAGAACAGGTATTCCTCTAAATGAAAATACGAAGTAATTTGTCATTCCAAATATAAATGTTGAAACCAGCATAATAACTGTTGCATACTGTGTTCTGTTTGTAATAGCGTATAAGACGAGTAGCAGCATCGCATAAATCATTATATTAATTATGCCCTTTGGCATAAGCAAAAACGGCTGAACCTCGGACATCGTATATCCGGACAAAATTTCAACGACGAAAAATGCAACAACCGGTGATACCACAAAGAAAACTCTTGATATAAGTTTATTTAAATCTATTTTCTTTCCAGTCTTATTTTCAACCAGCTCTTCTATCTTTCCAAATGGAATCAAAATAAAGATAATTCCTGCTGAAATAAGCATAATCATCTTTCTCAAAAGACCATAATTGTAATACTCACATACTGCCGTAACTCTGATATGTGTGCCTTCCGGAAGCTGCTGTCCATCAATACTTCCCGACGTTGGAATAGAATCGTTCTTCACAGCTGATGTGTATACACCAAAGCCCTGAGAATTCTGAAAATTATTGCATGTAACAACTATCTTATATGTAGTTCCCTCTTTTACCTGAGGTGGGTTATCAAAAATAAAATAGGTAAACTTTCTTAATCTTACCTTGCTTGCTTCCTTTGTTGCCTCTGCAATCATATTTCCTTCCATGTCATACACTCTTGCAGTCATAGAACCTGTTGCAGCATTTTTTCCCTGATTGTCTGTACAAACACCAACTTTATATAGCGTACCATCCAACGAGACAAATTCCTGTTCAATCACACTGTTGGATTTGAGTGTAACCATCTGCTGAAATGGGTCTGCCATTCTTGGAGTACGATGCTTGTTATAACACACATCATAATTTGTACAAATAAATATAAGACCTGCCAATGCAATTAATAGACCAATAAAGCATTTTACTGTAGGCCATTTTTTACCATCTTTAGATTTCTTGTCGTCAACCACTGCTGTCACGATTTTTTTTACAGTACTTTTAACAAAATTTTCTTTAGACATTAATTCTCTCCATTTTTTTAAATTATCTTTTACATTATAACATTATATTTTCAAATTTCTATATTTTTTTACAACCATTTTATGCCTTTTTTACAAGCAATTTTACAAAATATAATTCCTGCTAATGTACTCATCGTTGTAGCCAATATTGCCGGGAGTATAATTTCTCCCGCATTTGTCGAACCATATGCGCTTCTATATGCAATAATATTTATCGGTATAAGCTGCAAAGACGAAATATTCAACACCAGAAAAGTGCACATCTCATCTGTAGCAACATCCTCCGGTCTATTTCCTATTGGATATTCCTTTAGCTTTTCCATAGCCTTAAGTCCTGCCGGCGTCGCTGCCCACCCAAGACCTAATATGTTCGCTACTGTGTTTTCCACTATATATTTTTTTGCCGGGTGATTGCCAGGCATATTTGGAAACAACCATTTTATAAAAAAGTCTAATTTCTTTTCAACCTTACTTATCAATCCGCTATCCTGCGCTATTCGCATAAATCCCATCCAGGCACTCATAACGCCCAGCATAGTAATACACAACTCTACCGCGTCCTTTGAAGAATCAACCATAGCATTACTTACCTTATCCATATTTCCTGTTGCCGCACCATAAATGATTCCTATTATAATCATTCCTGCCCAAATATAATTTAACATACTTTTCCAACATTTTTTTATTATATGTTATTGTCATTTTATTTTTTTATGATTTTTTTTGCTAAAGTTATTAACATTTCTAGTAGATTTTCAGTAGTTTTTGTTAATTATTCTCCTAAAACTAAAAATAATTACACATATATCCATTTTTTTGATTTTTTTTATCATAAATATTACTACAAACTTGTTTTTTTCATTAAAAACTTTGGCACTTTTTAACCCCTCAGTTTTCTTGACATAATAACACATATGTCTTAATATGAACGCGAATGAAATAAAAGTAATTCATTCAAGTAACAGTAACATTTTTCAATAAGGAGGTATTTGATATGAAAACAGTTACAGTAAACTTGAATTCAATTGACAAAGTTAAATCATTCATTAATGACATTGCAAAGTATGAAAATGACTTCGACTTAGTATCAGGTCGCTATCTTGTTGACGCAAAGTCAATTATGGGAATTTTTGCCCTAGATCTTTCTAAGCCATTAAAGCTTAACATCCACTCACAGAATCATGCAGAGCAGATTGCTGAAGCTCTTAGCCCATATACATGCTAATATAACAGAAACAAATAAATAACTAGATTAAAATCAATTGAATTCAAAAGGTTTCTACTATGAGGTTATCTCATTAGCAACATAAAAAGGTATATTTCAAAAACATTGTTGTTCTGAAATATACCTTTTATTATTTTTGAAATAATCATAATAGAGCGCTTTTATCGCGTGACCTTTTGCCACTCCTATTATTTATATCAATTCATTATAAATATCTCTTTTAGACACTCCTCTATCCTTTGCTGCCTTCTTCATTGCCTCCTTTTTATCAAGTCCCTGCGCAATATAGAATTCTACGTGTTCCTGAACAGACATCTCCTCCCATTTTTTTCGTTCCTCAGCTACGATGTCATCGCGAGACTTTCCTTCTATAATAAGTACAAACTCACCCTTTGGAGGATTCTCTGTATATCTTTCTATAGCGCTGTCGAAATCAGTTTGAACCGCTTCCTCGTATTTCTTTGTCAGCTCACGACACAATGTAAGGCTTCTATTTCCAAGAGTATCTTTTAATTCCTTAAGAGTTTTAACTAATCTGTGAGGAGCCTCATATATGATTATCGTTCGGGTTTCTTTTTCTAACTCCTTCAATATCTCTGCCTTTTCTTTTTTGTCACTTGGCAAAAAAGCCTCAAAGCAAAATCGTCTTGTTTTCTGACCCGACATAGTTAGCGCTGTGATACAGGCTGCTGCGCCGGGAAGCGATGTCACTTCTATGCCCGCCTCAAAGCATTGTCTTACCAATTCCTCTCCCGGATCAGATATGCCCGGTGTTCCTGCGTCAGTAATAAGTGCTATGTTTTTTCCCTGCTTCATCATCTCAACAAGCTGCACCGCCTTGTCATACTTATTGAACTCGTGATAGCTTGTCATTGGGGTCTTTATGTCAAAATGGTTGAGAAGCTTTATACTGTTTCTCGTATCCTCAGCACCTATCAGGTCAACCTCTTTCAAAGTTCTCACAACACGGAATGTAATATCCTCTAAATTTCCAATAGGCGTAGCGCACAAATATAATTTTCCTGCCATCTGTTTACCTCTAATATCCATATATGCGTATTATCTCATCAGAATAAACGCCCTGCTCTTTATAAACAATCAAAGGTTTTTCTATTTTCATCATAGGCTTTCCACCTCTGACACCCTCGATTAATATCATATTGGCTTCTTTATCTTTAAAGGGATGTACCATCTGCAATCTCTTTGGTTCAATTCTGTACTCGCGCATCAATGTCAATATATCAGGGAGCCGTCTAGGTCTGTGAACCATATAGAATCTCCCCTTTGGCTTGAGTACCTTTGCCGCTTCTCTAATTACATCCTCCAAGCTACATTTGAGCTCATGCCTTGCGATTGCCTTAGGCTCATTCTCATTTTGGATTCCATGATGCTCCGTCATATATGGGGGATTAGTCACGACAACATTAAAAGTGGCTCCGCCAAATAATTTCGAAGCCTCTTTTATATCACCCTGTACAATATCTATTTTGTTTTCAAGTTCATTCAGCTCGACACTTCTTCTCGCCATCTCTGCGCTTTCTTCCTGTATTTCAAGGCCAACAAACTTTTCTCCATCTGTCTTTGCCTCCAACAATATAGGAAGAATTCCTGTTCCGGTGCCCATATCAAGAACAAACTCACCCGGCTCTACCTTTGCAAAATCAGACAACAACACTGCGTCTATACCAAAACAAAATCTCTTTTTGTCCTGAATAATTTGATATCCGTTTCTCTGCAAATCCGCCAGCTCTTCACCTGTTTTTAATACAATATCCTTCACTTTTCTTAATCAAGCTTTGAGCCTTCACTATCTTCAAGACCCTTCAAAGCCTTTAACTCCTCTGAAGCCAAACTAAACTTCTTTTTCTTTGGCTTAAATTTCAATTCATTAATAGAATATTCTCTAACTTCTCTCTCATCAGCCTCCTCGACAACAATCTTAACATTCTGACGAAGTACGTTTACGCTGATAACCTCTCCCTTATATCCATCGAAAGTCTTAACTGTCTCACCAACATCCGGAAGATTAGAGTTAAGATATTCGTAAGACTCCTGCTCATTCTTCAGACAGCACATAAGTCTTCCACATATACCTGAAATCTTTGTAGGGTTTAGTGAAAGATTCTGTTCCTTTGCCATCTTAATTGAAACCGGTACAAACTCTGACAGGTAAGTATGACAACACAAAGGTCTGCCACACATTCCCATGCCGCCAAGCATTTTAGTCTCGTCTCTAACACCTACCTGACGGAGCTCAATACGAGTTCTAAACACTGCTGCAAGATCCTTTACAAGCTCTCTGAAGTCAATTCTTCCATCTGCAGTAAAATAGAATAATACTTTGTTATTATCAAAAGTATATTCTGTGTCAATAAGCTTCATCTCTAAGCCATGCTTAATGATTTTTTCTTTACAAATCTTGAAAGCCTTTTTTTCTTTTTCTTTGTTGGCTTTTGCCTTCTCATCATCCTCTGGAGTAGCTATTCTAATAACCGGCTTAAGAGGTGTAACAACCTTGTCATCCTCTGTCTGTGTAACACCTGAAACAACATATCCGTATTCTACTCCCCTTGCTGTCTCAACAATAACATGCTGCCCCTTTTTTATGTCGAGTCCCGCAGGATCAAAATTGTAAATCTTTCCTGCCTGTCTAAATCTAACACCTATTACTTTTATCATTCTTGAATCCTTTCCTTAATTGCTAGGAATAATACCTCCATTGTAACCTCAAAATTTACATTGGATTTTATTCTACTCTCCGCCTGGTCAATGGATTTAAATATAATATCCAAGCCCTCGAAAGTAAAAATATCTGACATTTCCTTAATTGTTATATATTCATCCTGAAATATAATTTTTTCTTCATTCCCTGAAGCTTTATATAATAAAATATCTCGAAACCATATGCGCATGATTGCAAAATACTCATCTATCTGCTTCTTGAAATCTGCTGCTTTCTTTACATCATTTGCAACAGCATCCATTCCACCTTTTCTCAGTGAAATAACGGTTCCTACTACTGTCTTCTTTAAATCTGCAAAATCCTCCGATGTTGCGAGCTTTATTGCCTTTCCCGGATTTCCATTTGCAAATGAAATCGCAACCTTTGCCTCATAATCACTTACATCGTATTCTGATTTTAACTGATTATAAATGCTCTCTTCCCTGACCGGTCTCGTGTTAAGCAGCACGCATCTTGATAATATAGTAGGTAAAAATGTATCCGCATTATTTGTTATCAAAATAATAACCGCATACTCCGGTGGCTCCTCTATTGTTTTTAACAATGCATTCTGCGCCTGTATGTTCATCTTCTCGCTGTCAGGAATAATGTAAACCTTATAGCGGCTACTGTACGGCTTAATGTCAATGTCATCATTTATCTGTTCTCTGATATCATCAACACTTATTACCTGCTTTTCGTGAGTAATATACTTGATATCCGGCTGGTTTTTCGATTCCGTTTGCCTACACGATTTACATTCACCACATGCTCTTCCCGTAACCGAATCTGATTCGAGACTATTGTCCTGACACTGAAGTGCCTTCGCATAATTAATGGCCAGCTGAAGCTTTCCGGTTCCCTCTTCGCCATTGATAATATAAGCGTGGGAAATTTTGCCCTGTCGTATAGCATTCTCAAAATGCTTTTTTATATGACTTTGTCCAAGCACTCTGTTTTCTTCCATAAAATCTCCCACCAACTAATTATTGTCTCAGTGGACATTATAGCATAAAGCCCCCAAATAGTAAATTTTCAAGCGTTTTAATATTTATATCTGACTGTCTATATATTTTTCGATTTCCCCTACACAATCTTCCAGCGTTTCGTTGAGAAATCTCTTATTTATATTTAACTTTTTTATGTTTTCCTCTTTGAAATCTTCTTCATCAGCCAAAAATCTTCTGCACATTTCTGCGTACTTTGGATTTTCCTGCTTTCTCTCTCTTTTTACAGCTCTCTCAAGTCTCTCTCCTGTCTCGACCTCTACGTATATCGGGCACACTCTGTCTTTTCCATAATAATCTCTCATCTTTTCATAGGATTCCAATGTACCAATATACAAATAATTGTCATCGCTGTTTATCTGACCATCATCAACTGTAAAATAGCTCCATATTCCATGTACAGTATTGTAATCTCTACACTCGATTACCTTTCCTTGTTTTTTCAATTCATTTAACCTTGCCTCATCCACAAAGAAATACTCAACTCCATTCTCCTCGCCATGGCGCATAGGTCTGGTTGTATATCCTACCACTGTTTTAAATTTAGTTTTTTCTTTTAGAATGTTAAAGATAGTGTCCTTTCCACTACAGCTTTTCCCTAACACAAAAAATATCTTTGACATAATTACCCCTATTGTTCTAAAACTTCTATTTTATTGTCTTTAATTCCAATAACATTTAAATTTTCTTTTCTCAAAGACTCAATTTGATTCAAAAGTTGCTCTGATATCATTTCACCCGGCACCACAAGTGGTATTCCCGGTGGATACAAATAAATATATTCATTTGATATCATACCGGCACTATCATTTAAATCAATTAAACATCCATCTTTACACGTACATTCATACGACGAATATACTTTTTTATTTTCTATAAAATTTAAGCTTGTATGCTCTTTTTTGCTGCCTTCCTCTTTTCCTATTTGAACTAAAGCATCTGTCAAGTCATCAAGCTTATTCAAGTCGTCTCCAACCGTAGTCATTCCTAGCACATATGTGCTTGCTTCCATCTCAATTTCAAATCCGTATTTCTCTCTCAACAATTCTGCCAGTTGAACACCATTATATTTATCGGATATAATCATAAGCTTTGTAAGATCAACTTCAAAAACAGCCTTTTTCCCTACAATTTCATTTCCAACTATTCTGACACTTGAGTTATTAACTGCCTGTCTCATTTTCTCTGTGGTTATTAACAAATTGCTAACTAATTCTTCACCATATTTACTCATATCATATATACACTTTTCAATGCTTGCCATAAGTAAATAAGACGGACTGCTTGTCTGATAGATTGACAGTGCTTTACTTATTTTATTTTCTAACACTCTATCGCTGTTTAAGTGTAGTAGTGCAGTCTGAGTAAGGGATGGCAATGTCTTGTGTACACTCTCTATTACAATATCCGCTCCGCATTCATACGCAGGCCTTGGAAGCTTATCAGATACTCTAAAATGAGCTCCATGAGCTTCGTCGACAATCAATATTGCTCCTTGTGCGTGTACTACTTCTGCAATTTTTTCTATATCTGAAACTATTCCCTCATATGTAGGAGAAGTGATAACTACAGCCTTGATATCTCTATTATTGCACAATATATCTCTTATATTTTCCGGCTCATATCCTCCACATATATTTAGCTCATCTATAAACTCCGGATACACATATTCGGCATTAAGATTTCTTGCCTCAATCGCATTATACACTGATTTGTGGCAGTTTCTTCCTATTAATATTTTATCTCCAATATCTGTAACACTATGTATTGCTGCCAATATTCCACTAGAGCTTCCGTTTACCAAATACCAGGTCTTTTTAACTCCATAGTATTTTGCGGTGTTTTCCATTGACTCTTTAATAATACCTTCAGCGTTGTGCAGATTATCAAAGCCTGTTATCTCTGTAATATCAATATCAAAGGGGTCTACTCCCTGCAATAACTTTGTATTTCTCTTATGTCCCGGCATATGCAATGGATATGTACCTGACTTACTATATTCAATTAATTTGTCATACAAAATTTTTTCACACATATTTTTTAGAAATCAAAAAATGATATTTGCTTATTTGTATAAGCTCCTTTTTCAAATCCTTCCATAAATACTTCGAGAGACACAAACTCTTTTTTACCCTTAGCATTCACAAACGGAATATCTATATTAAATATAACATTTTCCTTATTGTCATTGTCTGCTCTCTCCATCAGCTTTTCAACTACAGCAATTGGAATAGAAAACTCAGCCGAGCTTTCCATAAAGCTTAGTTCAAAGTTTGCTTCAAACTGATTTTCATTTCTATAAACATTGTCTATATAGGCTCTTCCAATTTCAGACCTGTTTGCCTCTTCCTTTACCGGCTGAGTCCATCCTTTTTTACCAAAGAGCATAATCGGATAAACACCATTTACAATACCTATCGCTGTCTCCGGAATTAGTTCAGTTTCATCAACCTCCCTGTCATATCCATCGAGCAATTCCTCTTTTGTAATATTATTGATTGTGCTCTCACTCAATCCAGATACAAACTCATCAATTTTCTTTAGAATAGGCTGCATTACTCCTATTCTCTCCAAAGAAATCATAAAAATGTTATGCGCCCACGCATACTCCTGCGCCATTCTTGTAAATGATGTCGCACTGAAAAAGCATCCTGTATACATATATCTGTCTGATATGTTTGTAGCTTCGGTTTTCATTGAATAATTTATCTCTGAAATATCAGCCATTATTCCACCAAAATCTCTAATATGATTCAACTCGACTCTGTTTTTTGCATAGTACTTGTATTGACACACAATTCTTATAGGATATGTAAAAGCTGATGGTATATTTACCTTTCCGTAAGCGTGAATATCGTGATATCCACTTCTCCCCGGCACATCCTCTTCTACAACCGTAATGTAATTGCTATCCTGCAATAATTTCTTTACTTTTTCTTCAAATATATATTCTCTCGCCTGATGTTCCTTCATATTTTTCTCCTAATAAACTAAGTAAAATTTATTAATATGTTCTAATCTTTCTCTCATTTTCCACCTTATTATTCTACTATTTTTTTGATTCTTTATCAATTTTCAATTGCACTAATTTATCCTTTGTTATTTTTTATTTCTTTGTCTTTATGATATAATATTTTTGAAAATTAATTAACTACGGAGGATACAATGAATTTTACAAAAGCAAATCAACGCAATTCCACTCTGGATATTATTAGAATATTTGCAGTTTTTTGTGTTATTTCAGATCATTTTTTGGTAAATAACCGTTTATATAGCGAAACAATAACCGGATTTAATATGTATATTATGTGTGTAATGCGAACCTTTTTTTCAATATGCGTTCCGCTATTCATAATCTTGACCGGATATTTAGTGTGCAATAAAGAATTAAGCAAAAAATACTATCTAGGCATCAAAAAAATATTAATCACTTATGTTTTAGCTTCTATTGCCTGCATATTATTTAAGCATTTTTATCTTCATTCCGTAAAATATTCAATCAAAACTGCTTTTTTTGCAATACTTGATTTTTCAGGTGCAAACTATTCCTGGTATATAGAAATGTACATTGGATTATTCTTGTTAATACCATTTCTTAATTTAATATACCACGGTCTAAGATCAAAACAGGAAAAATTAATTTTGCTTGCAACACTTTTCTTCCTGACTGTTGCACCATCCATTTTTAATATTTTTGATTTTCAAACATCCGGATGGTGGTCAAATCCGGCAATATCAGATTCATTTCAGAATTTAATTCCTGATTGGTGGAAATTTATTTATCCAATAACCTATTACTTTATTGGATGCTATTTACGCGAATACAAAATAAACATTAAAACATCTATTTTAGTCACTTTACTTCCTCTAATAACTGTGTTATTCGGATCATTTAACTATTATAGATCATATAATTCAACTTTCAAAAACCTCAGTTTTATTCATTGGGGTGGTTTCGAACCATTTATCCTTACTATATTAATCTTTGTACTATTAACTAGAATTAAATCAGATAATTTTCCTGTATCTATAAAGTATATTTTATGGAAAATATCTGACCTTGTTTTATGTGTATATCTTGTTTCATATATTATGGATTCATATACATATCCTAAATTAATAAAAGCAATTCCTTCAATCGATGATAGATTGAAATACTATATTATAATTGTTCCTTTTATTTTTGTTGGTTCATTATTAATATCTATTTGTATAAAGATGTTGGAAAAAGTAATATCTTTAATCCTTTCTAAGATATATAGCTTTATTAAAAGTAAGGCACAAATATAATTTTATAACTAATAAGAATTATATAAAAAGCTGAAATTATTAGATTTGCAATCTCATAATTTCAGCTTTTTATATTTTATTCCATATTATTATTAACGCCTTTAAAGAAAATTCAGAGGATATTCTTAATATGATTAGGGTGTCAAAAGGTCGACCTCTGAAATATTTTTGTCAAAATGCACAA
>CAZWAG010000043.1:0-14690 GCA_964631845.1 uncultured Eubacterium sp.
ATGTACAGTTAACATATGTAGATGGTACTACTACAGAAGTATATGCAGCAGCACCGGTAATCAGATCTATCAACCAGGTAGCGCAGAGAGCTCAGGCAGCTGGAAAATCTTTTGATAATCTTGCAGCATACTTAGATGTAGAATAGGATAGGAGGTATTAGGAAATGACAGAATTATATACAAGCCCAAAGGCAGAAGTTGTAGAATTCGATACAGAAGATGTTATTACAACAAGTGGAGTTCTTGATACTTTCGAAGGCGGAGTTGCCAATCAGGAACAGGGTTGGACAGGCCTTTACTAAAAATATATAAGTAATTATTTTGCAGGAGAGAATCATACGATTCTCTCCTGTTTTAATATGGACTTTAGTCTGATTTTTTTGTTTGTCTTTATCATAAGCGTTTATTTATGCCGATTGATAAATTTATAAGTATATTTATCTACTAATTTTTATCATAAGTGTTTTTTTATATTAATAGATAAAATAATAAGATTAATTATCGGATTATTTTTATCTGAAACACTTATTTTTCTAGTTTGATAAAATTTTAAGATTAATTATATGTTCATTTTTATCAAATGAACAACCACAAATCGATTTGATAACTTTCCGTTATAAACTCGTTATAATCACGCAAGAAAATGTGATTATGTCAAAAAGTCATTGAAATTGTACAAAAAATTTTGTTTGTGCATATAATATATAGATTAAATTTTTTTGGATATGTATGGCAGTAATAAATAGTAATGAACCGGAGGGAACAGGCGAACTACAGGTTAATGTTGTAAATGAATTAAATGTTCCAATCGGTGATGCAACGGTACAAATCACGGATGAAAATAATGAAAATGAGACGGTAGAAACTAATAGCTCTGGTCAGACAGAAGAAATACAATTAAAAACTCCAAATATTGAGTACAGCTTGGATTCAAGTAATACAATTCAACCATATGCAAATTATAATGTGAGAGTTTCAGCAGAAGGATATAATACAGAAGTTGTAGAAAATGTTGAATTGCTGGCAGACAGACGGGCAATACAGAACATTGTTCTCACGAGATCAGAAAGAGGTGTTGATTATATTAATATTCCGCCTCATACTCTGTATGCGGAATATCCACCAAAGCAATATGAGTCAGAAATAAAGCTTGAGCGGGAATCAGGAGATATTGTCCTAAGTAGAGTTGTTGTGCCTGAATATGTTATTGTACACGATGGTACACCATCTTCAAATGCAAAGGATTATTATGTGACCTACAGAGATTACATTAAAAATGTTGCCTCTTCAGAAATATATGCAACATGGCCACAGGCGGCGATAGAAGCAAATATATTAGCTATAATGTCATTTACATTAAACAGAGTATATACTGAGTGGTACAGAAACAAGGGGTATAATTTTACAATTACATCCTCAACAGCGTATGATCAAAAATGGATATATGGAAGAAACATATATGAAAATATAAGTCAGACGGTTGACAATATTTTTAACCAGTATTTGTCACGGCCAAATGTAAAACAGCCTATACTTACACAGTATTGTGATGGGAAGAGAGTGACGTGTCCAAACTGGCTTAGCCAATGGGGTTCGTGCGATTTGGCGGAACAGGGATATTCACGTTTGGAAATTATAAGAAGATATTATGGGGATGATATGTATATCAATTCAGCAGAACAGATATCAGGAGTTCCGTCCTCCTGGCCGGGATATAATCTGACACAGGGGGCAAGTGGACCAAAGGTAATGCAGATGCAGGAACAGCTAAATACCATTGCAGAGGTTTACACAGCAATTCCACGTCTGCAGGCAGATGGCTTATTTGGACCTGCGACAGAAGAGGCAGTAAGGGCGTTCCAAAAAATATTTGGATTAACTCCGGACGGTATAGTTGGATTTGCAACCTGGTACAAAATTTCACAAATATACGTTGGAATTACCCGCATAGCAGAAGGAACGCCTCGATAAAGATATATTAAATTAAATTTTTTTCTTGCAGATATCGTTTAATACACATCGGTCACAATATGGTGTTGTTCGTGCTGTGCAGATATCTCTACCGTGAAAAACAAGACGATGGCAGAAGTCACTTCCTTCTTCAGGAGGAATTATTTTCCAAAGAGCCATTTCAACCTTTTTTGGCTCTTTGATGCCATCGACCAATCCGATTCTGTTACAAAGACGGATGCAGTGCGTATCAGTAACTATTGCGGGCTTGCCGTAAACATCTCCAAGTATCAGATTTGCACTTTTTCTGCCTACGCCTGGAAGCTTGAGTAAATCTTCCATATTGTCTGGAACAACATAATTAAATTCATCTCGAAGCATCCTCATACACAAACTAATATCTCTGGCTTTGCTTTTGCCCAATCCGCAAGGCTTTACAATCTCTTCAATTTCTTTTACATCTGCATCTGCCAATGCGTCTATATCAGGAAATTTTTCGTATAAGAGAGGAACAATTGTGTTTACTCTAGCGTCAGTGCATTGAGCAGCAAGTCTCACACTTACAAGTAGCTGCCATGCAACTGAAGTGTCTAGGCTGCATCCGGCATCAGGATATTCCTTTTTTAATCTTTCAATTACTTCTATAGCTAAGTCTTTTTTTCTCATTTGATTTTTTCCTTTACATTATTATGATATTTATTCTACCACAATATAAAAGAAAAGTTTAATAATTTATTATTATAAGAATTTTTATAAAAATAAATTAAATTAATATGTTATGTTGAATTAAGGCGACAATTTTGGTATAATTCCGTAGATTATGAATAATTGGGTTATTAGGGTCAATTATTCATAAATAAAACGAAAGGAATACACATTTATGAAAGCTTTTTTAATCTTAGAAGACGGAACAGTCTTTGAAGGCACATCTATTGGATCTAGAAAAGAAATTATCAGTGAGATTGTATTTAACACTTCAATGTGGGGATATTTGGAAGTGCTTACTGACCCTTCATATGCAGGACAGGCAGTATGTATGACTTATCCTTTAATTGGTAATTACGGTATTTGCAGAGAGGATATGGAGTCACTTAGACCTTGGCCGGACGGATATATTGTTCATGAATTGAGCCGTATGCCAAGTAATTTTAGGAGTAATGATTCTATTCAGAGCTTTTTGGAGGAATATGACATACCTGGTATTGCCGGTATTGACACAAGAGCTCTCACAAAGATTCTTCGTGAGAAGGGTACAATGAATGGTATGATTACTACCAACGTATATGATGATTTGACAGACGTTTTACCTAGAATCAAAGAATACAGGGTAGAAGGTGTTGTTAAGAAGGTATCCTGCAAGAGCAAAAAGGTATTATCAAATGACGGTTTCAATGTTGCATTGTTAGATATCGGTGCAAAGAATAATATAGGTGATTCTCTTCACAAGAGAGGATGCAATGTTACTATTTTCCCGGCTGATACATCAGCAGAGGAGATAATTGATTCAAATCCGGATGGTATTATGTTATCAAACGGACCCGGCGATCCAAAAGAATGTGTATATCAAATAGAACAGATTAAAAAGCTTTACGATACAGAAATTCCTATTTTTGCTATCTGCTTAGGACATCAGCTTATGGCTCTTGCAACCGGTGCAGATACAAAGAAAATGAAATACGGACATAGAGGTGGCAATCATCCGGTTAAGGATATTGACAGTGGACATGTATATATTTCATCACAAAATCACGGCTATATGGTTGACGGTGATACCGTTGATCCGGAAATAGCAAAGGTTGCTTTCATAAATGTTAATGATAAGACAGTAGAAGGTCTTAGATATAAAAATAAAGATATATTTACAGTTCAGTTCCATCCTGAAGCGTGTCCTGGTCCACAGGATTCAGACATACTTTTTGATGAGTTTATTCATATGATGGAGGTGAAGAAGAATGGCTAGAGATTTAAGCATAAAGAAGGTATTGGTAATAGGTTCAGGTCCAATCGTAATTGGACAGGCTGCAGAATTTGACTATGCAGGTACACAGGCATGCCGTTCATTAAAGGAAGAGGGCATTGAGGTTGTACTTTTAAATTCAAATCCTGCTACAATCATGACAGATAAAGACATAGCAGATGAGGTTTACATTGAGCCTCTTACGGTTCCGGTTTTAAAGAAGATTATTGAAAAGGAAAAACCGGACAGTATTCTTCCAACCCTGGGTGGACAGGCAGGTCTTAACCTTGCTATGGAAATTGCAGAAACCGGATTTTTAGAAGAACACAATTGTCGTCTTATCGGAACAACTTCTGAGACAATCAAAAAGGCAGAGGATCGTCTTGAGTTTAAGGAGACAATGGAAAAAATCGGAGAGCCATGTGCACCATCACTTGTAGTTGAGAATGTTGAAGACGGTATTGCTTTTACCAACAAGATTGGTTATCCGGTTGTACTTCGTCCGGCTTACACACTCGGTGGTAGCGGTGGTGGTATTGCCCACAATGAATTCGAGCTTGTCGAAATACTTGAAAATGGTCTCAGACTTAGCCGCGTAGGCCAGGTATTAGTTGAGAGATGTATCGCAGGCTGGAAAGAAATAGAATACGAAGTAATGCGTGACTCTGCAGGCAACTGTATTACAGTATGTAATATGGAAAACCTTGACCCCGTAGGCGTTCATACAGGTGATAGTATTGTAGTTGCTCCATCTCAGACAATCGGAGACAAAGAGCATCAGATGCTTCGTACATCTGCGCTTAACATTATCAATGAATTAAATATTACAGGTGGATGTAACGTTCAGTATGCACTCCATCCTGAAAGCTTTGAATATTGTGTAATCGAGGTTAACCCAAGAGTAAGCCGTTCATCAGCGCTTGCTTCAAAGGCTACAGGTTATCCGATCGCAAAGGTAGCTGCAAAGATTGCACTCGGTTATACATTAGATGAAATTAAAAATGCAATCACACAGAATTCATATGCAAGTTTTGAACCAACACTTGACTATTGTGTAGTTAAGATTCCAAGACTTCCATTTGACAAATTCATCACAGCCAGCCGTAAGCTTACAACACAGATGAAGGCAACAGGTGAGGTTATGAGCATCTGCAACAACTTCGAGGGAGCGCTTATGAAAGCCATCCGTTCTCTTGAACAGCATGTAGAATGCTTACTTGATTATGATTTCTCGGGCTTGGATGACGATGAATTAGAAGATATGCTTCACAAGGTTGACGACAGAAGAATCTGGGTTATAGCAGAAGCACTTAGAAGGGGCGTAAGCTATGATCATATCCATGAAATTACTATGATTGACAAGTGGTTTATAGACAAGCTTGCAATTATTGTAGAGATGGAAGAAGCTCTCAAACGTGGACCTCTTACTGTTGAACTTTTAAGAGAAGCAAAGAGAATTGAATTTCCGGATTCAGTTATTGAGAGACTTACAGGTATGCCTGAAGCAGAAATCAAGCAGATGCGATATGACAACAATATCGTTGCAGCATACAAGATGGTTGATACTTGTGCCGCTGAATTTGAAGCTGCTACACCATATTATTATTCAGTATATGGTGGAGAAAATGAAGCTGCACAGACAAAGCCATTAAAGAAGGTTTTAGTACTCGGTTCAGGTCCGATTCGAATTGGACAGGGTATTGAGTTTGACTTCTGTTCAGTTCACTGTACATGGGCATTCAAAGAGGAAGGATACGAGACAATAATCGTAAATAACAACCCGGAGACAGTTTCAACTGACTTTGATATTGCTGACAAGCTTTATTTTGAACCACTTACACCGGAGGATGTAGAAAACATTGTAAATGTTGAAAAGCCTGATGGAGCAGTTGTTCAGTTTGGAGGTCAGACAGCTATTAAGCTCACAGAAGCTCTTATGAAGATGGGCGTGCCAATCCTTGGAACAAAGGCAGAGGATGTTGACGCGGCTGAAGATAGAGAATTGTTTGATGAGATATTAGAGCAATGTGGAATACCAAGACCTACAGGTGGAACAGTATTTACAGACGATGAGGCAAAGAAGGTTGCAAATGAACTTGGTTATCCTGTTCTCGTTAGACCTTCATACGTTCTCGGTGGTCAGGGTATGCAGATTGCCACAAACGATGAAGAAATTGAAGAGTTTATGGAAATTATAAACCGTATCGCTCAGGATCACCCAATTCTTGTAGATAAATATCTTCAGGGCACAGAGGTTGAGGTTGACGCAATTTGCGATGGCACAGATATTTTAATTCCAGGTATAATGGAACATATCGAGAGAGCCGGAGTCCATTCGGGTGACAGTATTTCTGTCTATCCTGCATATACATTGTCACAGAATATTATTGATACTATTGAAGACTATACAAGAAAGCTTGCAATGTCACTTCATGTTAAAGGTATGATAAATATTCAGTTTATCGTTTGTGACGGTCAGGTATATGTAATTGAGGTTAATCCACGTTCATCCAGAACAGTACCATATATTAGCAAGGTTACGGGAATTCCAATTGTTAAGCTTGCTACAAAGTGTATTATTGGAAAGACAATCAAGGAGCTGGGATATAAGCCGGGCTTACAGCCAAATGCCAGTCATTATGCTATTAAGATGCCTGTATTCTCATTTGAAAAGATTAGAGGTGCTGAGACTAGTCTTGGACCTGAAATGAAGTCAACAGGTGAATGCTTAGGTATCGCAGAAGAGTTTAATGAAGCATTGTACAAGGCTTTCTTAGGCTCGGGAGTAGAGCTTCCAAAGCACAAAAAGATTATTGTATCAGTAAATGATGCTGACAAGCAGGAAATGATTCCTCTTGCAAAGAGATTTGAAAAGCTTGGATATGAAATTTATGCTACAAGATCAACAGCAGATGTCTTAAGAGAAAATGGTGTTAAAGCTATGAAGGTTAACAAGATTAACCAGGAATCACCTACTGTTATGGACTTATTGCTTGAACACAAAATTGATATTGTTATCGACACACCTACACAGGGAAGAGATAAAAACCGTGATGGATTCCTTATCAGACGTGTGTCAATTGAAACAGGCGTAAACTGCTTCACAAGCTTGGATACAGTAGATGCATTGCTCACAAGCTTAGAGAGCGACGCAAAGGAAAATCTTACATTGGTTGATGTAGCAACATTGTAAGTTAGATGGTTTGGGGTTTACCCAATTTGCTTGGAGAGAAACACATTCGGAAAGAGTGTGTTATGAGAGATAAATTAATAAATAACGTTGTTGGTGGAAGATATTTTGTGCTTGATATAGTCGGAACCGGTGGTTCTGCTAAGGTATATAAAGTACGCGATGTTCATTCAGGAAAATATTATGCTCTTAAGAAGTATCGCACTTCCAATCCAAACGATAAAACAAAATTTTTGGAAGGAATTGAACGTGAGCTGGATGTACTCAAATACACAGCACACCCGGTCCTTCCAAAAATTTTTAATTTAATTAGATATCAGAATGATATTTTTCTTGTAATGGAATATGTTGAGGGTACTGACCTAAAGCAGTATATAAAGCAAAAAGGTGTTTTAAGGAAAAGAAAAATTATAGATATTATGACGCAAATTTGCAGTGGCTTATATTATCTTCATTCTTTAGAGCCTGCTGTGGTATATAGAGATTTAAAACCCTCTAACATAATCTTGAAAGCTGACGGAACTGTAAAACTCGTAGATTTTGGAATAGCTAAGAGATATTCAAAAGAGATAGGGATAGAAGAACTGGCTGTTGGAAGTAAGGGCTTTGCCGCTCCGGAGCAGTTTGGAAACGAAAGTGGCAGAAGTATATACAATACAGATATAAGAACTGATATTTATACTGTCGGAACAACAATGTACTATCTTAGAACCGGAAAAAGAATGAAAAAGGACAAGTTTGATATCAGGATTGGACGAAAAATGAGACGTGTAATTTCTAAGTGTACAAAAACAAATCCGGATGACCGATATCAAAATTGTATTGACCTTTTATGTGACATTAAATCCCTTGCATAATAAGTAAAAATAACTTATTCTATTATTAGCCAATTTTACTGTTTTTTATTGAAAGGAGAACAACTATGGGATTAAGTACAGTAAAAGAATTGTTAGAAAAACATGATCAGACCCACTTATTAAAGTATTACGACCAGTTAGGCGACAATCAGAAGAAGGAATTGATTAATCAGATAGAAAGCATAGATTTTTCTTTGCTTGATTTAATAAAAAAAGACCACAAAGAAGCCACAAAGGGTGTTATCACACCATTAACAGATGCCGTTTCAATCAAGGAGATTGAAGCAAATAGAGAAAGGTATACACAGGTCGGGGTTAATGCAATAAAAGAAGGAAAGGTTGCGGCTCTCTTATTGGCAGGTGGTATGGGTACAAGACTTGGCTCAGACAAGCCAAAGGGAATGTACAATATTGGACTGACAAAAGATGTATATATCTTTGAAATGCTTATAAGAAATCTTATGGATGTTGTAAAGCAGACAGGAGTATGGATTCCTCTCTACATTATGACAAGTGAGAAAAATGATAAGGATACAAGAGAATTCCTGAAGGAAAAGAATTATTTTGGATATGATCCGGACTATATCGATTTCTTTGTTCAGGAAATGGCACCGGCAGCGTCTTATGATGGAAAAATATACCTTGAAAACAAAGGCAGAGTTGCCACATCGCCAAACGGAAATGGTGGATGGTTTATTTCGTTTGTAAAAGCAGGCTTGTGCGAGCAGGCAAAGGCAAAGGGTGTTGAGTATATTAATATTTTTGCTGTTGACAATGTATGTCAGAGAATGGTTGACCCTTGCTTCGTAGGAACAATGATTGATGGAAATTACCGCTCAGCGTCAAAGGTAGTGTCTAAGGCATCTCCGGAAGAAAAGGTGGGCGTTCTCTGTTTAGAGGATGGAAAACCATCAATCGTAGAATATTACGAATTAACAGAAAAAATGAGATACGAGACAAATGAAGATGGCGAATTAGCATACAAATACGGTGTTATATTAAACTACTTATTTAACATTGAAGACCTTGAAGCAAATCTTAACAATAATCTTTCTACTCATGTTGTAGAAAAGAAGATTGAATGTCTGGACGAAGACGGTAACGTTGTAAAGCCGGAAAAAGAAAATGGATACAAGTTTGAAACATTAGTTCTCGACATGGTTCATATGATGGACAACTGTCTCGCGTATGAGGTTGAAAGAGAAAAGGAGTTTGCACCAATTAAGAACAAAACGGGTGTTGATTCCGTTGACTCGGCAAGAGAAATGTTAAAGCTTAACGGTGTTACACTGTAAATCCGATATCAGTGAACATTTTTCATATATGTAAAATTCAAAATATTATATATGTGAGAATTAAATGAAATGATACTTGAACTTATGACAGATAGGAGAATCAAATGAAAAAGATAATTGAACTTATCACAGAAGAAATTGAAAAGGCATTTGCCGAAAAAGACTATGACACAAATCTTGCAAAGGTAGTAGTCTCAAACAGACCTGATCTTTGTCAGTATCAGTGTAATGGTGCAATGGCAGGTGCAAAAATATATCATAAAGCACCTATTATGATTGCAAATGATGTTGTTGAAGTGTTAAAGGATAATGAAATGTTCGAGAGCATTGAAGCAGTAAATCCCGGATTTATCAACATTAATTTAAGCAATGACTTTGTAGCTGCTTATTTAAATGATATTCAAAAGGAAGACAACTTTGGTTGTCATGGAAGCAACAAGACCGTTGTTGTAGATTACGGCGGTGCAAATGTTGCAAAGCCTCTCCATGTTGGACATTTGCGCCCGGCAGTTATAGGTGAGAGCATCAAGCGTATAAAAAAATATGTTGGAGATAATGTTATCGGTGACGTTCATTTGGGTGATTGGGGACTTCAGATTGGTCTAATTATCATGGAATTAAAGGAACGCAAGCCGGAGCTTGTTTATTTTGATGATAGCTATGAAGGAGAATATCCTCAGGAGGCTCCGTTTACTATTACAGAGCTTGAAGATATTTATCCAACTGCAAGTGCAAAATCAAAGGTTGACGAAGAATTTAAGGCCGCAGCCCATGAGGCAACTCTTAAGCTTCAAAACGGATATGCTCCATATAAGGCTATTTGGCAGCATATTATGAAGGTTTCTGTAGAAGATTTAAAGAAGAATTATGGAAATCTCAATGTTACATTTGACCTCTGGAAGGGTGAAAGCGATGCTGAACCATATATTCCGGGACTTATTCAGGATCTAATTGACAAAGGTCTTGCCTATGAAAGCCAGGGAGCTTTGGTTGTCGATATCGCACAGGAAGGAGACAAGAAGGAATTGCCTCCATGTATCGTTAGAAAGTCAGACGGAGCAGCTCTCTATGCGACATCAGATCTTGGAACTATCATTCAGAGAGAACAGGATTATCAGCCTGATGAATATGTATACGTTGCTGACAAAAGACAGGAGCTTCATTTTACACAGGTATTCCGTGTTGCCAGAAAAGCCGGACTTGTAAAGGATAGCACAAAGCTTGAATATCTTGGTTTTGGAACGATGAATGGAGCAGATGGAAAGCCGTTTAAGACAAGAGATGGCGGCGTAATGCGTCTTGAAAATCTTATTGGACAGATAAATGATGCTGTATATGAAAAGATGCAGGAAAATAGAACAATAGACGAAGAGGAAGCAAAGGCAACATCAAAGATTGTTGGATTGGCAGCTCTCAAGTATGGAGATTTGTCAAACCAGGCTTCTAAGGATTATATATTTGATATTGATAGATTTGCATCATTTGAGGGCAACACAGGCCCATACATTCTTTATACTATTGTTCGTATCAAGTCTATATTGGAAAAATACAAATCAGAAGGTGGAAATATTGACGACTTAAGCATTGCTTCATGTGACAATAAGGAGCAGAGTGATTTGATGCTTGAAATTGCTAAATTCAATGAAACAGTTGAGTCTGCTGCAGAAGAATTGGCACCACATAAGATTTGCTCATATATTTATGACTTGTCAAATGTATTTAACAGATTCTATCATGGAACAAAGATTCTTGCTGAGGAAGACAAAGAAAAGCAGAAGGGTTATATTGCACTCATAAAGCTTTGCAAGGAAGTGTTAGAGGCAGGTATTGATTTACTTGGATTTGAAGCACCTGAGAGAATGTAAGAAAATTGTTTTTTGTATAATGACCACTAGATTATTCTAGTGGTTATTACTATTTTAAAGAAAAGTATCAAACAAGCTTTTATCACACTAAGTGATACCGGTATTTTTAATCTGATGGTACAAAAGTATCAAACAAGCTTTTATCACACTAACTGATACCGGTATATTTTAATCTGATGGTACAAAAGTATCAAACAAGCCTCTATCATACTAACTGATACCAATTTACATCTCGCATTGCTTATTTATGCTTATATTTGGTATCAAAACATCACTTGTATAAGTATTTGATACTTTTCTCAGCAACGACATAAGGATTGCGGCATCAAAACATTACTTGCATAGTATTTGATACTTTTAGCTACAACGCGAGAAATATCGCGTTCTCAAACTATAATTTTGGGAAGACCAATATCAAAACAAGATACTGAAAAACTAAAGAAACTAACAAGACCTGCATTGGCAATGGCCAATGCAGGTCTGTTAGTTAAGGACTTTTTTAATAGCCCCTTAATAAAGAAACTTTTTATCGTTCCTTTATTACTATTTTTCAGCAGCTGCTGTAGTTGCTTCTACTTCAGTCTCTGTAGGTGATGATTTATCACCTTTGACATTAGAATCACCCTGCTGAATCAATGTGTTTCTAAGACTTTCAATCTCGTCACTTGACCATTCCACATGAGTAGTAGTAACAGGAGGTGTGTAAAGTCCTGTACTTACAGCTATTGAATAACCAAGATAAACAAGGAAAGCGATAGCAACTAATGTAGCGATAACATAGTATACAATCTTTTTGATGTTAGATGTTTTCTTGGTATTTTTACGATTGTATTTCTCTTTTTTGTATCTGTCTACCTTTTCCTGACTCATTCTTAAGTACCTCACATTTTCTTAATAAATTCTTAACATATTATAAAACAAATGTTACTGTAAAACAAGAGCCATTTGTGTTATACTATTGCTTAGCGACTGCAAAAGTAATCAAATTATATTTTGTATGTCTGCATGTCAACAATTGTAAATAAACTTTATGGAGAAATTAACAATGAAAAACTATAAGGTTATAATATTTGATTTGGATGGGACACTTAGTAATTCACAGAAGGGTATTCTCAATTCATTAAGATATGCTTTAGAAAAGTTTGGAATTTATGAGCCGGATGACAGTAATATAATACATTTCATTGGACCGCCTATGTACGATGAACTGGTTCGAACATATAATTTTTCTGATGAGGATGCAAAAAAAGGTGTCGAGATATACAGAGAAAGGTATACGCCAATTGGTTTATACGAAACTGAAATATATCCGGGAACAGAAGAAATGCTGAAAGGCTTGAAGGCCGCCGGCAAGGTAATTGCAATGGCAACCTCGAAACCACAGGGTATGGCCGAGGAAGTATTAAAGCATCTTGGAATATACGATTATTTTGATTTCGTTCAGGGAGCAGATTTGGTCGGACCAATTCAGAGTAAAGAGTCTGTTATAAACGAACTATTAAAGAAGCTTGGAGATTATGAAAAGGAAGAGCTACTGATGGTAGGTGATACTCATTTTGATATAGACGGGGCAAATGCTGTTGGTATTGACTCGGTAGGAGTTGCCTACGGATTTGGCGACAATGAGGATATGTTGAGCAAGGGGGCTTTGGCAATAGCTGATGATGCAAAAGACCTATTGAATATGTTAGTATAATGTTTAATTTCAAAGGCACTGTTTGAATATGTCAGTATAATGTTAAATTTCAAAATCACAGTTGTAATGAATTTTATTTAAAAAGCCTGCTTGGGGGATTTGTATAAGGAGAAGAGTGTAGTGGATATTAAGAGAGAAAATGTTACTTTTTCAAAAATAATCGGAATTCTTTTGCCGATGATAATATATGTTGGATTGACTTATTTGACTCAAATTGTATTGCTTATAGGAACTAATATTGTTGCGATAGTAACAAAAAGTGGTTTGTCCTATAATGATATTATTAATGGATTTCAAAAAAATCTGTTGCTTGTAACATTATGTGCAGCGGCATTGACAATACCATTTTTTGTATTTATGATGTATCGTGATATTGAAAAGGACAAGATAAAAGGTATTTTTACAAAATATAAAATGGTATTTATACCAAGCTATCTTTTGATTTTACCTTTTTCAATATTTTCAATGCTGTCAGCAAACTATTTTGTAAGTTTTCTGACCAATTTTATGCCGGAGTTTATGGTATCATCTTATGAGGGGACAGACGAAATTATTTATGGAACTAGCATAGTTATTCAAATTTTTGCAGCCGGTATTTTAGGACCTATTGTTGAGGAAATGGCATTTAGAGGACTTATATACAAGCGTTTAAAGCATATATGCAGTTATAAGGCTGCGGCAATTATATCGGCAGCATTGTTTGGCGTTTTTCATGGAAACTGGATTCAGGCTCCATATGCATTTATTATTGGTTTGCTGGCTGTATTTTTATACGAAAAATATAAAAGTATTGTAGCTCCAATTATTTTTCATATGACATCAAATATGTTTTCGGTTGCTATGGTATACTTAGCTTCTAAACTTGGAGAATCAAATGCTCAGACTGATATGGGTGCTTCGAGTGTAATTATGTTAATTGTATTGACATTGTTCACTGGAATTATCGCGTATGTATTTGGAAAATTAATATATGATCAAGTTAAAGCAAAACGTGCTTAATGATATTTTTATGACGATTAAAGGAGATAAGAATGAAGTTATTGACAATTGCGATTCCCTGTTATAATTCGCAGGAATATATGGATAAAAGTATAAGAAGTGCAATTAGTGGAGGAGAAAGAGTAGAAGTTATCATTGTTGATGATGGCTCAAGCGATGACACTCTCAAAATAGCAAAAAAATATGAAAGTAAATTTCCTTCAATAGTTAAGGTTGTCCATCAGGAAAATGGTGGACATGGAGAAGCTGTAAATACAGGAATCAGAAATGCAACAGGACTTTATTTTAAGGTGTTGGACAGCGATGATTGCTTAGGCAAAAAGGCCCTTAAATCAGTGCTTGATTTGCTTGATGAAATGGTTTTGTCTAATGCAGGACTCGATATGCTTATTTCAAACTTTATGTATGATAAACAAGGAGCAAGGCATAAAAAGATTATGAAATACAAAAAGGCAATGCCTGTAGGAAGAATGTTTGGATGGGATGAATTAAAGTTTGGCATGACGCAGTATCTTCTAATGCATTCTGTCATTTATCGTACAAAAGTGCTCAGAAAGAGTGGTATGATTCTTCCAAAACACACTTTTTATGTGGACAATATTTATGTTTTTCAACCGCTTCCTTATGTAAAAAATATTTATTATTTGGATGTTTGTCTTTACAAATATTTTATCGGTCGTGATGACCAGTCGGTGCATGAAGAAGTTATGATTAAGAGAATTGACCAGCAATATAGAGTGACAAAACTAATGATGGAGGCTTACAGTCAGTCGCCGATTGATAATCCGAATGTAGATGCGGCAATGGTTCATTATTTTGATATGATGATGTGCGTATCCTCGATTCTTTCCATCCGAGAGGGTTCTAAGGAGAGACTAAGG
>CAZWAG010000044.1:0-14514 GCA_964631845.1 uncultured Eubacterium sp.
CATTAGCAATGGGTTGCCTCTGTAAACTTTTATTTCCTTTAAATCCATCATGCCTATCCTTTCATGCCTAATTATTCACAAACAATGCTACTGCGTATTAGTATAACATAACCCCAAAATTAAAGAAATAGTAAACAAAAACTATATCTTTTTTACCTATTTATTATACAATTCTTCGCATTGCCTAATCTCCGTAAAACTGATATACTTAAATTTAATGGTGTCAAAAGGTATGACACAAATAAATTTGCGAGGTATGGATATGATAAGTACAAGTAATGTTTCTTTGAGATTTGGTAAAAAAGCCTTATTTGAAGATGTAAACATCAAGTTTGTTCCGGGACATTGTTATGGTTTAATTGGTGCTAACGGTGCCGGAAAATCAACTTTTCTTAAAATATTAACAGGAGAAATCGAGCCAACAAGCGGTGAGGTTATTATTACTCCCGGCGAGCGTCTTTCTTTCTTAAAGCAGGACCATTTCCAGTATGATGAATATACTGTTCTCGATACAGTAATCATGGGAAATCAGCGTTTATACGAAATCATGAAGGAAAAGGACGCTATCTACATGAAGGAAGACTTCAGTGATGAAGATGGTATTCGCGCTTCTGAGCTCGAAGCAGAATTTGCTGAAATGGATGGGTGGAATGCTGAAGCCGACGCAGCTACACTTTTAAACGGACTCGGTGTTGATACAGAACATCATTACAGCCTGATGAAGGATTTGAACGGTTCATTAAAGGTCAAGGTGTTGCTTGCACAGGCACTCTTTGGTAACCCTGACATTTTGCTTCTCGACGAGCCTACTAACCACTTGGATTTAGATGCTATCGCATGGCTTGAAGAATTCTTAATCAATTTTGAAAATACAGTTATCGTTGTATCTCACGATAGATACTTCTTAAATAAGGTCTGCACACAGATTGCCGATATTGATTATGCAAAGATTCAGCTCTACGCAGGTAACTACGACTTCTGGTATGAATCAAGCCAGTTAATCGTAAAACAGATGAAGGAAGCAAATCGTAAAAAAGAAGAAAAGATTAAAGAGCTGCAGGAATTCATCCAGAGATTTAGCGCTAACGCTTCTAAATCAAAGCAGGCTACATCAAGAAAGCGTGCATTAGAAAAAATTGAGCTTGACGAAATCAAGCCATCAAGCCGTAAATACCCATATATTGATTTTAGACCTGATAGAGAAATCGGAAACGAGGTTCTCACTGTTGAACACTTGTCAAAGACCATTGACGGAGTAAAGGTTCTCGACGACATTTCATTTATCGTAGGTCGCGAGGACAAGATTGCATTCGTTGGTTCAAACGGACTTGCAAAGACTACTTTATTCCAGATTCTTTCAGGAGATATGGAGCCGGATGAAGGTTCATATAAATGGGGAATCACAACAAGTCAGTCATACTTCCCTAAGGACAACACAAAGGATTTTGACTGCGATGATGTTATCGTAGACTGGCTCACACAGTATTCAGAAATCAAGGATGCTACTTATGTAAGGCAGTTCCTCGGAAGAATGCTTTTCCCTGGCGATGCCGGCGTTAAGAAGGTTAGAGTATTATCCGGTGGTGAAAAGGTTAGAGTTATGCTTTCAAAGCTTATGATTTCCGGAGCAAATGTTTTAGTTATCGACGAGCCTACTGACCATTTGGATATGGAAAGTATTACAGCTCTTAACAACGGTCTTATCAAGTTCCCTGGTGTACTTCTCTTCTCTTGTAGAGATCATCAGGTTGTTCAGACTACTGCAAATAGAATTATGGAAATCGTAAACGGAAAGCTTATCGATAAGGTGACAACTTATGACGAATATCTTGAAAGCGATGAAATGGCTAGAAAGAGAACTGTTTACACTACTGAAGGAATGGACGACGATAATTAAAATTTTACTTATTGTTGTCACAAACGAAAGGATTGTTTATGAGACCTAGCACTATCACTTATCCTCCTGAGGGTACCGAACCTATAGGAATTATTCAATTTGTACATGGCATGTCCGAAAAAAGACAGCGCTATGAAAAGACAATGAACGTGTTTAATCAGCGTGGTTTTATTTGCGCTATAGCTGATTTGAAAGGACACGGTGAAAATATAATAACTGAAGACGATCTAGGTGATTTTGGGCACGAGGGTTACAAAGGACTGGTTGAGGATGTTCACGACTACACAATGTTTTTGAAGAGGGAATTTCCTAACCTTCCTCTCATCCTACTCGGTCACAGTATGGGTTCACTGATTGCAAGAGTATATTTGAAGAAATATTCAAAAGAAATCGATGCTCTTATTTTGAGTGGTTCTCCTTCAAACAGACTGACTGCCACTCCAGCAAAGGCGCTAATAAGAATTATGGCATTATTTAGAGGCTGGAATTACAGAAGCCCTTTGATGAACTCATTGGTGAACGGCCCATTTGAAAAACCTTTTGAAAAGGAGGGCATATTGAATGCCTGGCTTACAAGAGACCGATTTATAGTGGACGAATACAATAACGACCCGCTTTGCGGATTTACTTTTACACTTAACGGATATCTGACTCTTATGAATCTTATGACTCAGGTATACGGTAAAACAGGCTGGGTTAGCAAAAACAAATCTCTCCCAATAATGTTTATATCCGGTGGAGATGACCCTTGTAGAATAAGCGATAAAGCATTTAAGGATGCTGCTTTGCATCTCAAAAAATGCGGATATCCAAACTTATATTATAAAATGTATCCTGAAATGAGACATGAGTTGTTTAACGAAAAAGACAATGAAGAGGTATATCAGGATATATTTAAGTTCTTGGAAATAAAGGCTAGAATTGAGGGGCTGTAAAAATTAGTCATAACAAAATAAAATCTAAAAAATGAAGGGCAAAACCAATCATTTTGGTTCTGCCCTTTATTTTTTTAATAGTTCCCCAATATCTTCATATTAAGCGATTCTGCATTTATACCACTCAGTGCATTTACAACGCCCGCCTGATTTGCTTTCCCCTCAAATTCCACATAGAATCTGTACTCCCATTTCTTATCCGGAATAGGTCTTGACTGGATACTTGTCATGTTGAGGTCATTATAAATGATGTGTGAAAGCATCTGATAAAGTGTACCGCTCTTATGAGGCATTTCAAAGCTTATACATATTAAGTTTGCATCGCGTCTTGCAATCTTTTCGCTACTGATAATTATAAACTTGGTTGTGTTTGTGGCATTGAAATTAATTCCCTTATGCAACACCTTTAACCCATAGATGTTTGCTGCATTTTCACTTGCGATACATGCTCTTGACTTATCAGTCTGTTCTGATATGTATCTGGCACTGATTGCTGTATTTGCAAGATTTACTTTGCCCCAGCCATGCTCCTCGATAAATGAGTTGCTCTGCATAAATGCCTGAGGATGAGAATATACATCCTTAATATCATCAATAGTTGCATCTTTTAGTCCACATAAGCAATGCTCTATTTTTACATCAAAAGTATCAACGATACAGTTTTTAAATTCAACAAGTAAATCATATACGTCAGTCACAATTCCGGCTGATGAATTTTCGAAAGGAAGAACTGCGTAGTCTGCTTTTCCATCGCGCACATATTTCATCGCTTCTCTAAATGTTGTAACATGGCAGAACTTTGCATCCTCTCCAAAATATTCTACCGATGCCTGCTGGCTGTATGCTCCCGGAATTCCCTGATATACTACAGTAACATCCTTCTTTGGAATTTCACTTACAATGTCAAATCCAATGTCATTGTTTACTCCTTCCTCGTTTAAGAGCTTGTACTGCATCTTTCGTGACATAGCCATAATCTGTTCAAACAGTTCTTCAACACCATGTCCGTAAAAATTGTCCTGTGCCATTGCCTTTAGCTTAGCTATCTTATCAAGCTCTCTCTGTCTGTCGAGAACCGGTTTTCCATTTTGAAGCTTATACTCAGCTACGTCGTGGCATACCTTCATTCTCTTCTCAAACAACTCGACGATACTCTTATCAATCTCATCTATTTCTTTTCTGCTGTCTACTAAATCTCTCATTTTCTTCTCCAATATAGTTCTATTTCATCTTGCATCCACTACAGCCTTCACAACCACTAGCCGGCTTCAATTCTTCCAGCAGCTGTCCTACAGTCTTCTTGTATATAGGATGAATTGTATATGGTGCAATCTCATTTAATGGTTCCAGCACGAACAATCTCTTATGCATCTCAGCATGTGGAATCATAAGGTCTCTCTCCTGAACAATCTCATCATTGTACAGAATAATATCAATATCCAATGTTCGTGGGCCCCAGTGTATTTCTCTTGTTCTGCCTGCCTCTGATTCTATTTGATTAACCTTTTCAAGCAACTCTAAAGGTGAATACAGCGTTTCAATCTCGAGGCATCCATTGAGAAAATTGTCCTGTTCAACCGGGCCGTATGGTTCAGTTTCAATAAACTTTGACATTGCAAGAACTCTGCAATTGTCGTCGTCATACAAGCTGTCAATTGCCTGATTTAGATACGCTTCCCTGTCTCCAATGTTTGAGCCTATGCTCAAATACGCCTTGTTCCACTTTCGACTGACGCTTACAGCCACATTTCCAAAAGGAAGCTTTATCGGTGCGTTAGGCTTGTTAATTGTAAAGTCAATTGACTTAACTTTTGGAAACTCCTTTAGCAGTGCTCTCGTCGTCTGCTCTGCAACTGCCTCAATCAAATCAAATCTATTTTCAGTCATATACTTATTTATAAATTTGCATGCCTTTGCATAATTGACAGTATCATCAAGCTCATCACTCAAGCCCGGAGTCTTAACGTCGCTGTACAGATTTGCATCCACATAAAATTTCTGACCATCAATTTTTTCTTCTTCATTGCAGCCATGATATGCAAATATCTCAAGCTGCTCTATTTTTATACAATCCATGTTACCTCTTCTATGACAATCTTTCTGTTGTTTGTCAGTGCCCAATTTAACACTTTAATTTCAAAACACGTGCCTTTTTATTTGCCACTTTCCATTATCTTCTTTGTCATCATCATCGCCTGATAGTTCTCTTTTACATCGTGAACTCTAAAAATACCACAGCCCTTTTGCAAACCAATAACTGTCGTTGCAACTGTTCCCGGCATACGCTCATCTTTTTCAACATCAAGCGCTATTCCGATAACAGATTTTCTAGATGTTCCTAAAAGAATTGGATAACCAAACTTATGCATAATATCGACATTGTTTATAATCTGAAGATTATGCTCGAATGTCTTTCCAAAGCCAACACCCGGATCTAACATAATCTGTTCATCGGCAATACCGGCCTTCTTTGCAATATCAATCGACTGCTGCATATCAGCCATGAAATCATCAAGATAATTGTTATAATCTGTATTGTCCCGATTGTGCATAATGCATATTGGGAGACCACTCTTAGCGACAACCTCTGCCATGCGCGACTCTTTATCCTCCGGGTATCTTAGTCCCCAGATGTCATTGATCATATCAACCCCGGCTTCAATTCCGGCCTCTGCCACACCGGCTTTGTATGTATCAAGGGATGTTGCTATGTCAAATCGGTTCTTTATAGCTTCAATAATAGGTGCAGTTCTCTCTATTTCTTCTGCATCACTAATCAATGTATAACCGGGTCTTGTAGACTCTCCACCTATATCTATAATCTTTGCTCCGTCATTAATCATCTCTTCGGTATGCTTCAATGCTCTGTCTAAGTCATTGAATTTGCCACCATCTGAAAATGAGTCAGGAGTAACATTTAAAATACCCATTATTACAGGCTCTTTTTCAAAATCAAAATTAAAATTTCCTATTTTCATATTATTTGTTGAAGATTGACACAATTTCGCTTCTAAAGCTGTCGTTCTCTTCAAATACCCCCTTTGCTGAAAATGTAATTGTCTTGCTGCCCGGCTTTTTAATTCCTCTTGCAGACATGCACATATGCTCTGCCTCTACCATCACAAGAACACCCTTTGCATCAAGACATCTCTCAATAGCTTCCGCTATCTGATTTGTCATCTGCTCCTGAATCTGGAGACGTCTCGCATATACCTCAACTGTGCGTGCAAGCTTGCTGATTCCAACAACCTTGCCATTAGGTATATATGCTATATGTACTTTACCATAAAAAGGCATCAGATGATGCTCACATGTAGAATAAAAAGTAATATCCTTTTCAATCACTACATTGTCATTGTCACAAGTAAATGTACGCGCCAGATGTTTATCCGGAGTCTGCTCCATTCCGGCACACAGCTCTGTATACATTCTTGCAACACGTTCAGGAGTATCCTTCAACCCCTCTCTGTCTGCATCTTCACCGATACCTTCCAATAATAATTTAATTGCTTCTTCAATTTTTGCTTTATCAAACATGTCAATCTCTCCTTTCGGCTTTAACTGTTTGTTCTACTATAATGACTCTTTTAATTCTCTTAGATAAGAAAGAGAACCAAATGCAAGAATCATATCTGACTCACCTCTGCTTACGGCTTGCTTTGCAATATCTAACGTATTTGAGATATTGTCTGCTACTGCTACATTTGAATTATACTTAACAAGAGTGTCCTTTAGTTTTGTCCCATCAAGACCTCTTGCATTGTTCGGCGTAACCGCCACAATATTTTCAGCTCGGTTTGCAATAATCTCTGCCTCTTTCGCAAAGTCCTTGTCAGCCAACACTCCCATTATAAAGGTTATTCTCTTATTTGTAAAATACAAATCAATAGCTTCCAGTAAGCTTTTGACAGCTCCGGGATTATGAGCACCATCAATTACAATCAGCGGATTCTCACATATTGTCTCCAGTCTGCCCGGCCATTTTGCCTCCAAAAGACCTTCTTCAATATATTTTGAAAGATTATAGCCTTTTTTATTCAAAATATTTGCTACCTCTATAGCAGCTGTAGCATTAACTATCTGATGACTTCCCTTTAATTTAATTTTCCAGAGTTTTTCGTTATACTCAAAGAAGGTTATTCCATCTTCTATTTTTATATTTTTGGATTTTCCTACAACTACTGCGTTTTCCCCACCTATCGCAAGCAACTCATTTGTCGCCTCTTCGCTCTGATTTGAAATAACAACAGGACAGCCTTCCTTTATAATGCCCCCTTTAACCTTGGCAATCCCGCTTAACGTACTTCCCAAAAAGGCTGTGTGGTCAAGACTGATTGGTGTAATCACAGAGCAAAGTACTTCATCAAACACATTTGTAGCATCCTCTTTTCCACCCATACCACACTCAATCAGTGCAATATCACAGTTATTCTCTTTGAAATATAAAAATGCCAACGCAGTTTCCACTTCAAATATTGTAGGATGTGGGTATCCCTGCTCAAGCATTTTAGAGCATGCCTCTCTAATCAGTCCAACGTATGTGTCTACGCTTTCAGAATCAATGCACTCATCATTTATCCTTATAATTTCCCATCGGTCAAAAACTGCAGGTGAGGAATATCTTCCAACCCTATATCCTGCGCACATGCAAATATTCTGTACAAACGAGAGTGTAGAACCCTTTCCGTTAGTTCCCGCGCAGTGTACTACTTTTAGTCCCTTATGAGGATTGCCCATCAACTCGAGTAATTTTTTTATGCTATCAAGTCCAAGGACGCTTCCATATTTAGTTATATCGTCCAGCCATTCTATATTATTCATTTAACTAATCCTTTATGGTAAATTTATCCACGTCTCACATTGTACCACATAAACGCAAAAAATTGGTGGCATGGTTAAAATTTAACCTCGCCACCAGCTTTTTAATCTACTGTGTTTTCATAGCTTAAATATTCTTTCATCAAATATCCCGTGTCAGTCCCACGCTGAACCTTGCACCACTCTCCATTATCCTCTAAGATTTCAACCTTCTTTCCAGGATCAATCTGTACGATAATAGCCGATTCTGCATTAGGCTCCTCTCTCAGGTTGAGAACATCTGTAGTGTACATTATATTTGAAGCAGTAGTTGTCTCTGCCTCTGTAGTTGCCTCAGCCTGTGAAGTTGTCTGGACAGCAGTTGTCTCCTGAGCCTTAGATGCCGGTGCAGCTTCCTTCTTTGATTTTTTACTTGAGCAAGATACGCTAATGATAATAATAACAATAATCAAAACCGCAATACCTGCAAGCAATGCAAGTGTTCTGTTTCTCTTCTTTGCCTGCTGTGCTCTTCTGATTTCAGCATTTCTACGTCTGTTTTCAATCAGTCTCTCTGTTTCTTCATCGTATGTTCCTGCCATAATATCACCTCTGTCTTCTTATGTGCATTGCAATTCCAATGACTTTGTTTCTTATAGTAACAATTAATCCTCAAGAATTTCGTCGTATTCTCCATCTTCAACCAGCTGGTCAAAAATCTCTGATACCATCTCAAATTCTTCCTCTGATTCGATGTTGTCAAGTCCAGGCTCTCCGTCTTCATCTTCAAAATATCTGTAAATGAAAACCTCTCCCTCTTCATTGTCATCAAGTGGCAATAAAACAACATAATCCTGTTCTTCCTCTTCCACTTCAAATATAGTAAGAACCTGACACTCTACTGTAGTTCCATCATCCAAATCTAATGTGACGAATAAATCTTCGCCTTCCTCTAAATATTCTTCACTCATATTATCCTCCATTCTACTAGCAAAGTTGTTAGTATAAATAATTAACAAATAAGTTTAAATCACTTAAACTTTCTTTACTTTATCAAAAACACTTATAAATTGCAACTTATTCAAGTATTTCATCCACAAACATAGAACGCATTGCTTCGCACCCGAGAACATTCCTTGCGCAGAAAATATGAAGCCGCTCTTTTGCTCTTGTCATCGCAACATAAAAAACTCTTCTTTCCTCTTCAAAGTCTCTATCTCTAAGAGCTCTTGAAGAAGGAATAATCCCCTGATTTGCATTAATGATAAACACAATCCGAAATTCTAAGCCCTTTGAGTTGTGCATCGTAATCAAATTAATATGATTTTGCCTGTCTTCATTATTTTGTTGTGCGCCATCATATGTGTCACCGCCGTTATGAGTTTTATTGCTATTATGTGCATTTATCGAATCAAGCCATAGCTGTAATGTATCATATCTGCATGCATCTGACTGTATGTCGTCCAATTGCTTAATAAGGTTTGTTATTTTTATGCTATGGCTGCCGGCATATTCTCTAATATAGCCTTCATACCCCACTGCATTTCTTATATAATTGACTGCACCATATGGTGGCAGCGTCGCGATCATTCTCATATGAAAATCCAGACTTTCAATTTGATTTACAATCATATTGTTGTGAGCATAAGCTTCCTTTAATTTTTTGATGTCCATACCGGGTTCTAAAAACATCTGCCTGCTGATAAGCCTTCCCGGTTTATTTAAAACATACATTAGCTCTTCATTTTCCCTAAATGATATTTTACTCCAATTTTGTGATGCAATTATATATGCCAGTATATCTTTTGAAACTATACTGCTGTAAATATCATTTGACTTATTTTTCGTAGAACTCAGAATGTTATAGTTTTTTAGCATTGTATTCACAGGCTCAATCTGTGAATTATTTCTAACCAATATCGCAATATCTGATTTTTTTACTCCGGCATTCTCATATGCTTTTATTTGTTTGCACATAAACGAAAGCTGCTCTGCCTGATTTTTAAATGTCAGAATTTCAGGTTTCTGACCATGACCATTCATAGCATAAAAGTTTTTGTCAAATCTCTTATTATTGTGGCAAATCAAATTGGCTGACATTTCTACTATTTCATCTGTCGACCTATAATTTTCTGTCAGAAAATATTGCTTTGGATTAAATTCATCCTTGAATCTAAACATAATGTCAGGACGCGCTCCGCGAAATCCATATATCGACTGGTCATCATCACCGACAACAAAAATGTTGTTTGATGGATAAGCCAGCATTTTTATTATTTCATATTGCAATGAATTAATATCCTGAAACTCATCTATCAATATATATGAAAAGATATTTTGCCACTTATTCAGAATGTTTTGATTGTCTTTTAGTAGCTTATAGCACAGAATAATCATATCCTCGAAATCCAGCTTTTTTTCCGCTTCTTTAGCTCTTTCATACTCTGCAAAGACAATGCTAAAGGTTTCCTTTTTGCAATTAATGGGATTATATTCTTTGACGTCAATCATGTTGCCTTTTGCCCTGCATATTTCGTCTAACATATTAACTGCAAAATCATTTAGTGACAAAACATCAAGCTTTTTCCTTATGACTATTTCCTTTATTATATTTATCTTTTCCGTTTCTGAAATAATGCCCGTTATGTTCCGGCTCTGTTCATTGCGCAGTATTTTATAAAAAATACTGTGAAAGGTTGCAAATGTAACTGGCAAGGTTTTGCCATCCATTATAGTTCTAAATCTGTCAGTCATATTGACTGCTGCTGCTTTCGTAAATGTAACAACCAAAATAGCTTCCGGTCTAACTCCCATTTCTATTAACTTTTTTACGCGGTAAGTTATCGTAGTTGTTTTTCCTGAGCCCGGGCCTGCCAAAACCAATGCAGGACCTCTGTCATGATTAATTGCGCTCAATTGCGCCTCACTGAATATTTGTTTTTTGTTTTTCATACCACAACCTTTCCGGCTGCGTTTTCTCTCCAATGCTTTGTTAAAACTTTTTACATTTTGATTGTTTTTGAACAAACTATAGTCTATATGACACAAAAAGAGAAAGGACATTTTCTATCCTTTCTCTTTTGTCATTCTATTTTTATTATAAATTATGCTTCGAGCATTTCAATACCTTTTTTAATTCTTTTAATTGATTCTTCCTTGCCGATAACTTCCATTATTTCAAATGCTCCGGCAGGTGTCATCTGCTTTCCTGACACAGCTGTTCTAAGTGGCCATAATGCCTGACCGTTCTTGCATTCTTTCTTTGCAATATATTCAAATACAACATCATGAAGTCCCTGCGAAGAATAGTCATCTGTCTTCTCAAGAATTGGGAGTAATTCCTTCAACACCTCGAGTGAATTTTCTGAATTTGTCTTCATCTTCTTGTGAGTGTACATCTCTGTGCTGTACTCAGGCAGCTCTTCAAAGAAATCGATAAGTGCCGGAATATCAGGAAATACTTCGATACGGGTCTTTACCATATCCATAATTGTATTCAAATCCAAATCCTTTGTAATGACCTGCTTCACATATGGCAGTGCCAGTTCGTAGAACTTTTCATTGTCCATAGCTTTGATATACTCGCCATTCATCCACTTGAGTTTCTGAATATCGAATACCGATGGGCTCTTGTTTACCTTGTGGTAATCAAACTGCTCAATCAACTCATCAAGCGAGAATATCTCTGTATTGTCCTCAGGGCTCCATCCCAAGAGTGCAATGTAGTTTACAATTGCCTCCGGCAAAAATCCCTGCTCAATCAAATCTTCATATGAAGAATGTCCTGAACGCTTGCTCAATTTTTTGTGTTCTTCATCTGTGATAAGTGGAAGATGAACATACTTTGGTGATTCCCAGCCAAACGCTTCATACAATCTCTGATACTTTGGCGATGAAGAAATGTATTCATTACCTCTTACTACATGTGTGATACCCTGAAGATGGTCATCGATTACATTTGCAAAATTGTACGTTGGATAACCGTCTGACTTGATTAAAATCATATCATCAAGCTCTTTGTTTTCTACTGTAATTTCACCATATAATTCATCTACAAATGTTGTAGTTCCCTCTGTAGGCATATTGATACGAATAACATATGGCTTACCCGCATCAAGATTTGCCTGAATTTCTTCCTGTGAAAGGCCTAAGCAGTGCTTGTCATATACGGTAATTTCCTTTCCGTCTTCACCTACTGAAGTCTTAAGACTAGCGAGCCTGTCCTTGTCACAGAAGCAATAATATGCATTACCTGTCTCAACAAGCTTTTTTGCATATTCCAAATACAAACCCGAAGCCTGGCGTTCACTCTGAATGTATGGTCCAAAGCCCTTGTCCTTGTCCGGACCTTCATCGTGGATAAGACCTGTCTGTTCCAATGTTCTATATATGATATCTACTGCACCTTCTACGTAACGTTCTCTGTCAGTGTCTTCAATTCTTAAAATAAAATCGCCGCCTTCATGCTTTGCAATCAAAAATTCATAGAGAGCTGTTCTCAAGTTACCAACGTGCATTTTTCCTGTTGGGCTTGGTGCAAATCTTGTTCTTACTTTCATTTTTATCCTTGTATGATGCATTTATGTTCAAATACATTCATACGCTCCTTTCTTCTCAACTTTGTTATAATCAATATTAACAAGCCGAATTAATTATACATTTTTATGATTTATTATTCAAGATAAATACTCACTTAAAGGGAGATAAATACTCGCATAAAGAAAAAAAGATAGCTACCCGCTTAAAGAAAAAGAGATTGAAACTCCTTAAAGTCCAATCTCTCTTTTTTTACAAGCTTTTTTTCGGCTGTGTGTGTGGTCCAATCTCCTTTTTTACAAGCTTTCTTTAAGCAATTGAATTATTATTGCATTGCATCTGCTTTTGTTCTTTGAACTACACCATGGGGGTGGTGAGGCGGAGCATAGATTGAAGAAAGCTTTAATTCACAATTTCCTATGTTCACAATATTGTGCCATTTTCCTGCGGGAACAAAAATACCATTTCCCTGACACAATACTACCTCTTCATATAAGCACTCCTCTCTGTCTCCCAGCTTTGCCAATGCTTTTCCCTGTTCAACTCTAATGAATTGATCTGTTTCCTTGTGAATTTCTGCTCCTATATCATCATATACGGAAATGCACATCATTGTCATCTGAAGGTATTCTCCTGTCCATAACGCTGTTCGGAAATTTCTATTTCTGATAGTTTCATCATGAATACCATAAGCAGCCGGACACGGTCCCCTATCGAGTGATTGATTACAGTCCATTTGTCTCCAATCCTTTTTTAATAACATATGAATTTTTAATAATTATATGTCAAAGAGATTTTTCTTCACAAAAAACGACCATACAATCGTATGGTCGTTAAACTTCATTATACATCATATTAGCATATATCCGAATATAATCTCTTACACTGACATATTTCTAAAATATACTACTGCTTCGTGAATTGATTTCTTAAATGAATCATCTGTTGAGTTATCAAATAAGAAAAGATTCTTAATTCCATCCGGAATAGTAAAATTCTGGCTCTTAATATATTCATCCCAGTTTTCAAGCTTCCATGTGTCTCTGTCTGAATTTCTTGCAATCATTCTCTGTCTGCACACTTCAACATCGCACTGTACCCATACAACTATGAGCTCTGCACCCTTTGTTGATAACAATTCCTGACGAAGATTTTCCATGTAGCCCGGTGTTCTAACTTCGCGAGTATAAGGAGCGTTGATAAATACCGTATCATTGTACTCTAATGCTTCCATAGCTATTTCCATAATACAGTCATACTCATAATCTCTTATCTCCTTTTCAAAGAAATCTGAGCTTCTGTTATATTCCTGATTTGCAACCTTGAAAATCTGTTTTGAAAGTACAATAAGTGAGTCCTTATCAAGGTAAACACAGTCAGGCATAGCCTTTGATAACTTTCTAGTTACAAATGTTTTTCCACACGCTGGTGGTGATGTTACTAACACTAATTTTTTCATAATAAAAACCTCTTCTATATCCTTTGTAAATGCAACGTAAAAAATCGTTACAATTTTCACCCAATTTCCCTATATGATACCACTAATTAGTATTTATAGTCAATAAATTTATTTAACATTATTATATTAAACAATTAAGAATTTTTTATTTATAAAAACACTATGGAAATATTTTGATTTAAAAACAGGAAATGGCATCTCGCTAACGTACCGAGATGCCAAAAATTGAAAGGGTTTAGATTATTATGTTACCTAAAAATCTAATACACTTATAGTTTAAAAATTAAAAATATTTTTTGCAATGAGGGTCAATAAACAAATATTTTTTCGTAGACTTTGCACAATTATTATTTTCTTTACGAGTTGATTTCATATTAAAAATATACACATTGCACAAATTATCTCATTTTGCCCCATTTTTTCATTTTTTTATTTATCAAAAAAACAATAAAAACAGTTTTAGCTGTATAAGCCTTCCGGAGAGTCATTGTTCTCACCTGCTACCTTTATGTTAGATTCGTCCATCTTAACCTTCGGTACAACGATAGGTGGTAATCCTGAATTTACAAAAATCGTAGTAACCAATGCTCTTACATGTGGATATACCTCATCATAAGCCTTTTTGTGAATTTCTTTTTTGTTCATACCAGGTTCGCAATCCAAAAATGCTGAAACGCTTATCTTAAAATTAAAATCCATCGGCTGATTTTTGTCCATCATATCAATCGTCAGATTCGCCATACAATGAAGGTTGTCATTTGAGTATTTGACATTGAATGACGCTCTCTGCGATATATCCAGCTGCACCTGACCTTCTAACTTATTTGTCAACTCTACTTCATCCACCTTTAATCCTTTAAAACCTAACTCTCCCATAATTCCCTCCTTTA
>CAZWAG010000045.1:0-14459 GCA_964631845.1 uncultured Eubacterium sp.
GGCAGTGCCAGCAGATTTACAGTCTGTCCCCTTTGGCCACTCGGGAATCCACCCAAAATATTAACAATAAATTTATAACACATATATCGACAAAGTGCAAACACTATTTTAAATTTATTTTTTGACATCACAATACTAACATCGTATACTTTTAACATAGGTAATATAAGAAAGGTTTTATAATGTCTAACAGTAACAAATTCAAAAAATTCATATGGGGCGTTATCTTTGTTTTTGCTGCCATCGCATGTATTGTTGCTACAGTATATATTATTTTAAATTTTGTACCATCGAATAACTCTAAGCAGTATATCACTACTGCAGCAAAGTCTGAGGCAGAAACAGAGCCATTTGATACTCATAATATAAACTGGAAAAAATTTGAGGATAACACGGATATCTATGCTTGGATTTATATTCCACACACAAAGGTTGATTATCCTGTAGCTCAGTCCGGAAAGGGCAGAGACGATTTTTTCTATTTGTCACACAACGCCAAAGGAGAATATGAATTTGCCGGAACAATTTATAGTGAAAAAGAAAATTCAAAGGATTTTTCCGACCCGGTGACTATTCTATATGGTCACAATATGTTAAACGGAACAATGTTTGCCGGACTGCATAAGTTTGAAAAGAAGACATTTTTTGATGATAATAAATATATTTATATATATACACCAGACAGAAAACTGACATATGAGATATATGCCGCATATCAATATGATGATAAGCATATTTTAAATTCATTTGATTTTTCTGATGACAAGGTTCTTCTCAAATACTTTAAATCAACGCTTAATCCTAAGTCAGAAATATCAAATACCAGAACGGTTGATTTGGATGTTAACAGCAAAACAATTACTTTAAGCACTTGTACTAACGGTTCTGCCGATACAAGATACTTAGTTACGGGGGTACTAATTAAAGATGAACACAAATGGAAATAATCTTAACGACAAGCCTATAGATGACGAATTGAATACTGCGAAGGATAACATTATTGACAATAATGATCCATCATCTGTCGAATTTGACAACGAGTGGGCGGCGCTTGAGGAAAGCTACAAGGACAAAAAGAAAAAAAGATACAAAAAACGCTCTTCCCACCATCGCCACAACTCACAAAGCAACCGTCCTCTGGGCAGAAAGAAACGCAGCAAAGCAAAAATAATAATTTTAAGTATACTTGCTTTTTTACTCTGCGTTGTTCTTGGTGCATGCATTGCCTTTTTTATAATGCAGCACAACGGTCGTAAAGCAATGCTCAATTATGACAATATCAATTTAAAGTTACCGGAAGACGTTGATTCAGAGGCCGGTGGCAACATTATTCACTATAATGGTCACACCTACGAATTCAACAAAAATATTGCCACTATACTTTTTATGGGTATCGACAATACTGAGTTGGTAGATAATGCAGTTGCCGGTACAGCCGGTCAGGCGGACGCCCTCTATCTGTTTACTTACGATACTGTTACCGGTGGCATTAAGGTGCTGTCGATTAACCGTGATACTATTACAGATATAAACAGGTATGATGAAGCCGGTAATTACTATGACACTGCTTCAACTCAGCTCTGCCTCGCATACGCTTACGGCGACGGCAAAAAATTCAGTGCACAGAATCAGGTAACTGCAGTCGAAAGACTTATGTATAACATACCTATCAACTGCTATTACGCAATTGACCTCTCTGCAATTAAAATATTGAACGATGAAATCGGTGGTGTTACATTGACCCCTCAATATACATTTGGACAGTTTACTGCAGGTCAGGAGATTAAAATAGTTGGGGATATGGCGGAATCGTTTGTTCGTACAAGAGATGTACGCCTTGTTGATGACAATCTACGAAGAATGGCTTGTCAGAGACAATATCTCGAAGCATATGCCGGTCAGACAGTAGCTGCAATTAAAAAGGACTATAGTATTCCAAAGAAGCTGTACGATGATGCAGCAAAATATACAGTGACAAATATGGATATTTCAAAGTTATTTTTCCTTGCTCCATCCTTGGCAACAAATTATTCAGGACTTAACTTCATTACAACTGCAGGCGAATACAAAATGGTAGAAGGAGATGAATCTGCACAATTCCATCTCGACAACGAAAAGTTTTTTGAAAATATTCTTGATATTTTTTATAGACAGATTAATTAAAAAAGATTTGTTTTTTAATCCAAATAATGTATAATAATCCTATATATCTTGAAAATCGGAGGTATTAAATAATGAAAAAGAAATTAATAGTTTTAGCATTTTCTTTGATGATTCTTTTTGCTTTTACAATTACATGTTCAGCCAGCACTAGTCCAAGAGGAAATACATTACCGGAAAACGGTGGCAACGGAAACGGTGACGGAGGTGCTGATGAGGACGGCAAGAACAAATCAACAACATCTCCAAAGACAGGTGTCGATCTTGCCGATGCTTTTGTTGTAGTTATAACTGCTGCAGGCATTGCACTAGTTGCAAAAAAAGAATATTCAAAATGTTAGTTCTAAGCCACTTCACAATGAAGTGGCTTTTTTTGACACTGCATTGTTTTACCTATATAATTATTATAGTTTATTATTCGGAATATCTATAATAATTTCTATTGTTAATGATAATCATTTGCGATAATTATAATTGTTATTTTTTCGGGAGAGATTCATTCAAATGAAAAAAATCATATATAAATCTATATTCGTTCTGTCTTGCTTGGTAATTCTTTGCTGTGCTTTTGCGCTTATTAAAATGTACATTCCAAACACAGACGACGATAACAATGAAGACTATAAAAAAGAGACGGTAGTGACTTCTGAGAACTTACCTGACAATCCTATAGATTTTGACAAATTACAGAAACAAAATTCCGACGTATATGCGTGGATTACCATTCCAAAAACAAGAATTGATTATCCTATTGCACAAGCATCAAAGGATGAAGACGATAATTTCTATTTAGATCACAATATCGACAAGGCATACGATTCTTCAGGAATGATTTATAGCCAGAAGAAAAACTCATTTGATTTTACTGATCCGGTAACTGTTCTATATGGTCACGACATGAAGAATGGAACTATGTTTAAGGATTTGCACAAATTCCAGGATGAAAAATTTTTCAAAAAGAACAAAAATATATATATCTACATTCCCGGTCATAAATTGACATATACTATAGTGTCAGCTTATGTATACGATGACAGGCATATATTGAATTCTTTTGATTTTTCTAAAAAGAAAGATTTTAAAAAATATATAAACTCCCTGACAAATCCGAAATCAATTGTGACGAATGTGAGGGAGGATGTCGCAGTAACAACTGACGACAGGATTTTGACACTCAGCACATGCACTGGCTACAATTCTCAACGATATCTAGTTCAAGGGGTTTTAACAGATGACACAATTACCAAATAATAACGAAAACAAAAATACATCTGATGACAATAATATATTAAATTCAAATATTTCTTCTGATTCTGACAGTATCGTTTCTAATCCAGGCAATACTACTTCTGATTCTGATGACGGTTCATTAAAAATTGCAGATACAGAAGAGGAATGTATTGAGCTTGAGGAGTTGCCTCGTCATTTGCGTCATCAGTTAGATGCCGACGGTCATCACAGGCACATTGAAAAGGTGACAGCCTCCGGCAGAATAAAATACGCCAGTCACAAGAAGAAAAAGCATTCTCACAAGCACCACTCTTCAGGTTCCGGCAGACATTCTTCCGGTTCTGAAGGATACTCTTCAAAGTCTAAAAAAAGGAAAAAGAAAAAGAGTTGGAAAAAGAAATTATTGGTTGTCTTGTTGGCATTATTGTTTGTGATTGTCGTTGCAGTTGTAACCTTTAGCCTCTTAAATTATTTTGGCAAGCAAAAGTATCTGGAGGCAAACAAAGAAGTATCTGTTGATGTAATTGACGATGCTGATTCAGAGGATAACGGAAAAACTATATATTATAAGAACCATAGATATTCGTACAATGAAAATATTGCAACAATAGTTTTTATCGGTGTAGACAGGTCCAAGCTTGGCAACAGCGAAATTGGTAATTCAGGACAGGCAGACGCAATTTACATTTTTGCATATGATACCAATACTGCCAAATGTTATGTGATTCCTGTTTCAAGAGATTCTATGACAGACATAGAACTGTTTTCTGCATCCGGTCAAAGTGTGGGCTTTGAGAAAAAACAGCTATGCTTGTCTTACGCCTACGGTGATGGCAAAAAGACCAGCTGTCAAAATACATTGGATGCATTATCAAGAATGTTTTATAACATTCCTTTCGAGACATATGTTGCACTTAACTGGGATGGTATTGCTCCATTAAACGATATGGCCGGTGGTGTTTCACTCACATGCATAGAGGACATACAAACAACAACCTTTAATGTCAAAAAGGGTGATGAGTTGAAGCTGATTGGACAAGATGCCTGGTCATACGTTCAGTACCGAAATATTGCATTGCTCAATTCAAATCAGCTTCGTCTTGCCAGACAGAAGCAATATCTCACTTCATATTTGTCAAAAATAATACCTATGGCAAAACAGGATTTGACATTTGTAAAGGATTTATATGACACTGCGAATAAATATATGTATAGGAATTTAACACTTACTCAGACTATATATACAGCCTCTACTATTCTTCCTAAAACATATTCACACAAGGATATTGAGTTTGTCACTATCGATGGCGAAATAAAAGCCGGACAAGTCTCCGCTGAATTTTATCCTGATGAAACTTCATTGTTTGAGGCTATTCTAAAGGTCTTTTATAACAGAGTGCAGTAAATTCTTTTGAAGAAGAGTAAATTATAATATTTTAGGTTGGGCAGGTAAAAACTTTTACAGTACCGACAAGTGAATTTTGTTTACTTTTTGTCGAAAAAAAGGTATGATAAATAAAAATGCGGTAATATACAAATCAAGGAGGTTTTCGTATGAAAAAGAAGATTTTAGCACTTCTTACTGTAGCATTACTGATTGTGTCATCCATCAATGTTATGGCTGCATCATATCAGAGTCCTACCGGATCACAAATATACACTATCACAATAGACGGTAACAGGCTTCCAGACGGAGGTTCTAACATAAATGTCAGCGGTGGCAAGATTTCAATCTCTGACGGACAGACAAAACCGGGAGAATCTGTTACACTTGTTGCAAAAGCAAACAGTGGCAAAAAATTTAAAGGATGGAATATTTCCGGTGATTATACAATCCTTAGTGGTGGTTTAGGTAGTACATCAATTACTATCGTACCAAGAAGCGATCTTTCTGTTAATGCAACATTTGTAAAGAAGGCAGGAAGTTCAGCAGAACAGGAAACTACTAAAAAAAATGCCGGCAAAGATAAAGGCCAGGTTGATGATTCAAACAAGTCTCCAAAGACCGGCAACGAGCCATTCGCATTAGTACTTGTAATGCTTGCAGCAGGTGCAGTTGCAGTATCAGCCAAAAGAAAATTAAGCTAATAACAAGGGGCTCAACTCTTATAATATTGTGGATTATAGTTAAAAACAATCACACGTTGCGTTATTGTTTTCAACAGACTAAAGTCCATCAAAAAATGAACCATAAATTTTATTTATGGTTCATTTTTTATTGTTTAGGGCAAAGCCCTGTTTATGAATCTTGGTTTTTTGTAAAGAAAAAACTAAGCTTTATCTTTGCACATATTAAACAATTTGACAATTAAATTCTAGACCGGTATCAATCCGCCTAAAATTGCTTATTTGATACCGTTAAAAAGAACAAATAGCTCCATCAAACCTGAAATCGGTATCAATATAACCAAAATCCTGAGATTGATACCAAAAATTTGAAAACAAAACAACTTTAAGCATTTTACTGGTATCAAACAGACAAAATCTTTACATTTGATACCAAAATCCAATAATCCTAATCTATTTATACCTATACCTGGTATCAAAACAGATATTATTGTTGATTTGATACCATATGCAGAAAAAGACAGCAAAAAGCTTAAAATACTATTTTGAACGATATATTACTGAACTACCAGATTTTATATCGAGTTCTATAATACCATCTTCCACTTCAGCTTCAGTTCTTCCACAATTGTAGAATTCTTCAAAGGTCTCTAGCAGCTTTTCATACTTCTTGGCCTCAATGCCTAGCTTCCACACCGGAATCCTGATAGTCATATCTTCCTCAGAAGTATTAATAGCCGTCACGATAGCTGTTTTTTCATCAAACCGCGCATAACAGAGAATATCTGTATCGGCAATCAAATTCATATAAGAACCTGTCTTTAATACCTGATTCTGTTTGTGAACACAGATAGCCTCACGATAGAACTCAAGTATCTCAAGGTTTTCCTTTCCCCAAGGATAAGTTCTTCTGTTGTCCGGATCTGTCCATCCACACACGCCTGCCTCATCTCCATAGTAGAGTGTTGGTGCTCCCGGCATAGTCATCTGCATTACGACACCCTGCTTGAAAATACCTTCATCAATGTTGAGTGACGCTGCTTCGGCACCTGCTGTGCTGATACGCCCCACCATCTTGTTTGTACGTGTAAGCCATCTTGAATGATCGTGATTTGACAATTCATTCATGGCTGTAAACAACGATTCCGGCTGAAGTCTTGTAAATTGATACTTCATTGTCTGATCGAATATCTCAGCGTTGCCTCTCATAGACTCATTTGAATTGTCTGAATGCTTGTCAACGCCTGTCAGAAACCATGAAACAGGATCCATAAAAGCATCGTAATTCATTATTGTATCCCACTGGTCACCCTGAAGCCATGAATTGGCATCACCGTAATGCTCAGCAAGAATTATAGCATCCGGGTTTGCCTCCTTGACAGCCTTTCTAAACCTAGCCCAGAATCTGTGATTAAATTCTCCGCTATGTCCCAAATCTGCTGCCACATCGAGTCTCCATCCATCTACATTAAAAGGTGGAGATACCCACTTCTTTGCTACGTCTATAATATATTGGCAAAGCTCCTCACTTCCCTCGTAATTTAATTTTGGAAGTGTATCAAAGCCCCACCAGCCTTCATAATTATTGTTATAAGGCCATTTGTCATCTGTAAACTTAAAATATGAATTGTATGGACTGTCCTTAGAAGTGTACGCTCCCGCCGGATACTGTTCATTATCTTCATAGAACTTTTCCCTATCCATCCATTTGTTAAAAGAGCCACAGTGGTTGAAGACTCCGTCTATAATAACCCTGATTCCATAGCTGTGTGCTTTTTTTACAAGTTCAATAAACAACTGATTACTTGCCTCAAGATTTGCTACATCTGTTGTTCTTCTCTTATATCTATGTGCATTTTGATTGTTTGTATCGCCATGGTGTAACAGGTCACCACCATCGTTGACAATCTTTCCAATATGAGGATCAACATAATCGTAATCCTGCGTATCGTACTTGTGATTAGACGGTGACACAAAAATTGGATTGAAATAAATAACATCTACGCCGAGCTTGTAGAGATACTCCATTTTGTCGATTACGCCTTGAAGGTCACCACCATAAAACTGCCTTGTTCCATCAATCGCCGGCTGTTCATACCAATCGTTAACTCTTGTGACGCCTTTTCCAATATAGGCATACTCGTCTGTGTACACATCATTAGTCTCATCACCGTTACAGAAGCGGTCGACCATAATCTGATACATTATGGCGCCCTTCGCCCAATCCGGAGTGTGAAAATCAGGTGAAAACTCAAAGTCTCCCTGCTCCTGGTAATCGTCCAATGCACCATATCCATTGTAGAAGATATTATTTTCATTGTACTCAATTCGGAATGAATATCTGATTACAGGCTTATCTATTTTCATAGATACCTTATAATATGCGAAATCGCCCCTTGTATATTGATACTTAAGAGGCGTCTCCACACTAAAAACATTCATAAATATATTTAATTTATAATCCTTATGACATCTTAAAATAAAACTAAAACTTCCGTCTTCATTCTTTCTGCAAAATCTTTCAGTTCTATCATGAAATATCGTTTGCTTTAATCTATCCATAAATTAACCAACCTATGATTAGTTTTATACTGTTGTAGGCTCAGAAGAATCAAACAACGCTTCGAATTCTTCCTGACCAATTTTTTCTTTTTCCATAAGAAGCTGTGCTCCGGCATGAAGGACATCAATATGTTCCTCAATAATCTTTTTAGCCTTTTCATAGCAGTCGCTTACGATTTCGCGAACTTCCTGATCAATTGCTGATGCAGTCTGCTCTCCATAGCCCTTTGAATGAGCGAGGTCTCTTCCGATAAACACATCATCTGAATCATCGTCATAGTTTATGAGACCAAGCTTCTTTGAAAATCCATATTTAGTAACCATAGCCTTTGCTGCAGCTGTAGCCTGCTTGATATCCTGTGAAGCTCCCGTTGTAATGTCATCTAAAATTAATTCCTCAGCAATACGTCCGCCTAAGCTTACCATAATATCCTGAAGCATATGGCCCCTTGTAAGGAACATTTCATCCTTTGAAGGAAGAGGCATTGTGTAGCCTGCTGCGCCTGCACCTGTAGGAATAACTGAAACTGTATGAACAGGTCCAACATCAGGCAAAACATGGAATAGAATTGCATGGCCAACCTCGTGATAAGCCGTGATTCTCTTTTCCTTCTCTGAAATAATCTTGCTCTTCTTCTCCTTGCCAATACCAACCTTAATCATAGCCTTGTTGATATCTGCCTGGATAATATAAGCACGCTCTTCTTTTGCCGCAAAAATAGCAGCTTCATTTAAGAGGTTTTCTAAGTCTGCTCCTGTAAAACCAGATGTAATCTGAGCAATCTGCTGCAAATCAACATCATCACCTATAGGCTTGTTCTTTACGTGTACTTCGAGAATTTCCTTTCTTCCCTTAACATCAGGTCTGCCTACAAGAACCTTTCTATCAAAACGTCCCGGACGCAAAATAGCCGGATCAAGAATGTCAACACGGTTAGTTGCCGCGATAACAATGATTCCTTCATTTACTCCGAAACCATCCATTTCTACTAACATCTGGTTGAGTGTCTGCTCACGTTCATCGTGGCCACCACCCATACCTGTGCCTCTGCGGCGGGCAACTGCATCAATTTCGTCAATGAAAATAATACAAGGTGCATTTTTCTTTGCTTCATTGAACAAATCTCTTACTCTTGAAGCACCGACACCAACAAACATTTCCACAAAGTCAGAACCTGAAATTGTGAAGAATGGAACCTTTGCCTCTCCCGCAACAGCCTTTGCAAGCAAAGTCTTACCGGTTCCCGGAGGTCCCTCCAAGAGAACACCCTTTGGAATTCTTGCTCCAAGCTGAATATACTTCTTAGGATTTCTTAGGAAATCAACGATTTCCTCTAGCTCTTCCTTTTCCTCCTGAAGGCCGGCAACCTTTGTGAAGTCCATATTTTTAACTTCGACAACCATCTTTGCCTTGCTCTTTCCGAAGTTTGCCATCTTAGAGCCACCACCGCCCGCGTTGGCATTCATCATCATAATAACAACAACTACAATGACGGCCATAAATATCATCGGCAAAATTGTCGTCAAAAAGATGCTGTCTCTATTTACATCATCTACAAAAGGTACAATCTGCTGGTTCTTTTTTACTCCGGCGTTGTACTCATTAATATCTTCGATAACCTTGTTTACGTCCGGAACATATACAAGCTTGCTTGTATCATCCTTTAATTTGATAAGAATTTTTCCGGTTGGAACCTCTTTGTTCTGGTCAATTGATACTTCCTTAACATTTCCATCCTTTAAATCTTCGATAAAGTTGTTGTACTTATAATCTACGCTAGCGTATTTGTTGCTGGCAAAATAAAGCATCAATCCAACAACCATTGCCAATCCAAGAAAATAAAACATTGGAAATCTGTTTTTTGCTTTTTTATTCAAAACTAGTCCTCCTTGTTGTTTATAACTCAACCTCACCTATAAACGGAAGGTCTCTGTAGCTCTGGTCATAATCAAGACCATATCCTACTACAAATTTGTCTTCTATTTCAAATCCAACATAATTAACATCCACCTCAGCTTCTCTGCGAGACGGCTTATCCAACAACGTGGTAATGGCTATGCTGGCTGGTTTTCTTTCTTTTAACATAGGAATTAAGCGGCTGAGTGTATTTCCTGAGTCGATGATATCCTCGACAACAATAACATCTAAGCCTTCAATGCTTTCATCCAAATCCTTTTTGATTCTAACATTTCCTGAACTCTCTGTACCGCTTCCATAGCTTGACACACTCATAAAATCCATTGTGACCGGAATCGTGAGTCTCTTTGCGAGTTCACATGTGTAAAAAATACTTCCCTTTAAAATACATATGAGACGAATCTCTTTCTTTGCATAATCAGAACTAATCTGTGCAGCTATTTCCCTAACTCTCCTGTCAATTTCTTCTTCTGTAATCATCGTAGAAATCTTATGTTTCATATCTAACTCCTATTCCTCTATATGCGCATCCAAACGAATAATCTCTTTTGTATGCTCTGTAATCTTGTAATATGAACTAATCCTATAGCCGATAATCCAAGCGATATGGCTTCCGTCTGCAACGAGCAAAATCCTGTCTCTATCCTCTCTCGGAATCTTCCGGTCGATAAAATAGTCCTTAAGCTTCTTCCTGCTGCCTTTATCGTCAACCACAATATAATCACCCGGTCGCCTATTTCTTACAGTTAACGAATGTATTTTACCATAATCCAACCATTTAGTACACATTTCATCATCAATCAAATTTGCACTATCTACTGTTTTTTCAAGGCTCGCGCTGACATACTTGTTTGAGTGCAGTTTCCCATCTGATAAAATAATAAATTCCTCTGTCTCTCCACTCTCTTCATTCTTTCTGTTTTTTTCTATTTTTATACCATTATATGTTTTTTTTGCCACCAAATCGTATGGCAAATCAACCATCTTTGAGACCTGCTTATCTGAAAGCTCAAGCACCTGCTCAATGTGGACCTTGGTCACATCTTTAAGTCTTCCAGCCTTATTCTCAATCAATTTTCTGACAATGCCTGTCTTAATTGCTCTAGGCAATTCCATTACCTCTTCGCTAATTTCATCGTCATTCACATATAAAGCGTATGCGTTGTCAATCTGACCTTCCATATAATCAGCAATATCCTTTAGACTTGACGCTGCATTTACAATATTATTCATCGCCTTCTGATTAATATTATTTTCAATATATGGTATAAGCTCCAGACGAATCTTGTTTCTGCTATACTCAGTATCACTGTTTGTGCTGTCGTGTACAAACGAGATATCGTTTTCCTTATTGTACTGTTCAATCTCTTCTCTTGTGCAGCAGAGAAGCGGTCTTGCAATCATATCATTGATCGGCTCAATTCCCGTAAGTCCCTTGATGCCCGTACCTCTAAAAAGGTTAAAAAGTATAGTCTCACTATTGTCATTTATATTGTGTGCTACAGCGATTTTGTCAGCTCCTATCTCACCCGCCACCTGTCTAAAGGCTTTGTAGCGCTCAATTCTTCCTGCCTCCTCCTCTGACTGTCCGGTCTGTGACACAATCTCCGGGATATCCACATCAATTTGTCTGAAATCAATATTATTATCATGGCAAACCTTTTTTACAAAGTCAGCATCTCTCTGTGCTTCCTCTGCTCTTATATGGTGATTTACGTGCACTACATGCAAATCAAGCTGCAAATCTTCAAGTGATTTTAGCACAAAAAGCAGGCACATTGAATCAGCGCCTCCTGATACTCCCAGTACGACGCTGTCTCCATTTTTGAATATTTTATTGTCCTCAATAAATTTACGTACTTTATTTACCATAAATCCAAAAATATCCCTTAAATTCTAATAGTTTAACTATACTTTATGCTTTGTTTTATGTCAAATTTACACCTTGTTCCAAATTCCCGTGCAGACGACAGTCATATCGTCCTTTGGAACATTTGAAGCCATTTCCAAGGCTCTTCTCAAAATCTCACTTGCCATCTCTCTTGGGCTCGCAGTTTCGATGTCCATAATAATTCTACCCATCGCCTCCTCTTTGTCCGGACAATTTAGTGAATCTACCATTCCATCGGAAATCATAATTACAAAATCACCATCGTAAAGCTTCTTTGTTATTGTCTCAACATCTATATCCTTCAACACGCCCATCGGTAAAGATGTTGAGCGTATACATTCAACCCAGTTTCCTTTCTTAATATACGTACACGCCGCTCCCATTTTCAGGAACTGACATGTGCCCGAATACTCATCAATCAGAGCCATATCAACCGCTGCCGGCTCATTCCATCTGTTTCCCATCAGCATAATCGAATTGATAAGCTTTAGAGATGTGGATTCACTAAATCCGCTCTCCAGCAGCTGTTCAAGCAAATCCATCACCATTTCACTGTACTCTCTGGCTTTCCTTCCCGAACCCATACCGTCGCAAATGCTCATAAAGGACAAGCCTCCCGGCAATTCCATACTCGTAAAATTATCTCCAGAGCACTCCTCCATTTCACGTGTTCTTCTAGCCGTAGCACTGATAGTCATAAAATTGACCTCCTCGTGAAACATATATTGGCAATAATCCTTTGACACCTCCATTATATCTTTATAAACTGAACTCATTTTCTTGCCAACCGTCTTGGAGACAACATCCTCCACTAATGTTATGGGAACGTCTGTCTTTCCCTTTCTTCTTGCCCAGAAGCTAACCTCAACTCTCCCCTTGTTTGTCTCCTTAATAATAATCTTTTTTGCAATCACCTTCCTTTCTCTCAATTTGTGTCTTAGAAAATCATTTACTCCCCACAGCACTTGAGGATTTTGCATATTTTGATTGGTAAATTCAGTCAAAATATCTGCCATCTCACCGAGCTGCACAGCCATAGCTTCCCTCGTCTCCATTATTTTATTTAGCCACAAATAGTTAATTCTGGCTCTCTCTAAATATTGAATTTGACCATTCTCACATCCCGCACAAAGATTTTGTTCCACGACTCCGTCTATTGTCTCCGGCAGTCTCAAATCATCCTGATCCTTAAAGGCTGCCATACTGTGAATCTTCACGGAAAGATTTTTGAATCCGTTTGCAGCCTTTAGCATACTCTCTCTTTGGATCAGTTGTTCCTTTTTAATTTGATTTACATAATTTAATTTTGCAGGTATGTAGTCCATAACCCTTCTAATAAAATATGTAAAAATAACTGTTGTAGACCACACGAGAAGAACAACCGGCACCACTGCATACAATTCTTTTTTAATCATTCCATTCATAAACCAATCCGTAAGCTCTAGCGCCCCACCTATTACCGCGGAAATAATTGCCACCACATACGGATTGTACTCCTTTCCATAATTTCTATATTGTGACGTGCACAATCCAACAGTTCCCATAATCATTCCGTATTTCATAGCAGCGATAATTCCGCTCTGCATATAGATGGCAACTACCATGATTGGCCAGGCAATTATACTTATCCACTTGATAATGCACATCCCACCAAACCATCCTACAGCTACAGGATGATATCCTATAATAGGCATTCCACAAATGATAACGCCAATCAACAACAAAAGTGCCGGTTTCAAAATTTTTTGTTTCATACTAACCTCCATACTGCCACCTTCGTTCGGCGACACAAACAGTAATTCTTTTTCACGCCAACCTCCTTGATGAGCGATAAACCACAGTCCGGCTGTGCGAAATTCTTTGGCTAGTATATACGCTTTCAAGTCATTTTTTTGTCAAAACCTGTAGCTGGAAAGATTAGAGTTTTCGACATTATATTGATAAGGAAAATTATGATATTTATCTATATTAAAGTGTCAAAAGACCAATGTTAAAACTATTGTCTTCAAATCACTCTATGAAATTAATAAAAGCCTTATTTCAAAACACGTTGTTGTCCTTGTTTTTCTGCGCCGCCTGTTAACTGCGTTCTTCGCAAACTCGCCCTGACGGGCTCAAACAGAGCTCCGAACGCAGTAGCTATGCTCGAAAAACATACGGACAACTGCCTATCGTTTTGAAATATGGCTTTTATAAAATTTCATTTTGTGTGGTTTGAATTACATTGGTTTAGAATTGGTCTTTTGGCCCTTTAAGCTTAAATATCCTTAGCGGAGCGTTTTGTATAAAAATCAAATTAATATAAATGCTTATACTGAACGTTTGACCATTTTCCGTATACTTTTTTACCTTTTACCTTCTTGTATGGTCTAACCTTTACATAAAGGTTTTTACCTTTATTGTACTTTGCTTTGATTTTACAGGTAGTTTTCTTTCCTGCTGTATAGCTCTTTGCCTTTTTAAAGCTCTTGTTATATGCATACTTTACCTGATAGCCTGAAGCACCACTTACGCTTGCATATGAAACAGTAATAGTACAATTCTTACCTTTTTTCTTTGTCTTAGGAGCCTTTACAACAGTGCGAGCTACTTTAATTCCATCGTTAAAGTTTAAAGTAGATATACTTGTAG
>CAZWAG010000046.1:0-14399 GCA_964631845.1 uncultured Eubacterium sp.
TGACGCTCTCTGCGATATATCCAGCTGCACCTGACCTTCTAACTTATTTGTCAAATCTATTTCATCAACCTTTAATCCTTTAAAAACTAAATCTCCCATAATTACCTCCTTTACTCTTCTAGAATTATATCAAATCCCCTATCCTTATTCCAGTTTCATTATGATTTTTTTGTGTTTTCTCTTTATTTATTTTCATATCGCGTTATAATTTATAAGAATTATTTCGAGCGAAGGTTTTATTATGAAGTATATTACATTTATAAAAGAAAAATATTATATTTATAAAGATACTCTGATTGGACTCATCTTTAATTATTTTATTCCTTTCACCACACCATTTGGATGCTTTATTTTACTCGAATATATGTGGCGCACACAAAAAGATGGATCATTTTCCGGTCACCCACTTGATGATATGACAAAAAATATTGTCTCATTGAACATTCTGATTTTTTATATGATTGCCATCATACTGTTAAGTATAATGTCAAGCAGCCGCATAGCTTCTATCGTGATGATAGCTATAACTTATATCTTGGGTCTTGCAAATTATTTTGTAATAATGTTTAGGTCCTCTCCTATAGTTCCCTCTGATATTTATTCGATAGGAACTGCTGCCAAGGTAAGCAACAATTATGAATTCACAATATGCGGGACTATCACACTTCTTACCCTTGCTGCAATTGTCGGAATAATATTAAACATTTTATTTGGATTTAGATTGCCTCATTTCAAGAAAAAATATTTTACATTACTTATTCATTTTGTTCCATTACTTGTATGCCTGATTGGATTTAACATATTTGGAAGCTATATATCTTCAGAAGATGTACAGGAAAAAATTGAAAACTTTAACGATACACTATTTTTGCCTTCATCTATGTACAGTAAAGACGGATATGCGCTGGCAACCTTATACTCACTTCAGTTTATAAAAATAGAAAAACCTGAAGGCTATTCTGACGAAGCTGTCGCAGAATTGGAGGATAAATATAGCGACGATTCAATTTGGAGCAATGCCACGATTTCCAAAACAGACTCAGAATCGGCTGTTGTAACTATTCCAAGTGAAAAGGCAAATATCGTCGTCATTATGAATGAGTGCTTTTCCGATCCAAAGGTTCTCGGAGAATTCACCACCAATATTGACTATATGCCCCTAACTCATTCAATGCTAAACGGAAATACACCTGACACGATATCCGGTTATTTGTATGCTTCTGTTTTGGGAGGGAACACCGCCAATACTGAGTTTGAATTTCTAACCGGAGACTCTATGGCATTTATGCCGGCAGGAAGTGTTCCTTATCAGCAATATATAAACAATACAACCAAATCTATGGCCTCAGTATTAGATTCGCAGGATTACGCTACCGTCGCTGCTCATCCTTATGTAAGCACAGGCTGGAAGCGAAATAAGGTTTATCCACTGCTAGGCTTTAAAGCTTCCTATTTTGCAATGCATATGTCAGACTTAAATGTTCTCCGTTTATATAATGATGATCAAAGCTTTTATAACTGGCTTACAAACAATGTTTTCACTATTCCGAGAAATTATTTTTCATTTAATGTGACCATGCAAAATCATGCATCATACGGCGGTGTGTATGACAATTTCCAATCATCAGTCACTATAGACGGCGTACAAAACAGATATTTGGAAAATTATCTTACACTTATGAAAATATCTGATGATGCTTTTAGGGATTTGATAAATCATTTTAGGCAGGTCAGCAAACCAACTATAGTTGTAATGTTTGGCGACCATCAGCCAGATGATTATGTAGTATCTGACATTTACAGAATAAATGGCAAAGATATAAATAAGATTTCAGAAGAAGAATATTACGAAAGATATAAAGTTCCTGTAATCATCTGGGCAAACTATGATATTCCGGAAGTATCAAATCTGCAGATTAGTGCAAATTATCTGGGTGGCATTATAACAAAGCTTGCAGGCTGTGAAACCAGCCCATATCAGAATTTTTTAGAAAGCCTTAGAGAGGATGTACCTGTAATAACAAGCCGCGGATTTTTAGATGAAAACGGAAAATATCACAGCATTGACGAGATAGAGGATTACTGTGACAAAATCAGCGATTACAAGATTTTACAGTACAATAATATCTTTAATTAAGAAAGAAGGATAAGTACTTAGTATTCGATGCTTATCCTTCTCTTTTTTTTAGATTATTTAACTATTTCTTAATAGTTACTTTCTTTGTCTTGCTCCATGTGCCGTATCTAACCTGTCCATTGTATACTACGTAGCATCTGACCTTTACGTAATATTTTTTCTTCTTCAACTTCTTAAGTGTTGCACCTGAAACATTCTTTGTAATCTTCTTTGTCTTTGTATACTTCTTCTTGAAGCTCTTCTTTGTGGAATATTTGATTTCATATCCTGTAATACCTGAAACCTTCTTCCATGTAATCTTAGCTTTCTTTGACTTAAGGTTCTTAATCTTCTTGATAGAAACCTTCTTTAATAGTTTGCTTACTGCCGGATTTGGATTCTGTGATGCCGGAATTTTAACTGTTACTGTTCCTTCAAAGTTGCCGGCACCCTTTACTGTTACTACAACATTACCATCTATATCAGTAGCTGATGTGAATGTGTAATCAGCTCCATTAACCATTGTGTAGCTTCCAAGGTTTGCAGCAACTACAAGCTGTTTAGCTGAATTGAAGCTTGCCTTTACTGTTGCGCTTGTCATCTTAGCCTTTGTAATTGTAAATGTCTTTGTAATAGTTCCTTCAAAATCACCTACACCTGTAAATACAACTGTAGCTGTTCCAGGATAGAAATTGTTCTTATATGATACTTCGTAATCAACGATAGAATTGAGTTGATTTCCGTTGTATAAAAGCTTAATATTCTGAACTCTGTCCTTAGCATTAAATTCGCATGATAAAGCAAAGCTTGATGCATCAACAGTAACCTTTGATGTTGAAATGTCAATCTTCCTGATTGTAAATGTTCTTGAGAATGTACCCTTGAAGTTTCCTTTTCCTTCGTATGTTACTGTTGCCTCACCTGAATGAACATTATTGTCATAGTAAACATCATAATCAACTGATGCTTCAAGATCCACATCATTGTATGTTAATACAATGTTCTGTGTAATCTTACTTCCTGTGTAATCACATTCAGTTCTGAATTCTGTATCATCCTTCTCTACCTTGTTGTTGCTTATATCAATCTGATTTATTGTAAATGGTACCTTAATTTCAGTTGATGTATATAAGCCTGCTCCTTTGACTACAACATAACCTGTTCCGGCATTAATATTTGATTCATATGAGATTGTGTAATCTACATCTTCTTCTAACTCATCATCGCTATCCTTCAATGCAACTGTAGCATCAGGTTCAATTTCATCACCTGTGTAATCGAATTCAGATTCATCAAGTGAAATTTCAACTGATGATTCGTCAAATTTCTTACCATCTACTGTAATTTCCTTGCCCGGTGTTTCTAAGCTCTTTTCACCCATCCTTGCAACGATTGATACATTGCATGCACCGGCATTTACGTCAGTAATTGTATATGTTCCCGGTCTAACACCGCTCTTTACAGCTTTTCCGTCTATAACAATGTCATATGTCTGACATTCTGCAACTGGTGAATTAGGATCTTCAAATGTAACTATAACTGCATTTGCATCTGTATCTGATACTTTAACGCTGCTTACAACAGGTTCTAATACCGGGAATGTGTCAGCCAAAACAGTCACTGTTGTTGTTCCGGTATAATTTGTTCCCATTGCTTCAAATACAACTTCAAGGTTGCCATCTTCGTTAACACTTGAGCTTACTGTATAATCCGTGCCTTTGCTAAGAACTTTATCACCATGCCCTAGTTCTGCAACAAGCTTTCCTTCATCATCAATAGATGCTTTTGCTGTTAAACCTGACAGATTCTTAGGTACAATCTTGAATGTTTTTGTCATTGTGCCTGAGTATTCAGCCTGACCTGTGATAGTAGCTGTTGCTGTACCTGCTTCAACATTATTACTGTATTTTATGCTGTACTGCTTACCTTCAACAAGAGTATTTCCATTTTCCGTCAACACAATTTCAGGCTTGATAGCACTTCCTGTATATTCATATTCTTCACCGTCTACCCATGTTGCTGTGGCATCTGATATTGATTTACTCTTGAGTACTACAGCAACCTCGTATACCTGGAAGCCCCATCCTTTATGACCGTTCATTTGGAATTTGACATATCTTACCGGAATATTCTCCGGTTCAATAATGCTTGTCTTAATGTAATTGTTTGGATCTGCATATCTTAACAATGCTTCCCATGAACCACCCTTTGTCTTTGCGACTTCAACGAATCCATCTGTAGGATTTTCTTCATCAAATGTACTTGAAAATTCAATTCTCAAATCTTCACATGCTGTTGCGAATTCTTTGTAATTAATAAGTGTGTACGCAATATCCGTAGAGCTGTATTCTGTACCTAAGTCAACCACAATATAATCTGATGTCAATGTATTGTCCCATGCTGATGACCAATACTTGTCTTTCTTTCCATCTGTTAATACGGTAGGGTCTTTACCTTCTGTAGCACATGTTGATGAAACATACACATCTTTTTTGTAAGCTATGTTTTTTGTATCATCTGTCAAAATAATGCTCTGGTCTTCAACAGTATCAAACTGAATAGGTTCCTTACCAATCACTGCAAATTCTTTTACCTGATATCCATAATTTGTGTTTCCATTAGTAAGGTGTAATTTGACATATCTGAATTTTTCAATTGTTACTTTTGACATATCCGGATCAAATCGTTCCGTGTCAATATCAACACCTGTATAAGCACCAACCTCTTCATATGCATCTCCATCCTCTGATACTGAAACTTCAAAGGCTGTTACATTTGTCATTGTATTTTGTGAATACAATAAGAAGTAATCAATATTGCTTACACTTTGTGTGTTGCCTTTTCCAAGGTCTATTATTATTGTCTGGTCTTTTGCAGAGCTGCTGCGCTCTGTATTCATAAAACCGCTCAGTGAACCGTCTGTAAGAGCTCCGTTTTTATTTTCACCACCCGTACTGCTTTGAGTATATTCTGATGTATATATCAAATTATAATCTGTGTTTAAAAATGATGAATAATCAACCGGAGCCTCTCCGTCTATATGGCTTTCGCTGTTTGCAGTATTTGGTGTCTGATTCTTTTCATAACCAATTAATGCAAATTCCTTTACCTGATATCCATAGTCCTTTGCACCGGCTGTGAAATTAATCTTTATATACTTGAACTTATCAATTGTGAGATTACTTGTATCAACATCATATTTTGTTGTCTTATAGGATGTATTTTTGTAATCACCAATTGTTTCGTATGTTTCACCATCATAAGATATTTGAACATCAAATGTACTACTATCTGTCAATCCATTTACAAAGTAAATCATGAGATAGTTGATATTTGAGACATCCTGCTCTCCATCTAATGTAATCTTTACATATTGGTCATCCTTTGCACCTGACTTTGAATTGTAGTAAGAGCCTGTTGATTTACCATCTGTAAGCGCTCCATCTGTATTTTCTCCGCCCTTTGAGCTATATACATAACCGGCACCCAATGTGAGATTATAATCTGACTTTAACATCTGCAATACTGTCATATCGTCAGCTTCTAAATATTCATCACCTGTAATTGCCGATGTTGATTCCTTATACCCAGCATTTTTTACAGGTTCATACATACTGTCTTCACCTGTTGGAACAATATATGTAGCATATGCTTCGTACTGCTCATTCTGAAAATCGATATTGTTGTACACTGTACAATCATCATACGTTGTAACAGTTGCACCTTCTGAAGCATATCCATTCAAGCTTGTTCTTGACTCATCTTCATCTGCAATATATCTAGGCTCTGTAACACTTGAGAGGTGGATTAATGTTGCACCGTTTCCACCGTCAAGACGACCAAAGTTAATATTGTTGTTTATACCCTGCATTGAATACTGCCAGTGTGAATGTCCGGATACCAAAGTAGCGTTCTTATTTTCTGTAAGAAGCGCCTGAAGATTTTTTCCACTGGTAGTTGTATTAACATCATCAAAGTCTAAATCATAAGAATAACCACCACTATTTTTCAAATCACCTGTACAATTATTCTTATCAACCGAATCGTTATCTAGTGTATTAACTGCCAAATAATAGTGCTGATAAACAAATACATTTCTGTCTTTATATTTGTTCAACTGTTCTTCAAGCCAGTCCATCTGACCTGTTGTAACAAGCTTTGTAGTATCAGCTGTCTCTCCTGTCGTTGCAATGTCATTGAAGATAATAAATATATTTCCACCTGCCTCAACAACAAAGTCAAGCCCCGGCACTGTTGTATCGACACCATCAGCATCAGCTTCCGGTCTATACTGTGTGGCAATTGGATTTGTCAATGCATCTGATGCCAAAATAGGATATTCTTCGCCCAGATTGCTGTTAATAGTTCCGTCTTCGTCAACAGTAAAATAACTGCTTGTAATACTGTTATACCATCTGCTTATTGAAGTATCTAAAATTGTCTTGTTGCTTGTTGACAATGTTGTTCTTGAATCGTGATTACCAATAGCTGTAACAACTGTCATATTAGGATGATTTGCAAGTTCAGCATTGAATTTGTCGAGAGATGTCTGCTCTCCTCCTGCTGTCAAATCCCCTGCCATAGCAACAAATTCAATTCCTGCATCATCAAGGAAATTCATTGCCTTCTTCATTGCAGGAATGGCATCATCATTTTCTTCAGATACACCTGAATTATATCTGCCGTAATGTGGGTCAGAAATTGAACCGAATGTATATGAATTTTTGCTTGCAACAAACTGCTTATCCTCCGGTATGTTATATGTGTATTCTTTAGAATCCTTTCTGTATACCAATACTGTTGCTGCGCCTTCCGGAATAGCAATATAATCATTTTCAAGATTATATGATCCCTGTCCGTCCTTTACAACAACTCTTGCGAGATAAGAATATTCACATCCATTCTTTGTTAGTTTTTCGCCATCAGCGTCTCCCCAAAATACTTTGTACACGCCGTCCTCGCTGGCTTTAAGGCTAATTGTCCCGTCGGCATAGCCTGGTGTGCTGTATGCAAAGCTATAGTCAAACTCTGTAACTAGCGAATCTGCATAAGTTTTTACCGTGCTAACAGGTGAAAATGTCATCACACTGAAAACCATAGTAAAGCTTAACAACACTGCTAATGCCCTTTTTACCGTATTTCTCATAGGTTCCTCCTCTAAAATAAACTTTTGTATTTTTATGCTAGCATAAGAAAAAGTAAAAAACTATACCCCCAAAAAAGAAACTATTTTTATTTTTTTACAGCCGATATTTCGTCATCGCCCATATTCCCTAACTTTCGGTGATTGAAATGTTTTTATCGCTATTTTTTTGTTGCTTTTTATCGTTAATTTTTTGCAAACAAGGAGCTTTCAAAAAGCTCCAAAACAAAGAGTTCGCTTGCGAACTTTCTCGCGAGGCGTGGATTCGTAAGAATAAATGCCTTCCCACGCCTCTGCAATCCCGCGAAGCGTTTTTATGATATAAGAAAAAGACCTGCATTGGCAGGTCTTTTTTCTTTAGGCTTCTTACATTCCCTCTTCTGCTTATATACGTGGTGCATTTATATTATGTTAAGGTTTGATTTTATGCTTAGTTTTATCATAATCAATTTTTTTAGTTTAAAGATAAAATGTTATGCATTTTTGGCTGCTCAAATTTATCATACTTCGTTTTTTTTAATGAAAGATAAAATGTTATGCATTTTTGGCTGCTCAATTTTATCATACTTCGTTTTTTTTAAAGAATGATAAATTAGTATATACTTTTATCTGTTCAATATTATCTTATAAACATTTACACATCGTATTGATACTTTTCTGTTCACTTTGACAGTAATATTGTATATATGCTATTTAAATTTGAACTGCATAAAGACAGGTTCATGGTCAGAATATGCATATCCGGTATCTTTTATCTCATAATCTAGCATTTGAATATTATCAGAAATAATAAATCCATCCAAAGTACATACAAATGTTGTATCCGGATTGTATGGTTCATCAGTATTTCTATTTGACTCCGGCATATTTTCAAGCTCTTTGTCACTCAATTCATCCATCGCAAATCTAAACCCTTGTGGCATTTTGCTTCGTGGGAACGTATATGCCCAACTCTCACATTCTTCTGTTTGCGATTCACCAAGCTTCAGGTCATGGTTAAAATCTCCACCACATATAACATAGTTTCCTGCATCCCTTTCTTTTTTCATATCTTCGAAAAGCTTGTTAACCTGTCCTTCTCTGATTTCATCACTGTTTCCATAAGCTGACAGATGAGCATTAATTATCACCAAGTCTTTTCCATTATCTACCTTGATTCTGTTAATTGAATAGCATCGGTCCAAATCCAATATTTTTGAGAATGACGTTGATATTGGAAAGCTTCTTCTAATTGAATCACTAATTTTAAATTTTGAATAAGTAGAAATACCTGAATACGACTTTCCTATAGGTTTATTAAACGGATAGAACAAATATGCTGAATCATAATTAACTGCAAATGTCTCATAATATGAATCAAAAATATCCGTAATCAGGTTATTCTGATTTACATGGCAGCTTCGTGTTGAATCTATGTCCACTTCCTGGAATATCATAAAGTCAGGTTCCTCTTTTATAGCTTCCTTTGCTGCATTTTTTATATTTTCTGCACTTGTTTCTTTGCTGTAGCATCTTGAATACTTTCCACCGTCCATAAAAAAGCTAAAATCAGGTGTGTACGCTCCAAAGCCTACGTTGTACGTTCCAATTGTAAAGCTATCGGAATCTGCGCTCATAACTGTTCCGTTTGTAGCCATTGATTTTGGTTCATTTACACTCAGTTTTTGATTGTCCTCAATGCGGTGATATGAAATAAATACATAAGCGACATATATCAGTACAACCAGCAATAAAACTGCAAAGATAGTACCAACAATTTTAATTATTTTTTTAACCATAGTAATCACCTCTAATTATATTTTTTACTCATAAAAAACTTGTATTTTTTTAATCATTTTATCATATTAAAAAAATAAGGGAAGACTTATAATATCTTCCCTAATCTTTACAATTTTTTTTATCTAACCAATAAACTCCATAAACAGCCAGAACAATATATAATGGTGTAAAGGTATATAAATAACGCGCTCTCGCCTCAAACAACAATTCAAATATCGTAAGCCCTATTACGGAAAGCATTATCACATTTTTTTCGGATGTCCTTTTTACAAAAGCAGAAACACATCCCAAAAACAATATTGTAATCCATATCATATGCTCAAAATTCGACCACAACGGATATAATTTTCCACCTTTTCCATCATAAGTATCTGTGTAGTATATATTTCTTGTGATTTTAGACAAAACATTATCTTTTTTAGGTACGGAATAATAAAATCTACCTTCTCCGCCCCAGCCAAATGTACCGTCATTGTAGTTTGTCAGTGTTTTTCTAACAAACTGTTTTGACAATCCTACAACTCCCATTTGCTTAATCCTTTTTTTGGTTTCTTCTATGTTTGCTTCGTTTCGTTGTTCTTCCAAAGAAAAAGATCGTGAAAACTTGACATCATCTTTACTCCAAACTCCCATGCTCTCGGAATTCATCCCCATCATAAGAAAATGCTGAAGACCAAAGCTTTTTTCTTCTTTCAAGCTGATGTTCATTGAGTTGACAGCCACTGCACTAAAGCTTACCGCCAATACTACGCCAACAACCAATCCGATAAACTCTATTGATTTTTCCTTTATTGATTTGCTTCTCACAAAATCAACAAACTCAACTAAACATATTGCTATTAACACGATGAATATCTGTGGTTTAATTTTATATCCAATAAAAGAGACAAAAGCTATCGTCATCCAATATAGTATCTTGTATTTTTTTTGTCTTGAGCATATATACAGATAGATAATTAAGCTTGGAAAAATTATTCCCATAGAATCCGAATATGGAATTGATACCCAAGGTGAAATTCCAATCAAAAATACGTATAAAATAAAACTCAAAAATTCCACTTTTGTATTGTCAAATAATTTATGAACTATTTTTATAACTAACAATCCTGTCAAAGCATTTAATGCACACTGCACAAACAAAATTGCAAAATACTCGTACTTATGAAATCCTATGAAATGTACAGATTTGCCAATTACAGAATACAAATATGCCAAAAACAAATTGTTTGGATATATAGAAAAATACCACGAATAACGTGTTGTCCCTTCACCATGAGCAACAGCGCGCCCCAATTCAAGCAATATTTTTGCATCCCAACTGGTATAAAAATAATAACTATATACAACAATTAATTGAATGGCAAATAATAGTCCCAAGCAAACGCCCCAAAAAACCATTCTTTTTTTACGGTTTTCCGGTAGTTTAACTATTTTAAGTGCTAAAACCAATACCCCTACAAGCACAATTCCAATTAATAGCAGTAAAAAAGCCGGAGCCTGATTTTTAACAATACCTTTTCTCGCATAATTTACACTGCCAAATAAAAAACATATTAAAATGCTTGCTCCAATAATAAGGGCGTAAAATGGTGCTATTATTTTTTCACATGTACCAAAAAACATACTAATTATATTTGTTATCTTTCTCATCATAGTTTTTTCCTACTCTCTCGCTAATAATATATCTCGGTCTTCTCTTAACCTCCATATATATTTTTCCAATGTACTCACCAATCACACCAACACTTATCAGCTGGATTCCTCCTAGGAAGCACATAATACATGTCATACTGGCCCAGCCTGTAATTGTTCTTCCCATAAGCTGTGATATTATAGCCCATATTACCCCCAAAAAGCTTATTGCCGAAACTAAAATACCAAAGGTTGTAATCATTCTTAGCGGCTTAACACTCAAGCTTGTAATTCCATCAAACGCCAATGCCAGCATTTTAGTCAATGGGTAATGACTTTCCCCTGCAATTCTTTCGTGTCTGTCATAATACACACTTGAGCTCTTAAATCCCACCAGCGGAACCATTCCTCTTAAGAATAAATTCACTTCTTTAAATTCTGCAAATTCCTGTAAAACTCTGGAAGAAATAAGTCTGTAATCAGCATGATTAAATACAACCTCAGCTCCCAATGCATTTAGCAATTTATAAAATCCTTCTGCTGTAGCTCGTTTAAAGAAAGTATCTGTATCTCTTTTTGCTCTGACACCATATACAACTTCTGAACCATCCAAATATTCATCAACCATTTTTTCCATAGCGGTAATGTCATCCTGACCATCGCAGTCAATGGAAATAGTGATGTCACATTTGTCTTTTGCCTCCATCAATCCCGCTAAAACTGCATTTTGATGACCTCTGTTTCTGCTCTGCGCTATACCTAAATAATGCTCATTTTCTTCCGTCAACTTTTTAATAATATCCCATGTATTATCCTTGCTGCCATCATTTACAAATAATATTCTGCTGTTTGAATCAATCTTTTCCTTTTCAATCAGTTCATTTAATTCTTTCAAAAACATTTCTGATGTAATTGGAAGAACCTTTTCCTCATTATAACAAGGTATAACTATGTACAACAATGGTAATTTCATTTGTGTTCTCCTTCATTTTTCTAACTTTAATTACCGCTAGCACTTTAATCAAATTTATGTATTTTTGTCTTCAAAAATATCACTTAATTATTTATGATTCAACCATATATAATATTTTTATTCTTAAACCGAATAGAATTATATCAAAATCATTCTTTTTTTCAACACATAATTCACTTTATTTAAATGTTTAAAATCATAAAAATTCACGTTATTTTTAAGACAAATATGATATTATGTTATGTGAGAGCAAATCAAACATTGATAATGCCAAATAATACACAAGAAAGAACCTCGCTTGTCATTTGCCGGCAACGCGTGGAGTTCTTTAGCGATAATATTTTATTTTCATATATTTAAACGTAACCTTTTTTCATTTTATCGCAACAATAAAATATTTTTGTGAGGTACATAAATGATAAAACTTATTGCAAGTGATGTTGACGACACTCTCGTTCCAGAGGGGTCGGTTGATTTAAATCCAGAATATTTCGAAATAATAAGAGCACTTCAGGCAAAAGGGATTATGTTTGTTGCTGCAAGCGGACGACAAATCCATGCAATTCAAAAAGCTTTTTCTCCTATTAAAGATGAGATTGCTTTCATTGCTGACAACGGAACGCATATTTTAACTAAAGATTTTGAACACTCCATTGACTTTGGAGATGAGAATTATATGGGATTGGTAAAGGACTTTTATTCCTTAAAAGAAGACTGTCGTTTTATGGCATGCAAGCCCGGTCAAAGCTTTATCAACGCTTCCACGCCCGACTTTGTTAAAATGATGAGTGGATTTGGGTTCGAAATTACCCCCTGTGAAGATATCATTAATTTAAAAGGTATAGGAAAAGCAACATTGTATCACGAGACCGCAGTTCCTAAGCATATAGAAAAATATTTCAAAGAAAAATGGTCAGATAAAATGGATGTTGCGCTTGCCGGAAAAGTATTTCTTGATTTTTCGGCAAAGGGAGCTAACAAGGGCAGTGCGCTATCACTCATACAAGAACATTACGACATCAAGCCAGAAGAAACCATGACATTTGGCAATGCTGACAACGATATACCTATGATAAGACAATCAAAATATGGCTATGCCGTTGCCCAGGGTAGCGATAAATTAAAGAAAGAGGCATACGGTGTCATTGGAGAAATGAGAGACAATGCTGTTCTTTCCAAATTAAAGGAAGTTCTGAATTCACTGTAAAGAAGCTGTGAAAAAATTTTTGTTTGGTTTTCTTTGTAAATAGCAAGCAATTCGGCAATCTAATTTCAGATTGGTATCAATTCACCTAAAATTGCTTATTTGATACCACCAAAAAGAACAAATACTTCTATCAAACATAAAATCGGTATCAATCTAAGCAAAATCTTGAGATTGATACCGAAAATACAAAAACAAAACAACTTTATTCACATAACTGGTATCAAATGGATAAAATCTTTCCATTTGATACCAAAAACATCTAAATCTAATAATGAGGAATCTAGCTTACCCTCGAGGATTTTATTTATTTCTTATATAGCCTTAAATAATTCATTTATTATTTAACTTTAATTGTAACAACCTTTGTTGTCTTCTTGTGACCATCTCTAGCCGAAACTATAATAGCAATCTTATATGTCCCCTTCTTAGCTTTCTTCTTAAATGTAATCGTACCCTTTTTGCTAACTTTGATGAATTTTTTCATCTTCTTTGGACATTTTTTTACCTTGTATGTAAGTTTGCCTTTACCATCTGCCTGTGCTTTAAGCTTTGCAAATTTATTTAATACATTTTTATCAATCTTAGAGACTAGATATTTTTTGCCTTTTACGCTGATGCTATTTTTGATAGTAAGTGTTTTTGCTTTCTTGGATTTAACACCTACCACAACGGCCTTATGGCCGACAATTTTATATACAACCTTACCTTTTACAATTTTTGTAGCTGTCGCATTTTTATCTTGTACAATATACTCGTATCCATTGTTTTTAGCAAAGTCCCCTAGTTCCTTATAATCAATATCAGTAATTACTTTTTTTAACTTAGGACAATTTTCAAAAGCAGTATTAGAAATCACTTCAACTTTTCTATTAAAATATACTTCTTCAAGATTTTTACAACCGTTAAACATGTTGTCGCCTATATAATTTACCATTATATTGACACGTGTTATATTGTCCATATATGCGTTCCATGGTAACTGGCCTTTAACAAAATCTACTTTTTCTTTGTTATTTTCATCGCATGAAATATATAATTGTTTTTCATTATATATCCACTTCTGATTTTTACCGAAGGTTCCGTTGCTATCGTTAGCGTCAACAGCTTTTGAGAAGCTAACACTTATTAAAAATAATAATACTATTAGACCAAGCTTTTTTATTTTTTTCATTTTTCACCTCGCGCTTACTATTTTTTGACACGAACTACAATACTATTATTTTGATTATAATTCAATAAAAACAGTTAATTGACCAATTATCTTAAAGAAATGACCTATTTTATTAATATTTTTATAGTCCGCAATACACTTAGTAACAGCCTATTAACAAATAGCACAATATAAGACTTTTTATCATTATACTTTCCTATATTCTTATGTGGTAAAAAAATAAAGCAACCGCGCCGGTTACTTTATTCCCGTAACCAGCGCGGTTGCTTTTGCGACATAATAATTTATGCGCAAGTGCATCCTTATCGGAGCGTTTTATATTATTTCTTATATAGCCTTAAATGTTTCTTCCAAATCTTCTATAATATTATCCATATG
>CAZWAG010000047.1:0-14212 GCA_964631845.1 uncultured Eubacterium sp.
TTTTTGTATGTTTTTCGGTCACTCTGGTCGAACCTAAAAAACCTCTCAAAGTGCCGGAAGTCGAAAAGTTTTACATACTTTTCGACTCGCGGGCAGTCGTCGAATTCCTCATAAACACTGGCTTTACAGCCAGTTGTTTCTTCGGAACTCTCCTCGTTGCCTTCGCGCAAATCAAGGATTTTTACATATTGGTCCGATGTAGTGCAACTATTGTCTCCACATGCACCGTCTGCGGAAATTGATCACAAGGTGTAACCTCCTCTACTTTATAGCCATTACCGTCAAGCCATTTCAGATCCCTTGCAAGGGTTGCACTGTCGCAGCTTACATAGACAATCCTCTTCGGTTCCATTAAAACCATTGTATCCAATAGTTTCTCATCACATCCCTTTCTTGGTGGGTCCACTACAATTACGTCCGGCTTACATTCCGGTGCGCCCTTGTGCTCCTCGAAATATTTTGGAACGACATCCTCTGCTGCACCTACCAGAAATTCAGCGTTATCAATTCCATTTATCTGTGCATTTATTTTTGCATCCTCGATTGCCTGCGGTATTATTTCAACTCCCAATACCTTTTTCGCTTTCTTTGCCAAAAACAGAGAAATGCTTCCTATGCCGCAGTACAAATCCCACACTGTTTCATTTCCGGTAAGCCCTGCATATTCCAGCGCTTTATTATACAGCTTTTCTGTCTGGACCGGATTGACCTGGAAAAACGAAAGTGGAGAAATTCTAAACTTAACATCGCCTATATAATCCTCAATATATCCCGGTCCATAAAGATTTATAATCTTATTTCCCATGATTACATTGTTCTTTTCTTTATTTATGCTAAGGGAAATGTCTGTCACTCCATCTATCTCCAACAGCTGGTTTACCAACAAATCAGACTTTGGCAATTTATCTCCGTTTATAACCAGACAGACCATTATCTGGTTCGTCTTTTTGCCAATTCTAATGAGAACATGTCTCACAAGCCCCCTGCCTGTCTTTTCGTCATATGCTTTTATGTTCTCTAGCTTCATAAAGGTTTTGATGATATTCATAATATGACTGTTAACATCATTTTCCTTTGGACATAACCCCAGCATACAGCTATTCATCTCGATAATTGAATGAGTTCTACCTGCATAGAAGCCGTATACTATGTCGCCTTCTTTATTTGTACCAACAGGGAATTGAGCCTTGTTTCTATAATAAAAAGGCTCATCCATTCCTATGATAGGCTTCATTTCAAAATCATCTATTCCGCCTATTCGCTTTATGTTGTTGTATACCTTTTCCTCTTTAAATTTTAATTGCCACTCATAATCCATTGCCTGCAGCTGGCACCCTCCGCACTTGGACGCAACAGGGCATTTTGGCTCAACACGCTTGTCCGATGGTTCGATTATCTCTATTAATCTTGCAAATGCATAATTCTTTTTTGCCTTCATAATTTTGACGCGAACCTTATCACCAATTACCGTATCTTTGACGAAGAGAGCATAGCCCTCAATTTTGCCTATGCCCTCTCCATTAATACCCTGATCTGAAATTGTAACAATTAATTCTTCATTCTTTCTATACAAATCTTTACCCTTTATTAATTTATTTTAAATTTCGTTTGAGCTTGTCTTTCTAACATTACTTTCAAGCATTCTCTGATATCCCAGCCATTCATTATCCGCCGCATTTGGGTTGCTATTGAAGATTTCCTTCATCGTCTCCATCTTCGCATCTGTATTGTCCGCAAAATTGAGTGCCAATGCTTCGACCAATGCAGGCTTCTTAGGAGAGCCATATTCTAATTCTCCGTGGTGAGCCAATATACAGTGCTTCAATTCATTTACCTGAACCTTTGGAAATCCCGGAATCTGACGGGCAATATCACCGATCATCTCTGCTCCCATCACGATATGTCCAAGCAGCTGCCCTACATCTGTATAATCGTTTGTTGGAAAATCTGACAGCTCATATACCTTTCCAATATCGTGGCAAATAGCTGCTGTGATAAGTAAATCCCGGTTTAACACCTCATATTGTGATGTATAAAAATCACATAGCTTAGTAACCGCAAGTGTGTGCTCCAATAATCCACCAATAAAACCATGATGAACGCTCTTTGCTGCAGAGTGCTTTTTGAAGGCTTCGACAAACTCTGTATTTTCCACAAACAGCTTACTAAGTAATTGTTTATAATATTGATTCTGAACTGATGCCACGAACTGAAGTAGCTCTACCATCATCTGATCTATATCCTTGTCTGTACATGGAAGAAAATTTGATTCATCCACGTATTCAGCATCAACCTTTCTCGCTCTCTTGATGCTGAGCTGAAGCTGTCCATTAAACATAGTCAAATCTCCATTGACCTCAACATAATCAAGAGCCTCGAAATCATCTATCCCCATTGAACCCGGTTCCCAGATTTTCGCATCCAGAAAACCTGTTTTGTCCTGAAGAATTACATTCTCATATTCCTTTCCGGTCTTTGTCATAGCTGATGTCTTTTGTTTGCACAAAAATGTCTCCTGTATTCTTTCACCCTCGCGCAATGACTCTATAAATCTCATATTACCTCTTTCTAATTTGTTTGATTAATATCAACAAATATATTATTTTATACTTTCTTTTTCTTTACCTAAAATTCTTTCTCTATTATAATTGATTAAGTAGTTTAAAACAAGATAATAGGAGATTTAAAATGAACGCAAAGGTTTTAAAAACTCTTGAGTACAATAAAATAATTCAGATGCTTTCTGACAAGGCGTATTCCGCTCCCGGAAAGGCAAAATGCATGAGCCTTGTTCCATCATCCTCATTGCAGGATATAAAGCATTGGCAGCAAAATACATCAGATGCTCTATCTTATATTTACAAAAAGGGAAGCGTGTCTTTCTTCGGAATTTATGACATTACAGAATCTCTTAAGAGACTCGAGATTGGTTCAAGCCTCGGTTCAGTAGAGCTATTAAAGATTAACTCTTTGTTAAAATGTGCAAAAAACGTAAAGGCATATTCCAGGGAGGACGACGAGGAACATGATGACAGTCTTTCTATTATGTTCAATTTGATTGAGCCTCTGACAAACCTGAGAAACTCTATCGAAAAATGTATTGTCTCCGAGGATGAAATCGCTGACGATGCTTCTTACAATTTAAAGAATATAAGAAGACAAATGAAAATAACAAATGATAGAATTCACTCACAGCTGTCTTCTCTCATCAACTCTGCCTCAGGGCGAACATATTTGCAGGACGCTATTATCACAATGAGAGACGGCAGATATTGCGTTCCTGTAAAGCAGGAGCATAGAAGCAATGTCAGTGGAATTATTCACGATCAGTCATCTAGCGGTTCAACGGTGTTTATTGAACCTGCTGCTGTGGTTGAACTTAACAACAGGCTTCGCGAACTCGAGGCAAAGGAAGCTGACGAAATCCAGATTATTCTTGCAAACTTAAGCGGACAATGTCTGGAAAATATAGATGCTCTTTATACTGACCTAAAGGTATTGAGCGAGCTTGATTTCATTTTTGCCAAGGCTTCTCTCGCAAAGGATATGAAGGCAACTCTTCCAAAGTTTAACGACCAGGGGTATATAAATATTAAAAAAGGAAGACATCCTCTGTTAGACCAGAAAAAGGTTGTTCCTATTGATGTTAACCTCGGAAAAGATTTTAATCTATTGATTGTAACCGGTCCAAATACCGGTGGTAAAACTGTCTCCCTAAAGACTGTAGGTTTACTTACTCTAATGGGACAGTCAGGCTTACACATTCCGGCATTTGAAGGCAGCAGTCTTGCTGTGTTCAAGGAGGTTTTTGCCGATATAGGCGACGAGCAGAGCATTGAGCAGAGTCTCAGTACTTTCTCAGCGCATATGGTCAACACTGTTGACATTTTAAACAAAGCTGACCGTGACTGCCTCGTTTTATTCGATGAGTTAGGTGCAGGAACTGATCCTGTTGAGGGTGCAGCTCTAGGCATATCAATACTTTCATTTTTGAAAAATATAGGTTCAAGAATAATGGCAACAACTCACTATAGTGAGCTTAAGCTTTATGCTTTGTCTACTGACGGTGTTCAAAATGCCAGCTGCGAGTTTGACGTAGAGACTCTTCGTCCAACATATAGACTTCTCATCGGCATTCCCGGAAAAAGTAACGCGTTTGCAATCAGTAGCAAGCTCGGTCTTCCTGAACACATCATTGAAGATGCTAAGAATCATATAGATGTTCAGGACGAACAGTTTGAGGATGTTTTATCCAAGATTGAGGCTCAGCGTATTCAGATTGAAAAGGACCAGGAAACAATCGCAGTATACAAATCTCAGATTAAATCTCTCAAGAAGGATTATGAGATAAAGACTAAAAGCCTCGAAGACAAAAAAAGTCAGATACTTGACAAAGCCCGTCAGGAAGCTGCTGATATTCTTAAAGAAGCTAAGGAAACTGCTGATGAAGCTATTAAAAATATTAATAAGTATGGAAAATCAGGTAACACTAAGGAGATGGAAAAGGCCAGAACAAAGGTTGGTTCTACCTTAAAGAAAAATCAATCTGTTTCATCTCTAAAAAAACAAACTCAGTCTAAGACATACAAGCCTTCCGATTTCAAGCTTGGAACAGGTGTTAAAGTGTTAAGCATGAATTTAAACGGTACTGTTGCCTCCCTTCCAAATCCGGCAGGAAATCTTACTGTAAAGATGGGTATTCTCACTTCGAAGGTAAATATTCGCGACCTTGAGATAATAGACGAGCCGGATATCAAGGCTCCCGGATTTACAAACAAAGGAAATAGTGGCAAAATAAAAATGCAGAAGTCACTTAACGTAAAAATGGAAATAAATTTAATTGGGAAAACTGTGGACGAAGCAATTGGTGAGCTTGAAAAATATTTGGACGATGCTTATATTGCAAAGCTTCCTCAGGTTTACATAATACACGGAAAGGGTACAGGAGCTCTACGCTCTGCTGTTCAATCTTATTTGAAATCATGCAGTTATGTAAAATCATACAGAAACGGCGAGCATGGTGAAGGCGGTGCCGGGGCTACCGTTGTAACATTTAAGTAAATTCTTGTTTACAATTTTTTCTAACTATATTAATAAAATCTTATTATTATATACATATTAACTGGCTTTTTTGCCAGACTTGGAGGGTATACAATGGCAAACAAACAAAAAATATTAATTGTAGATGATGATGAAAACATAGCAAATCTCATATCTCTTTATTTGACAAAGGAATGCTTTGAGACAAAAATCGTAAACGATGGCAGCGAAGCAATTCCCGCGTTTAATGAATTTGCTCCAAATCTTGTTCTTTTGGACGTTATGCTTCCGGGAATGGACGGCTATGAGATTTGTAGAGAAATAAGAAAAACCTCTCATACTCCTATCATTATGCTTTCTGCAAAAACAGAAGTTTTTGACAAGGTATTGGGATTGGAGCTGGGTGCAGATGACTATATGATTAAACCTTTTGATTCAAAGGAATTAGTTGCAAGAGTTAAGGCAGTACTAAGGCGCTACAATGAAGTCCCTGCTGCTGTAGCTTCACCTGCTGTTTCTTCTGAGAAAAGGGTTGAATACAAGGATTTAATTATCAATCTTTCAAATTATGAGGTTACATACAAGGGCAAGCAGGTAGATATGACTCCTCGTGAAATTGAACTTTTATACTTCCTTGCATCTTCACCTAACCAGGTTTTCACAAGAGAACAGCTTCTTGACCATATATGGGGATATGAATTTGCAGGCGATACGAGAACTGTCGATGTTCACATCAAGCGTATCCGTGAGAAAATTTCTGATACAGACCAGTGGTCTATTGGCACTGTTTGGAGTGTTGGCTATAGATTCGAGGTACATTAGAGAGGTTATATATGAAAAATTCTATTTTAACCAGGTTTATAATTACATATATTTCCTTTGCTTTGCTCGGTTTTATGCTGATCACTTACTGCTCTACCAATCTGGTATACAATCGATTATTAAGTGTGTATGTTGACCAGGTTTATTCATATACAAGGGTTGTCACAAATGCTCTACTAGATGAGACGACCAAGAATTTGTCAGAAATCAAGGAACCGGAGAAGATACTGAAAGATTTTAATGATGTTTTAAATTGTGACCTACTCGTGCTTGACAGTGAAAATACATTGTTATACACAACAGACACTACTACTAATATAAATAATTCATCCTCTAATATTGTGATACAGGATTTCGACCCTAAAGATTATGGTTCAGAGCATTACCGTATAAACAGATTTTACAATATTTTCAACACTGACACTTTAAGCGTAATGCACGGTGTTGTAAAAGACGATAAAACACTTGGATATGTAGTGGCACATATGCCAACCTCTGTTGTAAAGCAGAGCAGCTATACAATAACAATAATATTCTATATTACGTATGTTATCATTTTGGGACTGTCGCTTATTATTTTTGTAAGCTTCTGGTGGAATATTTATATTCCTCTTCGACAAATTCGACTTGCGGCTATGGAATACGCAAATGGAAATTTCGAATACGACAAGCTTAAGGCATTAAATGACGACGAGATAGGCGATGTTGCAAATTCATTACAGTATATGGCATCGCAGCTTAACAACGCTCAACAATATCAAAAGGATTTTATTTCAAATATATCTCATGATTTTCGTTCTCCTTTAACTTCGATTAAAGGATACATTGAGGCAATGCTGGACGGTACTATTCCACCTGAGGATTACAAGCAATATCTATCAATTGTATTGTCTGAAGCAAACAGGCTTCAGCATTTGTCTACGGGCCTGCGGGATTTGAACACTTGGAATTCAACAGGACCTGAGCTGATATTTGAAGATTTTGACTTTGAACAGGTTATTGTTGAAGCTTCAAACACATTCCAGGGTAGCTGCGAAAAGAAGCATATCGAGTTGATTCTTCAATTTCCATCAGAGCATTCTCTGGTCAATGGAGATAAAGGCAAGCTACAACAGGTTCTGTACAATCTCCTCGACAATGCTATAAAGTTTAGCGATACCCGCTCTCAAATTATTATTAAACTATATAACCAGGGCGATAAGCAATATTGCTCAGTGAAAGATTTCGGTCTCGGAATTGCTCCGGACGCACTTGACAAAATTTGGCAAAGATTTTATAAATCAGATTTGTCGAGAGGCCGAAACAAGACCGGTTCAGGCATCGGTCTTGCCATTGTGAAAGAAATTATTATGGCACATAACGAAACAATAGATGTTATCAGCACTGAAGGTGTTGGAACAGAATTTGTATTTTCGATGAAACGAGTAAAATAAATAATATGTATTTCGAGTCCAAACCACAGTGGAATTTCCAACATGCACTGTATAATAGTGTAAATTAATCCTTTATTAGTATATTGCATTATGCTAACATTTGTATTATTATATAGGCATACAAATATTAAAGGAGGCTTTACATAATGGCTTACAAAATTACTGAAGGATGTATCGGTTGTGGTGCATGTGAAGGTACTTGCCCAGTAGGCGCTATCACTGCTGATGGCGGTGTATGTGTAATCGATGCAGGTGCATGTATCGAATGTGGAGCATGTGCAGGATCTTGCCCAACAGATTCTATCAAATTAGATGATTAATTCCTATTATAAAAAGAGACTATCAATTGATAGCCTCTTTTTATTTTACGCTCTTTTTTATATAACATATATAAATTAGTCCCTCTATGTTGCAAGTGCCACTTTTTTTGAATCTTTCTTTTTCTTTGTATCCTTTAAAAGCAATTTCTCTGCCTTCGCTTTTTTTCTTCTTTCCTTTCTACTTGCCTTCTGTTTGCTTCTCATCATCTCATCTAATTTCTTATACCTCTCTTCAGCTCTATCATCCTGTACTCTCATCAGATAATCCATACCTTTTAGTACATTTTCGCTGACATCATTGCTCAAATCTTTTCCCAAATCTGCGGCAGACTCTTTTAAGGCTTTAATCACCACCTTGTTCATAATCTCCTGAAATTGCTCCAGCTTATCATCCTTATCCACAATACGGGTTGCTCCCTCAGGTATAGCCGCCGGTGCAGGCATATGTAAATTAACCGCCACGCTTTTTTGCTCCGCAGGGTCAGTAATCATCATTTTAATAGCTCGGAGGCCATAACCCTGCTTTTTTAGATCTCTTACACTCCTAAGCAAATTAATATGCTTGTCAGTATAATAACGATGCCCCATTTCATTCCTAGGTATTGTGATTTCAAGTTCTTCTTCCCAATAACGTAATACATGCGATTCCACCCCCAACATCTTTGATGCATCCGAAATCATAAACCGTTTTTCCCCCATTTATTCCTCCTTTATATTTTTAAAATGTCCTACCATGCAAAAAGATGCCCCTTTCAGGACATCTTTATTATAAATTTATTATATGTTGTATTCAATAAATATAGCACTACGAAAAATAAGACTATTTGTAGCCTTGTCACATAATGTCTACTTATACCCTTTCAATCTCAGCATCCTCAAACTTCGTAAACTGTGGAAGCCATACGAGTTCTACTTCACCTACCGGACCATTACGCTGTTTAGCGACATTTAAAATAATTCTATTTCTGTCTTCTGTCTTTGTCTCTCTGTCATAATATCTGGACATAAGCATTACAACGTCCGCATCCTGCTCGATAGAACCGGATTCACGAAGATCGGCCATAATAGGCTTTCTGTCTTCTCGTGTTTCTGCCGCACGGTTAAGCTGTGACAATGCAATAACAGGAACATTAAGCTCTCTGGCAATTCCTTTTAATGTTCTTGATATCTCAGCAATTTCCTGTTCACGGCTTGAATGACGTCCATTTGTAGTCATAAGCTGAAGATAATCGACTATGACAAGCTGAATATCCTTCTCCAGTTTAAATTTTCTACACTTAGATCTCATATCACTAATGCTAATACCAGGTGTGTCATCGATAATAATATTTGAGTTACCAATTAAATTGGCTGATTCAACTGTATTTTCCCACTCGCTGTCGCTCAATTCACCATTTCTCATTTTCTGTGAACTAACCATAGAGTTCTGTGAAATCACACGGTTAATAAGCTGTTCGCTTGACATTTCGAGACTGAATATTGCAACAGGAATATTGTGCTTTACTGCAACTGTCTCTGTAATATTGAGAACGAATGCCGTCTTACCAACCGAAGGTCTTGCTGCAAGCAATATAAGGTCAGATGGCTGTAATCCTGACAGCTGGTGGTCAAGCTTACGGAAGCCTGTCTCAATACCGGTAATTGACCCTTTTGTCTGAGACGCCTTCTCTATTCTTTCAAGAACATTTAAAACCACCTGTCTAACCGGAACATATTCGCCTGAATTTCCGGCCTGCAGCAAATTAAAAATCTGCTTTTCTGTATCCTCTAATATTGTCTCTATTTTTTCATTTCCTGCATAGCATTTGTTTGCAATATCCTCATTTGCACGAATAAGCTTTCTGAGCAGTGACTTTTCATAAACAATCTGTGAATACTGTTTTATGTTTGCCGATGTTGGGACCATCTCCAATATATTTCTTATAAATTCCAAACTAACCAGCTCTGATGGGACTCCCATTTCTTCCAGTTTATCCTTGATTGTAATAAGATCGCATGTCTTTCCATCATTGTATAGCTCTATCATTGCACTAAACAATGAACCATACTGCTTATTGTAAAAGTCCTCAGCCGTAATTTTTTCCATAGCCACCGGGATAGCCTCTGCATCCATTATCATTGAGCCTATAACCGCTTGCTCTGCTTCGTTGCTATGAGGCATTACTCTTTTTACTACCGCCTCGCTCATATAGTGCCTCCTACTTTGCTTCTACCTTGACTGCCAATGTACCTGTCACATCCTTGTGAAGCTTTATGTTTACATTGTATGTACCCAATGATTTGATTGCATCAGGAATAACAATTTTCTTCTTATCCAATTCAATTCCAAGCTGTTTCTTAGCTTCCAAAGCAATTTCTTTTGAAGAAATAGAACCAAATACCTTTCCCTCAACTCCAGCCTGAATCTTTACTGTTATTGACTTGTCTGCCAAATCTGCTGCCATCCTTTGAGCTGCCTCAAGCTTTTCCTGAGCAACCTTTGCATCATTTTTCTTCTGAAGCTTCAAGTCATTCAAATTTTTTCCATTTGCTTCTAAGCCCAACTTCTTAGGCAGAATATAATTTCTGGCATAACCATCATTTACATTAACTATTTCACCTTTTTTTCCAAGAGATTTTACATCCTCTAGCAATATAACCTTCATTAGATTTCTCCTTCCTCTATCTTAGTATCAATTACTCTCTTAAGCATTCCCACAACTTCTTCCAGTGACATATCTCTTACCTGCGCACCTGAAAGATTCATGTGACCACCGCCACCAAATTCCTCCATTAACAGCTGAACATTTACCTTGTCAAGCGATCTGGCGCTTATATATATCTGGTCATTGTAAGGGGTCAATACAAACGAAGCCTTAACATTTTTTACATTAAGAAGTTCATTTGCAGCCTGAGCACCTACAACAGTAGGTGAACTCAACCCTTCTGTTGTACATACAGATATCGCATATTCATCCTGATAAATTTCTGTGTTGCTGATTGCTTCCGCTCTAGCTTTATAATCAGCGATATCATCTCTGAACATTCTTCGAACCTTTGTGATATCGGCTCCGTTCTTCTTAAGATATGCAGCAGCCTCAAATGTTCTTACACCGGTTCTGTTTGTAAAATTGTTTGTGTCAATCATAATACCGCCATACAACGCTTCTGCTTCCATCTTTGTAAGACGAACAGTTTCGTTAATATACTGCATGATTTCTACAACCATTTCACAGGTAGATGATGCCGACAGCTCAATATATGAAAGCTGTGCATTGTCAATTACATCCTCCGTCTGTCTATGATGATCCATAACAATCAGACATTGTGCTCTTCTGACAAGCTCAGGATATTCTGTATATCCGGCTCTGCTACAATCCACTATGATAAGTGCATCATTTTTTCCAACTTCCTCTGCTGCCTGGGCACCTGTTATAAATATTGACTCATCATATCCATCTGCTTCCTTAAAAGCATCAACTAAAGGAGTAACACTGCTGCTGACCTCTCCGAGTACAATATGCGCCTCCTTGCCAATAGTTTTCGCAATTCTATAAAATCCGATTGCTGAGCCAAACGAATCATTGTCACCAATATGATGACCCATAATGTATATTTTTTCTTTTGTCTCAATTAAATCTCTAAAGGCTGTAGCCTTTACTCTGGATTTAACCTTTGTGTTCTTTTCGACAGAACGTGTTTTACCACCATAATAGTAAACCCTGCTTCCGTCCTTTAACACTGCCTGATCTCCACCTCGACCCAGCGCCATATCAATGGCTGTTCCTGCAAGCTCGTAATTGTCAATTACTCCGCTGCCTCCCATACCAAGTCCAATGCTTATAGTCATCGGCATGCTATTTCCCATATTAACAGCTTTTACTTCATCCAAAACAGAAAATTTATCAGTCTGCATTTTGCTGATATATTTTGCTTTAAATACTACAAAGTATTTGTCATTTTCAAGCTTTCTTACTATTCCGTCATACTGAGTAAAATACCTGTTAATTCTTCTGTCAATAAGAGCTACCAACAGCGTTCTTCTGGCTGATTCAACTCCCTGAAGTACTTCATCATAATTGTCAATATAAATATGACCTGTTACAACTTTTTCTTCTTTATTTTCTTTGAGTAATTTGTTTATAAGCGTGTTATCAAACAAATACAATGTCAGAAGCTTGGCTTTTTCTTCCGCAATCTCTGCTATCTGGCTGTCATTTATGACATTGTTGAGGCCGAACGGCTTTACTACCGCCCTATACTGACAGTCCTTGAAAGAAATCTGAAATTCATTTTTAATGCAATCCTCAAAAACTAAATTTTTTTCAGTAAAGCCTTCAAATAAAGATATGACATTCTTATTTCTGACATTTTTATTGTCCATAAGCATATCAAATTCCGCGTTCGTCCACATGATTTTTCCTGTTTCATCCATCAAAACATATGGCACTTCGAGCTCATGAATCATCTGTCTTTGAATTTGACTGTACTCTGCTCCAAAATCAACTAATCTCTTTAAGATAGTCGGAGTAAATCTAACATATAAATATATAGTAAAAACTATATAAAATATACCAAGTATTGTCACAATAAAGCCTGCTTTCAAGCTTATTGTATAACACCAAACAGCAGCTAAAACCCACAATGCGATAAAATAAATAGGCCATCTCACATACTGGTTTAGCTGACCCTTGATTTTTGTATTATTGATTTCGCTCATATTAATACCTCTCATCTAGTATTTTTTAGTATACCATATTTCAATAAAAAAACAATTATTAGCAAAACAGTACCTTTACTTATTAATAATATTAAATTAAACTGTCATATAGGAGGCAAATTTATGTTTAGAGTATGGGCAAGAACTTTTAAAAATAATCGTATGCTTCAAAGCACAACTATCGAATTGGAAATAGATGACACAAGGACTCACAAGGTCTTCAGGGCTCTCGAGCAGGTCTGTGAGGAGTTCGATTTGAGCAATCCTATTTGGCTTGACACAAACATCAACGAGTTCAAACGAATTGCGCGAACAAGATTTACTGCCGATTCCTTTGTTGAGAGCATTGATTTTGATTATCTTGATTTCTATGTAATTGAAGAAGACTAAAAAAGGGGCTGAAAAAACTCCCCTAAAATTCGAGTAGGAGGAATTTTTCTAAATTGAGAAATTCCTCCTACCGGATTACTTATATATTAATTATAATCTTGCAAGCAATTCTTCTGTCATATCTTCATAGCCCGGCTTGCCAAGTAATGCAAACATGTTTTTCTTATAGCTTTCTACACCTGGCTGATTGAATGGATTTACTCCAAGGATATAACCACTTACACCACATGCAAATTCAAACATGTAGAATAATTCACCAAGATAGAATTCGTTCTGCTCCGGAATGTTTACCATAAGGTTTGGAACATTACCATCTGAATGAGCAAGGATTGTACCGTTCATAGCACTCTTGTTTACGAAATCCATATCCTTGCCGGCAAGATAGTTAAGACCATCTAAATCTTCAGGATCTTCACCTATCATAACCTTTGCTGATGTATTTTCAACGTTGAGAACTGTCTCAAACATAATTCTTGAACCGTCCTGAATGAACTGTCCCATTGAATGAAGATCTGTTGTAAGGTCGACTGCTGCCGGGAAGATACCCTTCTGATCCTTGCCTTCACTCTCGCCGTATAACTGTTTCCACCATTCTGAGAAATAGTGAAGACTTGGCTCGTAGTTAGCAACGATTTCCACTGCCTTACCTTTTCTGTGCAATATGTTTCTAACTGCTGCATACTGCATAGCATCATTTTCTTCAAATGCATTGTTTAATGCCTTTTCTCTACCGCTTGCAGCACCTTCCATAAGCTTGTCAATATCTGCACCGCTTACAGCAATTGGGAGAAGACCTACAGCTGTGAGAACTGAGAATCTGCCACCTACATCATCAGGAACTACAAAGCTTTCATAACCTTCTGCAGTTGCAAGTCCCTTTAACGCTCCCTTTTCTTTGTCTGTTGTAGCATAAATTCTCTTTGCAGCTTCCTCTTTGCCGTATTTCTTTTCAAGCTTGTCCTTGAAAACTCTGAATGCAATTGCCGGCTCTGTTGTTGTACCTGACTTAGAAATAATATTTACTGAGAAATCTCTATCTCCAACAACATCTAAAAGTCCCTGAAGGTAAGCCGGACTAATGCTGTTTCCTGCATAGTATATTTCCGGTGTCTTTCTGATTTCCTTTGAAACATTGTTGTAAAAACCATGTCTCAAAAATTCGATTGCAGCTCTTGCTCCAAGATATGAACCGCCAATACCTATTACGATGAGTACTTCTGAGTCACTCTGAATCTTCTGTGCTGCCTTTTTAATTCTGTCAAATTCTTCTTTATCATAATCAACAGGTAAATCAATCCATCCAAGAAAATCATTTCCTGCCCCACTTTTTTCAACTAATACTTTTTTTGCGTTTTCAGCAATATCCTTCATTGCCACTACTTCATCGTTTGAAATAAATGATGAAGCCTTTGAATAATCAAATGTAACCTTTGCCATTATTATCATTCCTCCATTTTTCACAAAACTACACCTATTATATGTGTTTTAAATGGTTTTATCAAGTATAA
>CAZWAG010000048.1:0-14112 GCA_964631845.1 uncultured Eubacterium sp.
CGCAAAAGCGACCGCGCTCGGCGCGAGAATCTCGCAAGCGAGATTCTTTCTTGTGATACTGCAAATCAAGCACGAAGTGCGAAGCCATGTGTAGTATCATAAAAAAAGTTAAGGAGGTGTAATATGGATTATCAATGGTATCCCGGTCATATGACCAAAGCTGTCAGACAGATGAAGGAAGACATCAAGCTTATTGATTTAGTAATCGAATTACTTGATGCTCGTATTCCTATAAGCAGTAGAAATCCCGACATAGACAAATTGGGACAAAACAAAGCAAGACTTGTATTATTAAACAAATCTGATTTAGCTGACGAGTCACAGAACAACAAATGGTTAGACTATTTTAAACAACAGGGAATTGTTGCAATAAAAATTAATTCTAAAACTAAACAGGGTATAAAAGAAATTAACAATGCTGTTGCACAGGCGTGCTTTGAAAAGCTTGAAAGAAACAAAAAGAAGGGTATTAACAGACCTATCAGAGCAATGGTTGTTGGTATTCCTAACGTTGGCAAATCGACATTTATCAACGCTTATGCAGGTAGAGCTGCTGCAAAGACCGGTAATAAACCCGGTGTAACAAAGGGAAAACAGTGGATTAAACTAAATAAAAATCTTGAACTTTTGGACACTCCCGGCATTTTGTGGCCGAAATTTGACGATGAAAAAATTGGGCTTCATCTTGCGATGATTGGTTCAATCAATGATAATATTATTGATATATCAGAATTGGCATTTCAGTTAATAAAGCTTTTAGATGAACAATATCCCGGTACAATCATAGACAGATTTGATATTGAAGGTGACGAAGACATTGTTCAGGAAATGTATCAGATTGCAGAAAAGAGAGGATGCAAAGTAAGAGGGAATCAGCTTGATTTAGAAAAAGCATCTAAAATAATTATGGATGAATTCAGAGCTGGAAAACTCGGAAGAATAACTTTGGATAGAATTTAAATGAAAAGTATAAGTGCTATAAAAGAGGAATTAAACAATTTATCTATAAGTCAGATGGATTCATTTATTGAGGAGTATTCAGGCGACGATAGAAACGGAGTTAAAACATTAGTAAAGAAGGCTAAAAAGCAGATTGATGACTACAAAAAAGAACTGGAGAGGACTTATCAGCTTACAATGTTTGAAAGAAAGTATTCGGACTATCAGTTTATTTGCGGTATTGATGAAGTTGGTAGAGGACCGCTTGCAGGACCTGTTGTTGCTGGGGCCGTTATTCTTCCAAAGGATTGCGATATTCTTTACATTAATGACTCAAAGAAATTGTCTGAAAAGAAAAGAGAAGCTTTGTATGATGAGATAATGCAAAAAGCTATTTCTGCAAAAACATCATTAGTTTCACCGCAAAGAATTGATGAAATCAATATTTTACAGGCAACATACGAAGCTATGCGTGCTGCAGTTGCAAAGCTTGAACCAACTCCAGACCTGCTTTTAAATGATGCGGTCAATATTCCTGATATTGCTATTAAGCAGGTTCCTATTATAAAGGGTGATGCAAAGAGTATTTCTATCGGTGCAGCCAGTATTATAGCCAAGGTTACAAGAGATCGAATGATGGTAGAATACGATAAAATATATCCGGAATATGATTTTGCATCAAACAAAGGATATGGTTCAGCTAAGCATATTAATGCAATAAAAACAATAGGTCCATGTCCTATACACAGAGCTACTTTTATAAAAAATTTCATTTAGTTATATAGGGGAAAAGTATGAATAAAAGAATTGTAGGGAGCTTCTATGAAGAGATGGCGATTAATTATCTCGCAAAATATGGTTTCGTTATTTTAGAAACAAACTATTCCTGCAAAATTGGGGAGATTGATATAATCGCAAAAAAAGATGACACAATACATTTTGTTGAAGTTAAATACAGAAAAAATAATGATTTTGGATATGCCTCAGAGGCTGTTAGTAAAAGTAAATTTAACAAAATTATCAGGTGTGCCAACTTTTTTATTAATGAAAATAAGCTACATAATAATGCAATTTCAATTGATGTAATTGCTATAACAGGTCACAAATTAGAGTTTTTTGACAACTGCTTTGGAGGTATGTAATGAATTACATTATGTTAAACAAATTTAATAATTCTGTTACAAAGATTAAATATAATCATAATGTTCCGTATATTTCATATAAATCACTTGAAAGACTGCCTTGGTTGGTTCATGGATTTTCTACAAGAGTAGGTGGTGTGAGTAAGGAGCATCTCTCATCAATGAACTTAGGCTTTAATAGAGGCGACGATTTACCTACAGTTGTTAAGAATCATGAAATCATAGCTGATGCTATTGGATTTAATCCTCACAAAATAGTTACAAGCAATCAGACTCACACTACTAATATAAGAGTTGTCACTGAAGCTGATGAGGGAAAAGGGCTATACTGTGATAGAGATTTTTCGGATATTGACGGTATGATTACAAATAAAAAAGGTACCGTTCTTGCAACATATTATGCAGACTGCGTTCCATTGTTTATTGTTGACCCCGTAAATCATGCGATAGGCTTGGCTCATTCAGGTTGGAGAGGGACAGTAAACAGAATAGGAAAAGTAACAATAGACAAAATGAAAGAAGAATATGGTACAAAACCTAAAGATTTAATTGTTTGTGTAGGTCCGTCAATTTGTCAAAGCTGTTATGAGATAAGTGAAGATGTAGCAAATGAATTCAAAAAAGAATTCCCAAACAATATAGAGGAAATATTAATTGATAAGCATAATGGAAAATACCAATTAGATTTGTGGAAGTGCAATGAGCTTATATTTAGAGAGGCAGGAGTAGAGTCTGATAATATAAGCAAGCCTGATATATGTACATGCTGTAATTCTGAATTTATGTTTTCTCATAGGGCTTCAAACGGCAAGCGGGGAAATTTAGCGGCATTTCTTGGATGCAAATAAATAATGGACAATTATATAGCATTTAAGACTAGTTTTGTTTATCAATATTTTGTATAATTAAAAAGATATATTAAATAGATATAGAGGTGACAAATGGCAAAACCAATCGTAGCTATTGTAGGTAGACCAAATGTTGGAAAGTCAACATTGTTTAATGCATTAGCAGGACAAATGATTTCAATAGTAAAAGATACACCGGGTGTAACACGTGATAGAATATATGCTGATATTGAATGGCTTGATCATAAGTTTACTTTGATTGATACAGGTGGTATCGAACCGGATAGCAGTGACATTATTTTGTCTCAGATGAGAGAGCAGGCACAAATAGCAATTGATACTGCAGACGTTATTATATTTATGACTGATGTAAAGCAGGGCTTAGTCGACTCTGATTCAAAGGTAGCTGATATGTTAAGACGCAGTCATAAGCCTGTTGTATTAGTTGTAAATAAAGTTGATAATTATAACAATATGATGGCCGATGTATTTGAGTTTTATAATTTAGGAATAGGTGAACCTGTTCCTATTTCTGCTGCCCAAAGAAGCGGACTTGGAGATATGCTTGACATTGTGACAAGTCATTTTGACAGCTTGAAGGAACTTGATATCGATGACGACAGACCTAGAGTAGCAATTGTAGGGAAGCCAAATGTAGGTAAGTCTTCCATTATCAATAAACTAACTGGCGAAAGCAGAGTTATCGTGTCAAATATAGCAGGAACAACAAGAGATGCAATTGACACTGATGTAACTTATGAAGGTCGAGAATATGTATTTATTGACACAGCCGGCCTTCGCAGAAAATCAAAGGTTAAAGAAGAAATAGAGAGATACAGTATTATTCGTACAGTTACTGCTGTTGAGAGAGCTGATGTCGTTATTGTTGTGATAGATGCCGAAGAAGGCGTTACAGAACAGGATGCTAAGATTGCAGGAATTGCCCATGAAAATGGCAAGGGTGTTATTATTGCTGTCAACAAGTGGGATGCCATTGAAAAGAATGATAAAACAATCTATGAATATACAAACAAAGTCCGACAGGTTCTTTCATTTATGCCTTATGCTGAAATGATGTTTATTTCGGCAAAAACAGGTCAGAGACTCAACAAAATGTTTGATATTATAGATATGGTTATTGCAAATCATTCGATGCGAATTGAGACCGGTATTGTAAATGAAATTTTGGCAGAGGCTGTTGCATTACAGCAGCCACCTTCAGATAAAGGAAAAAGACTTAAATTATATTATATTACTCAGGTTTCTACAAAGCCACCAACATTTGTTATTTTTGTAAATGAAAAGAAACTTATGCATTTTTCATATACTCGATATATAGAAAATAAAATAAGAGAGGCGTTCGGTTTTAAAGGCACACCTTTAAGATTCATCATAAGAGAAAGAAAGGAAAAATAAAATGTTATCAGTAACAATTATTTGTCTTGTAATCGGATATGTATTTGGTTTATTCCAAACTGCATTTATAATAGGAAAATTTAAGCATATTGATATTAGAGATTACGGTAGTGGAAATTCAGGTACAACAAATGCGATGAGAACAATGGGTAAAAAAGTTGGTATTATCACTTTTTTTGGCGATGCATTAAAGGCAGTTGCTGCAATTATTGTTACAAAGCTTCTTTTCCAGCATTCTCATCCGGACTTAGTTTTTATCATAGCTTTGGTTACAGGCTTTGGTGTAATATTGGGACACAATTTTCCTTTTTATATGAATTTTAGAGGTGGAAAAGGTGTAGCTACAACGGCCGGAGTTATTTTTGCTCTTGCAATTTATGACTGGAAGTTTGTTGTGCTTGGCGGATGTACATTTTTTATTACTTTAGTAATTACAAGATATGTATCATTCGGTTCTTTGTGTATGATGACTGCGCTTATGATTGCAACAATCATATGGGGACAGCTTGGAATGATTCATCATATAAATTATTCGGATAGAATATATGTATATATTATATTCGCTGTTATGACTGTTCTGTCTTTTGTAAGACATAGAGAAAATATAATACGACTTCTAAGTGGAACGGAAAGAAGAGTCGGAGAGAAAAAGGAGGACAAATAAATGTCAAAGATTACAGTATTAGGTGGTGGCGGTTGGGCCATTGCTCTTGCAAAGGTTTTATATGAGAATGGTAACGATGTTACTATTTGGTCAGCTCTTGACAGAGAAGTAAAATCATTGCTCACACACAGGGAAAATAAAATTAGCCTTCCGGGCGTTAAGATTTCAGAAGATATTGTTATTACTAATGATTTAGAAGCCGCAGTAAAAGATGCAAAAATAATTGTAATGGCAGTTGCTTCTTCTTTTGTGAGATCAACATCAGCAAAGCTTAAAGGCTTAATTCCTGATGGCCAGATTATTGTCGATGTTGCAAAAGGAATCGAGGATGATACTTTATATACAATGACTGAAATAATGGAAGATGAATTGCCAAATATTGAAGCTGTTGTATTGTCAGGACCAAGTCATGCTGAAGAAGTTGGAAAATGTATTCCTACATCGGTTGTCATTGGCTCAAAAAATAAAGAAGTTGCAATGTTTGTTCAGGAAACTTTTGCAAACGAATATTTTAGAACATATATCAGCCCTGATGTTAAGAGCATTGAACTGGGTGGTTCTCTAAAGAACGTTATTGCATTAGCTGCAGGAGCAATTGACGGATTGGGTTACGGTGATAACACGGAAGCAGCCCTTATTACAAGAGGTATCAAGGAAATTACAAACCTTGGTGTTGCTATGGGTGGACATCAGAGAACCTTCCACGGATTATCCGGAATTGGTGATTTGATTGTTACATGTGGAAGTAAGCATTCCAGAAACAGAAGAGCAGGTGTTTTGATTGGTCAGGGATATACACTTGATGAAGCAATCAAAGAAGTAAACATGGTTGTTGAAGGTGCTGTTTCAGCAAAAGCAGCATATGAACTTGCCAAGAAATATAATGTTGAAATGCCTATTGTTGAGACTGTAAATGAAGTTTTGTTTGACAATGTACCGGCAAAAGAGGCTTTAAAAAATCTTATGGGAAGAAAACTTACAAACGAATTTTCTGATTTAGATTGGGAGAAATAAATGGATAAACTACAAGAGCAAAAGGAAGACCTTGCAAAACAATTCGTCGGTTTCTTTGAAAATGCAAATGAAATTAAGATGCTTATGACTTACTATGAGTGCGCTATACTTGAGGTTAAAACAAAGCTTGATGTACTGAACAATGAGTTTAAGGCAAATACAGAAAGAAATCCAATTGAATCAATTAAGACAAGAGTGAAAAGCCCTTCAAGTATAATTGAAAAGCTTGAAAGAAAAGGTTACGAATTATCAGTTAAATCAATAGAAGAAAATCTTGATGATGTCGCCGGTATAAGGGTTATCTGTTCTTTCGTTGATGATATATACAAAGTAGCAGAGCTGTTATCTAAGCAGGATGATATTAAAATCATAACAATGAAAGACTATATAAAAAATCCTAAAAAAAGTGGATATAGAAGTCTTCATCTAGTTGTTGAGATTCCTATCTTTTTGTCTGAAGAAAAAAAGCCAATGCGTGTTGAGGTTCAAATAAGAACTATTGCAATGGATTTCTGGGCCAGCTTAGAGCATGAAATTCATTATAAAAAATTTATTAATGCAAACAAAGAAATATTAAAGCAGTTATCCGATTGTGCAGATACTATTTATGAGACGGATGTTAAGATGCTAAACATTAGGAAAAAAATATTGATAGAGGATGAATAGCATAATTTAAGGAGCAAAAAACTATGGAACACAGAAAAATAAACAGACCTGAAAGTAAAGGTAAAAAAGGATTGGCAACTTTTCTTTTCAGTAGAATTTTTGTATTCTTTCTGATGGTTGTTTTGCAAATGATATTTTTTGTATTTATTGTATACAATGCCTCTATCTCTAAAAATTTAAACATTGTTATTGCCATTTTGCAATTTTTGATAATTGTATATATAGCAAATGACAAATCTGACCCGACTATGAAGCTTACATGGGCTATCATAATTATGTTCTTTCCTGCTTTTGGTACATTAATGTATTTATATTTCAGATTGCAGCCGGGTTCAATTATGCTTAAAAGAAGACTTGAGCATATTGATCTAAAATCAGTCAGATATTTACAGCCGGATCAGGAAATATACAATGATCTTCAAATACAGGATAAGCAGGTTTCCTCTTTGGCGAAGTATGTATATGACCATACAGGATGTCCTATTTATCGAAACACAACCGTTAAATATTTGAATTGTGGTGAAGAAAAATATAAAGCGTTAATCGAAAAATTAGAAGAAGCAGAAAACTTCATTTTTATGGAGTATTTCATCATCGAGGAAGGTAGAGTCTGGAATTCAATTTTGAGAGTTCTTGAAAAGAAGGTACAGCAGGGTGTTGAAGTCCGTGTAATGTATGACGGCCTCTGTTCACTGACAAAATTAGAGATTGGTTATTTTAAAAAGCTTAGAAAAAAAGGAATCAAGTCAAAACCATTCGCTCCTGCAAGACCATTTTTGACTACACAGCAGAACAATAGAGATCACAGAAAAATTCTTGTTGTAGATGGTAAAGTTGCATTCACAGGAGGAATCAATTTAGCCGATGAATATATGAATATAACTGACAAATTCGGTTACTGGAAGGATACAGCTGTTATGCTCACAGGTGAAGCGGCAAGAACCTACACATTATTATTCCTTCAAATGTGGAATGTTACAGAAAAAACTATTGGAAACTTTGACAGATACATAAATGTAAAGCAGGACAAATTTATTCCTAATGATGGATATATTTTGGGATACGGTGATGATCCTTTTGGTAAGGAGAGAATTGGAGAATCAGTATATTTACATATAATAAATACATCTACAAAATATTTACATATTGTTTCACCATATCTTGTTATAGATAATGTAATGATGTCATCACTTAAGTTTGCTGCAAAGAGAGGCGTTGATGTTAAAATTGTCCTGCCGGGAATCCCCGACAAAGGCTATGCATACTGCCTTGCAAGAACTTATTATAAAGAGTTAATTGAGGAGGGTGTCGAAATTTACGAATACACACCTGGTTTTACGCATGCAAAAATGTTTATTAGCGATGATGAGAAAGCTACGGTAGGTACAATCAATCTCGATTACAGAAGTCTCTTCCTTCATTTTGAAAATGGATGCTTTATATACAAGAGCAAAACAATATTGGATATTGAAGACGATTTCCAGCAGATGATTTATGAATCAAAGAAGGTTTCGTTGATGGAATGTAGAAATAGACCATTGTACTACAAGGTATGTGGTAAATTATTGAGACTTATTGCACCGATTATGTAAAGTCTTTGATAAATATCAGATGAAATAAACTATTTTTATTAATGTAATAAATAACCTCCATATGCATATATTTAAGTAACTCGTTTTACTAAAAATGCATAAGGAGGTTTTTTTATGGATTATAATATTTACAATGATATTAAAAAAAGAACAAACGGAGAAATATACATAGGTGTAGTAGGGCCGGTAAGATGCGGAAAATCTACTTTTATAAAAAACTTTATGAATTTGGCTATTGTTCCAAATATTTTAGATGAAAATGATTTGGCAAGAACAATGGATGAATTACCTCAATCCTCTGCTGGAAAGATGATAATGACCACAGAGCCTAAATTTGTTCCAAACAATGGTGTAAATATCACCCTCGGAGATAAGGTTGATGTCAAAGTAAGATTAATTGACTGCGTAGGGTATATGGTTGATGGCGCTACAGGATATATGGAGGAAGACAAGGAGCGAATGGTAAAGACTCCTTGGTTTGATTATGATATTCCGTTCTCTAAGGCTGCAGAGATAGGTACTCGAAAGGTTATAGAAGATCATTCGACTATTGGAATAGTAATGACAAGCGATGGTAGCTTTACAGAGCTTGATGTTGACGGGTATAACGAGGCTTTGGATAAGACAATTGCCGAATTGAATAAAATTAACAAGCCGTTTATTGTATTAATTAACTCTTTATATCCGAATTCGTCATCCTGTGAGGCATTGAGAAAAGAAATTCAGGAAAAATATAACGTGACAGTAATTGCACTTAATTGTCTTGAACTTACTACAAATGATATTGACGAAATATTAGAGAATATTTTATTTGAATTCCCAATTACCGAGGTGATTCTTGAAACTCCGAAATGGCTTGAAATTTTTGCCAAGGACAGTGATTTGATAAAATACATAATCGAATATTCAAAAGAATTATTGTCAAAATTAATAAAAATAAAGGATATAAAACATATTGAGTTAAATCCTGAAAAAGAATTTATAAAGGATGCGTATATTTCAGGAGCAGAGCTATCTAACGGTTCACTCAAGGCAAGATATGTGATTGACGATAAGTTTTACTATCAGCTGCTCAGTACTATAACAAATGAAAAAATAGAAAATCAGCTTCAACTTGTAAATTATATTAAACAGATAGCTGAAAACAAAGAAAATTATGAAAAGATTTCTGATGCAATAGACAAGGTTAAGGATACCGGATATGGTATTGTTGCGCCAAACAGATGTGATATTTCATTAGATGATCCTGAACTTATTAGAAGTGGAAATAAATATGGTGTAAAAATAAAAGCAACTGCACCTTCGATTCATTTTGTCAAAGCAAATATTTTAACTGAATTATCACCAATAATCGGCGAAAAACAGCAGGCAGAGGATTTGATTCAGTTCATAAATAAAAAGGATGACAAAGCTGAAATCTGGGAAACAAATATTTTTGGAAAGAGTATTGGTCAGATTGTCGACGAGGGAATTATAAATAAAATCAATAATTTGAACGAAGAAACTCAGTCAAGAATGCAGGGCACAATTGAAAAAATTACAAATGACCAGAGTAAAGGCGTTATTTGCATATTGCTATAGCAATAATAATGTTTCAATAATATTACAATATTGTCCTTATCTTCCTTGAAAAATAAGAGTTACTATGTTAAAATTTATTGTTGAATTTATTATGCAAGGAGAAGATTATGAATACTTACGAAGAATTACAGGCTCGTGGGTTGATTGCCCAGGTTACTGATGAAGATTTAATTAAAGATTTAATAAATACAGGAAAGGCTGTTTTCTATATTGGCTTTGACCCAACAGCGGACAGTCTTCATGTTGGTCACTTTATGGCGTTATGCTTGATGAAGCGTTTGCAGATGGCAGGAAATAAGCCTATCGCATTGATCGGTGGTGGTACTGCTATGATTGGAGACCCATCAGGAAAAACTGATATGCGTCAGATGATGACAAGAGAAACAATTGACCACAATGTTGAATGCTTTAAAAAGCAGATGAGCAAATTTATTGATTTCTCAGACGACAAGGCTTTGTTAGTTAACAATGCTGACTGGTTACTTGATTTAAATTATGTTGATTTATTGAGAGAAGTTGGACCTCATTTTAGTGTGAACAGAATGCTTACAGCTGAATGCTACAAGCAGAGAATGGAAAGAGGCTTAAGCTTTTTAGAATTCAATTATATGATTATGCAGAGCTACGACTTCTATAAATTATTCCAGGATTACGGCTGTAATCTGCAGTTTGGTGGCGACGATCAGTGGAGCAATATGCTTGGCGGTACAGAGCTTATCAGACGTAAATTAGGAAAAGACGCTTCTGCGATGACAATCACATTACTTCTTAACTCAGAAGGAAAGAAGATGGGTAAGACAGTAAGTGGTGCAGTATGGCTTGATCCGGAAAAGACATCTCCATTTGAGTTCTATCAGTATTGGAGAAACGTTGATGATGCGGACGTTATTAAATGCTTAAAGATGCTCACATTCTTACCACTTGAAGAAATCGAAGCAATGGAAGGCTGGGAAGGAAGTCAGCTCAACAAAGCAAAGGAAATATTAGGCTTTGAACTTACAAAGCTTGTTCACGGTGAAGAGGAAGCTGTCAAAGCGCAGGAAACTTCAAAGAATCTATTTGCTAAGGGTGGTGTATCAGGAGATATCCCTACAACAACATATGCACAGACTGATTTAGATGAGGGAAAAGATATTTTGACTTTACTTGTTGATACAAAGCTTGCGGCTTCAAGAGGTGAAGGTAGACGTCTTGTACAGCAAAACGGAATCTCAGTTAACGGTGAAAAGGTTACAGCGATTGATGCAACCTTTACATCATCTGACTTAAACGAAGACGGAGTTTTATTAATTAAAAAAGGTAAAAAGGCATATCATCAGATAAAGCTTGGTTAAGGAGAATAGATAAAATGAAACAATACGGTTTAAATGAATTAAGAAAAATGTTTTTGGATTTCTTTGAATCTAAAGATCATCTTGTAATGGGAAGCTTTTCGCTTGTTCCACATAATGATAACAGTTTGTTGTTAATCAATGCAGGAATGGCTCCGTTAAAGCCTTATTTTACAGGACAGGAAATCCCTCCTCGTACAAGAGTTGCTACATGCCAGAAATGTATCAGAACAGGTGATATTGAAAATATCGGTAAAACAGCAAGACACGGTACATTCTTTGAAATGCTTGGTAATTTCTCCTTTGGAGATTATTTCAAGACTGAAGCAATTCACTGGTCATGGGAATTTTTGACAGAAGTGGTAGGTCTTGATCCGGACAGATTATACCCATCAGTATATTTGGAGGATGATGAAGCCTTTGATATCTGGAATAAAGAAATGGGTATCCCAAAAGAGAGAATTTTTAAGTTCGGTAAAGAAGATAACTTCTGGGAGCATGGCGCAGGCCCTTGTGGACCATGTTCTGAAATTTATTATGACAGAGGTGAAAAGTACGGCTGTGGAAAGCCTGATTGTACTGTAGGCTGTGACTGTGACAGATATATCGAAATCTGGAATAACGTATTTACTCAGTTTGAAAATGATGGAAAAGGCAATTATGAGACATTAAAGAATAAAAATATTGATACAGGTATGGGACTTGAACGTCTTGCAACTGTTGTTCAGGATGTTGATTCAATCTTTGATGTTGATACAGTTAAGGCTTTGAGAGATAAGGTTTGTGAGATTACAGATAAGGAATACAAAAAGGAATATAAATGGGATGTTTCAATCAGAATTATCACTGACCATATCAGATCAGCTACATTTATGATTTCTGATGGTATTATGCCTTCAAACGAAGGAAGAGGTTATGTTCTTAGAAGACTTATCAGACGTGCAGCAAGACACGGAAGATTACTCGGTGTAAAAGAACAGTTCCTTGCAACATTGTCAAAGACTGTAATCGAGAGTTCAAAGGATGGTTATCCGGAGCTTGACGAAAAGAAAAACATGATTTTCAAAGTACTCACAGAGGAAGAAAATAAGTTTAATAAGACAATTGATACAGGTTTGAGTATTTTATCAGAAATGGAAGAAGGTCTTGTTGAAGCAGGCAAAAAGACTCTTTCAGGTGATGATGCATTCAAGCTATATGACACATACGGATTTCCACTTGATTTAACTCAGGAAATTTTAGAAGAAAAGGGCTTTGACGTTGATGAAGATGGCTTTAAAAAAGCAATGGAAAATCAACGCCAAACAGCTAGAAAAGCTCGTAAAGTTACAAACTATATGGGCGCTGATGCTACAGTATATGAACAGCTTGATCCTAAACTTACATCAGTATTCGTTGGATATGACAAGTTAATATATGATTCACCTATCACAGCTCTTACTACAGAAAATGAAGTGGTTCAGGCTTTAGCAGACGGAGACAAGGGTACAATTATTGTAGATGAAACTCCATTTTACGCTACGATGGGTGGACAGGTTGGAGATAAAGGTATTATCACAATCGGTGACAATGAATTCACTGTAGTGGAAACAGCAAAATTAGTTGGTGGTAAGATTGGTCATATCGGATATGTTTCAAAGGGAATGTTCCAGATTGGAGATTTGGTTACATTAAAGGTTGACTCAATCAACAGAGCTAATACATGTAAGAACCACAGTGCAACTCATTTGTTACAGAAATCTTTGAAAACTGTTCTCGGTGAGCACGTTGAGCAGGCCGGTTCATATGTTGATAGTGACAGGCTCAGATTTGACTTTACTCATTTTCAGGCTATGACTGATGAGGAAATAAAAAAAGTAGAAGATTTGGTTAATGAACAGATTTTAAATAATGTCGACGTTGTAACTCAGATTATGACGCTTGATGAAGCAAAGAAAACGGGCGCAATGGCATTGTTTGGTGAGAAATACGGTGAAACTGTAAGGGTTGTATCAATGGGCGACTATTCAGTGGAATTATGTGGTGGTACTCACGTATCAAATACAGGTGTAATTTCATCATTCAAGATTGTTTCTGAAGCTGGCGTTTCAGCTGGTGTTAGAAGAATTGAAGCTTTAACCGCAACAGGGCTTATGAAATATTATGCAAATATTGAAAAAGAGCTTAACGAAGCAGCAAAAACTGCTAAAACTACACCTGCAGAGCTTGTAAAGAAAATTGAGAGCTTAAACAGTGAACTCAAAAAGCTTTCAAGCGAAAATGAAAAGCTAAAAGCTAAGATGGCCAATGAATCAGTTGGTGATGTAATGAGTCAGATGGTTGAAGTAAATGGCGTCAAATTACTTGCTACAAAGGTTGCAGATGTTGATATGAATGGCCTTAGAAATCTTGGTGATAATTTGAAGGAAAAGATGGGTGGAGGCGTAGTAGTTCTCGTTTCTACATTAAATGACAAAGCGAATGTAATTGTTATGGCAGATGATGATGCCATATCAAAGGGAGCTCATGCCGGAAATCTCATTAAAGAAATTGCCAAGCTTGTAGGCGGTGGCGGCGGTGGTCGTCCAAATATGGCTCAGGCCGGTGGAAAGAACCCGGCAGGTGCTGATGATGCGGTAGCCGTTGCAAAGGCTCTTTTAGAGGCTCAATTAAGTTAATATTTACCGTTTATAAATATCAATTTTTGATAACATAACATTTGTTTATTTAAGTGTTCAAAAATAAATAAGTGTTGACGATAGCAAATATTATGTTATAATATTTTTTGTGTTTAAACACAAATACCTACAGTTTTAGGAATCTATAACTGAAGGGAGGGAAGTTAGAATGTCAAGCGTAATCGTAAAAGAAAACGAATCAATCGACAGTGCTTTACGTAGATTTAAGAGAAATTGCGCTAAGGCTGGTATCCAGCAGGAG
>CAZWAG010000049.1:0-13891 GCA_964631845.1 uncultured Eubacterium sp.
AATGCTGTCCTGCGTTTTGAGTCCTAGCAAACGCCAGGTGGGCAACCGCATCTATGATTCAGCCTTCCACTAATTGAGGCTTGACATCCTCATAGAGATTAGGAATCCCTTTAATCAAACTGTAGGTTCAAAATATACAGATCATCCAACTCTTAGGTTTCAAAACAATTAAATGTTTTGATAGTTAAATTATATTCCATTACTCGATATTTTGCAATCATTTTTGATTTACAATTTATACCAAATAAATTTATAATTTACTTCTTTTTTACAATATTTGATGCGTTCTTAAAAATACTATTTTTTGGTATTACTCCTCTGACACTAGACAGTGGATATATGTTAGAATTTTTTCCAATTACTGTTCCCGGATTTAATACTGAATTACATCCAACCTCAACATAATCACCTAACATCGCACCAAACTTTTTTAATCCGGTAGAAATCTCTTCGTCGTCAGACTTAACAACTACCAAAGTCTTGTCTGATTTTACATTTGATGTAATTGAGCCAGCTCCCATATGGGAGTGTGTTCCAAGAACACTGTCTCCTACATAATTGTAATGTGGCACCTGAACAGTGTTGAATAAAACAACATTTTTAAGCTCTGTTGAATTGCCGACCACACAATTTTTTCCAACTATAGCATTACCTCTGATAAATGCGCCAGGTCTTACCTCAGTGTCTTCATCAATGATAAGCGGTCCGTTAATATTTGCTGTATCTGCAATCTTAACGGATTTTGCAATCCAGACATTTTCAGACGGATTATCGAACTTATCAGATGGAAGCGTTGGTCCAAGCTTTTTGATAAAATCACCTATTTCAGGTAAAACCTGCCAAGGATATTCTTTGCCTTCAAACAAATCCTTCGCTATTGTTTCATTTAAATCATATAAATCACTTATTTTATAAATCATTTTTTATACTCCAGTTTTTTTATTCTACAGTAACTGACTTAGCAAGGTTTCTTGGCTTATCTACATTAAGTCCCTTAAGTACTGTTGTGTAGTAAGCAAGCAGCTGAAGTGGAATAACTGTAACCATTGGCATAAGTACATCTTCAAGAACCGGCAATTCAATAACCTCATCCATAATATCTCCACTAAACTCAGTTCCTTCTTTACATACTGTAATAGTGAACGCACCTCTTGATTTAACTTCTTCGATGTTACTTACCATCTTTTCAAGGAGCTCCATCTGTGTGGCAACGCTGATTACCGGAACACCCTCTTCAACCAATGAGATTGTTCCATGCTTTAATTCACCTGCAGCATAGCTCTCTGAATGAATATAGGAAATTTCCTTTAATTTGAGTGAACCTTCCATACTAAGCGCATAATCAAGTCCTCTTCCAATATACAAAAGACTTGGTGATGTGATAAGCTTTGAAGCAACATATTTGCACTTCTTCTCACACTTCATTGTCTCTTCGATAGCATCTGGAATCTTTGTAAGCTCAGCTGTAAGTCTCTTGCACTCTTCCTCAGAAATTGTTCCCTTTGCGTAAGCCATAGAAAATGCAATTAAATACATTACAGACATCTGTACTGAAAATGCCTTTGTTGACGCAACAGATATTTCCGGTCCTGCGTGTGTATATAAAACCATATCTGCTTCTCTTGCAATCGATGAACCCTTTACGTTTACAATAGCAAGCACCTTTGCACCATTGTCATGAGCAAGATGAAGAGCAGCCTTAGTATCTGCTGTCTCTCCTGACTGTGAAATTACAATAACCAAATCATCTGATGTGATAATCGGATTTCTGTATCTAAATTCTGATGCAATATCAACTATAACTTCTACTCGTGCTAATTTTTCGATTACGTATTTACCTACCATGCCGGCATGCATCGCTGTACCACAGGCAACTACATAAATCTTTCTGTATGAATTCAACATTTCACCTGTAAGACCACATTCTGATAAATCCGGCATTCCATTAACAATTCTAGGTGAAATTGTTGTGTTTACTGCTGTTGGCTGTTCATGGATTTCTTTGAGCATAAAATGTTCATATCCGCCCTTTTCAGCTGCATCCATATCCAAATTTGAAACCTGAACTTCTTTTACAATCTGCTGTCTGTGAACATCACAAAATTCAACTCTGTCAGCCTTGATTGTAGCAATTTCATTTTCCTCTAATAAATAATACTTTCTTGTGTACTGCAAAATAGCAGGAACATCAGATGCGATAAAGTTTTCCTGGTCGCCTACACCAATGATAAGTGGGCTGTCCTTTCTAACAGAATAAATGCATTCCGGAAAATCCTTAAATACAATACCGAGTGCATATGCTCCACGAACGTCTGCTAATGTATTTATAATAGCTTCAATTGGATCACCATGATAATAGTAATCTAAAAGCTTAGCAACAGTTTCTGTATCTGTCTCGCTCTCAAAAGTATATCCCTTGCTAATCAAAAACTTCTTTATGTCTTTATAGTTTTCGATAATACCGTTATGTACAATAGATACTCTCTTGCTTCCATGAGGATGCGAATTGATATCTGATGGTTCACCGTGTGTTGCCCATCTTGTATGACCGATACCACAATGCCCATCCGGCTTATGACCTGTTTCAATCTTATCACGTAAATTTTTCAACTCACCCTTTGCTTTTTCAACTACAATCCTGTTGTTTTCAAAAACAGCAATACCAGCGGAATCATATCCACGATATTCTAATTTTGATAATGCATTAAGCAATACCTCTGTACAGTCTCTTTCTCCTGCATATCCAACTATTCCACACATTACTTCTTTGTCCTCCTATAAAATTGTGCCACATAATTGTAATAACTTGTCATCTGACCTGCGTTATTTAAGTTAATTACATTATTAAATCTTTCTCTTATAAAATAATCTAACTTCTGCATATACTCATCTGCTGTAATTTTGCCCTCAGCTACCTGAGTAAGTCCCAATTCCCAACTGGCGGTCAGCTCCGGATTAAGCAGTGACTTAATCGAGCCATGAACAACACCAAAAATCATCTCTCCCAGCTGTGTAGGCTTTACAACCTGAGTCTTTTTATTCAAAGATATATATTTAATGTTTGTTAACTTCTTTATAATTTCAGCTCTCGTAGCACTTGTGCCAATACCCGAGCCTTTTATCTGGGCGCGCAAATCCTCATCCTCAATTAACTGACCTGCATTTTCCATTGCAAGAATCAGTGAACCTGATGTGTAGCGTTTTGGTGGAGTGGTCTCCCCTTCCTTTATATTAAACGCGTCAACCGGAATTTTGTCACCCTTTTTTATATTATACAACAAATTGAAGAATTCTTCATCAAGAGAAGCCTCATTTTCTTCATTATTTTCTTCATTTTCTTCTATATTTTGCTCTCCATCCTTTGTCGCATCACTTTTAGCTGATTTTCTTTCCTTTGGAACTCCCGCGATTTCCATATATCCCTTTTGGAATAAGATTTTGAAATTGGCGCTAAACTGTTCCGTGTATGTTTTTTCATCCTCGAAAATCGCTGGCATTATTCCAACTAATGTTGACTTTTTGTATATTGCCGGTGGATAAAAAATGCTCAAAAATCTTCTGGCGATAACCATGAAAACCTTTTGGTTTATTGGCTTTTGTTTTGCAAGACCATTAAGTCCCTGCCCTGTAGGGATGATAGCGTAATGGTCAGTAATCTTTTTGTCATCAACATACTTTGTCTTTGCAAGATTTTGATGCATTCCATTCTGCAATATATTTTTTGCAAATCCACTTAATGGACCGTAGCTTTGAAGTCCGCCGATATTTTTATGTATTTCCTTACATACTGCTGTGGACAAAACTCTTGCATCTGTTCTCGGATATGTGACAAGCTTTGCCTCATACAATGATTGAACAACATTAAGCGTTTCATCAGGACTGATCTTAAACATTTTCGAGCAGTCATTCTGAAGTTCAGCTAAGTTGTATAATAACGGAGGTTGTTTCTTTTCATCCTTCATCGTTATTGATTTAACTGTCATCTCAAGTGGCTTTGTTGCATTTAATGCAGATATAAGCTCCTCAGCTGTAGTTTTTTCTTTGAAGCCATTTTCTTTATATAGCAATGGAGATTCAAAGTACTTTGAGCCTTTAACCGCCTTCCACTCTGTATCAATGCGTCTCTCAAAAATGTTAGTCTGTGCAATAACTCTGTAAAATGGAGTTTTAACGAAATTTCTAATTTCTATCTCGCGATTGCATATCATACCAAGTACACAAGTCATAACTCGGCCAACATTGATTGACTTCCATCCATCCTTCAGATAATTTTGGATTGAATTGCCGTATTTTAACGTCAGAAGTCTTGAAAAATTAATACCCATCAGGTAATCTTCTTTTGCCCGCAAATACGCAGCATCTGAGAGATTATCGTACTCCTTTAGGTCCTTTGCTTCCTTAATTCCTCTAATAATTTCTTCTTCAGTCTGAGAATCAATCCAAACTCGCTTCTCAACCTTGTCCTTTACTCCCGCTTCCTGTGCAACAAGTCTGTAAATATATTCTCCCTCACGTCCCGAGTCGGTGCAGACATAAATAGTGTCGACATCGTCTCTCGTAAGAAGTTTTTTTACAATGCCAAACTGTTTCTTTACAGAAGGTATAACCTCATATTTCCACTCTCCCTGTGGAATAAAAGGCAAATCCTTTAGATTCCATTTTTTATACTTTGGATCGTATGCTTCCGGATAGCTCATTGTAACCAAATGGCCCACACACCAGGTAATAATGGCCTGGTCGCTTTCCATATATCCGTCTTTTTTTGATGTATTCAGTTTTAAAGCCTTTGCAAATTCCGCAGCAACACTTGGTTTCTCTGCGATAAATACCGCTTTACCCATAAATCTCCTATTTGTTAATTTCGTCTAATGTCATATTGTATGATGGAAGAAAATTAACTATAAAATATTCTACCTCTTCCATATTCATATCAAGTACTGACTGCTTTAATGATTGTTCTGCGTTTACAAAATCTGTATTGCCCATATTTCTCTCCTCAATACATTTTATGTAAGCAGATAATTTGTCAGCTGCTTTGACATATTTCCAATCTTCATTCTCTTCTTCTATCAAAATCTTTTCATATTCAGGTCTCATTTCCTCTGGAATTTCAGACAACAACTGATGTGCTGCAATTCCCTCAACCTTTTTGTATGCATCCCTAATCTCCGGTGCATAATATTTTATTGGTGTCGGAAGGTCTCCTGTAATAATCTCTGTAGTATCATGCATAACGCCTAACATTGCAATGTGTTCAGCGTTAAGATTTTTTCCATAATATGTATTGCCTATAACAGCCAACGCATGTGCAATGATTGCAACATCCAAGCTGTGTTCAGCTATATTTTCAGTGATTGTATTTCTCATTAATCCCCAACGATTAATGAATTTCATTCTTGCTAACATTCCAAAAAAGTTGTTCATTTATATTTCTCCTTTTTCGAACTATAATAACTTAATTATTATATCAGATTAGTGTAAATAAAGCCACTTGTATATCTAATAAATAATCTAACAAATTTAAAATTTAAAAAGACACAATTGAGAACGCTTATTATAATTCTCAAATGTGTCTTTTTCCTATTTAAAACAAAGTTATCTTTATACTTTTAATTTTACATAGCAAGAAATTTCTTTACAATATCCTTCATTCCATCAACTTCACATAAATTGTTGTGACGAATTTCTGCATTTCTGATTTCTTCGATTGCAGCTGGGATATCAATATTTCCAATCCTTGATAACTCATCTACTAATTCAAAATCACCTAATTCATCATACTTTGGATCAATAGCGTTCATTACGCTTCTTGTAAATTTGAATGGACTTGCAGTTGATGCGATAACAGTAACTGTATCATCACCTGTCTCAGCTGTATATTTTTCATATACGCTTCGCGCTACTGCTGTATGTGTGTCCATTACATATCCTGTCTTGTCGTATAAATCTTTAATTACCTTTGCTGTCTCTTCTTCTGTAGCGTAGTTTCCGTAGAAATCAGCAAGCTCTGCTTTCATTTCATCTGTGATTTCATACTTTCCAACTGTATTTAAATCTGACATTAACTTACTGTTCTTTTCAGCATCTTCTCCGGCAATCTTGTAGATAAGTCTTTCAAGGTTACTTGAAATAAGGATATCCATAGAAGGTGAATTTGTGAGAATAAACTCTCTGTTCTTGTCATATTCACCTGTTGTGAAGAAGTCATATAATACTTTGTTGTCATTCGATGCACAGATTAACTTGTCAATTGGGAGTCCCATATTCTTTGCATAGTAAGCTGCAAGAATATTTCCAAAGTTTCCTGTTGGAACCACAACGTTAATCTTCTGTCCCTTTGAAATTTTGCCTTCAGCAAACAATTTTGCATAAGCATATACATAATATGCAACCTGTGGTATAAGACGTCCGATATTAATTGAATTTGCTGATGAGAACTGGAAGCCGGCTGCATCCATTTCTTTTGCAAGCTCTTTGTCTCCAAAGATGTTTTTAACTCCAGTCTGTGCCTGGTCAAAGTTACCTTCAATCGCAACTACATATGTATTGTCACCCTTCTGAGTAACCATCTGTTTTTCCTGAATTGGACTAACACCACCGTTTGGATAAAATACGATAATTCTTGTTCCCGGAACATCTGCAAAGCCTGCAAGTGCAGCTTTTCCTGTATCACCGGATGTCGCTGTAAGAATAACTATTTCATTCTTTACATCATTCTTCTTTGCTGATGTTGTAAGAAGATGTGGTAAGATTGATAAAGCCATATCCTTAAATGCAATAGTTTTTCCATGGAACAGTTCTAAGAAATATGCGCCGTCAACTTCTGCAAGTGGCGCAATTTCTTCTGTATCAAACTTTGAATCGTAAGCCTTTGCAATACAATTCTTTAATTCTTCTTCTGTAAAGTCTGTGAAATAAAGCTTCATTACTTCGTAAGCCAATTCCTGATAAGTCATCTTTGACAGGTCTTCAATTGAAACATCAAGTGAAGGAATCTGTGTTGGAACAAACAATCCTCCGTCATCTGCCAAACCTTTTAGAATAGCCTCTGAAGCCTTTAAAGTGCCTTCTTTACCACGTGTACTTTTGTATAAAATCTCTGCCATTTTAATCTCCATTCCGCCGTCTCCAATTGACGGCTCTTATAGTTATGAAAGTTTTTCACACTATATGTTTTATTTATTGTTAATGTAATTGATAAGTCCACCATTGCTGATAATGTTCTGCATAAATTCAGGGAATGCCTGACCCTGGAACTGTGTTCCCTTTGTCTTGTTGTAAATCATACCGCTGTCAAAATCAACCTCAACCTGGTCACCATCCTCTATTCCTTTGGCTGCTTCCGGACACTCAATGATTGGAAGTCCAATGTTGATAGCATTACGATAAAAGATACGCGCAAATGTTTCAGCTATTACGCAGCTGACACCAGCTGCCTTAATTGAGATTGGAGCATGCTCTCTGGAAGAACCACATCCAAAGTTTTTGTCTGCAACAATAATGTCTCCCTCTGAAACTTTATTTACAAAGTCTTTATCAATATCCTCCATACAATGCTTTGCAAGCTCTGCCGGATCCGGAACATTTAAATATCTTGCCGGAATAATAACGTCAGTATCAACATTATCTCCGAATTTGAATACTCTACCTTCTGCTTTCATGTCTACCTCCTATAATCCCAACTCTTCAGGTCCTGATATTTTTCCTGTAATAGCACTTGCTGCAGCAACAGCCGGAGATGCAAGATAAACTTCTGATTCAGGATCACCCATACGACCTACAAAGTTTCTATTTGTAGTAGCTACAGCACGTTCACCCTTTGTAAGGATACCCATATGTCCACCTAAGCAAGGTCCACATGTAGGTGTGCTGACTGCACATTCTGCTTCAATGAAGGTAGTCATAATTCCTTCCTCGATACACTTGAGATAAATATCCTGTGTAGCAGGGAATACAATACATCTGACACCTTTCTTAACTTTATTGCCCTTTAAAATCTTAGCGGCAATTCTCATATCTTCCATTCTGCCGTTTGTACATGAACCGATAACAACCTGGTCAATCTTCACATCGCCTACTTCATCAATTGTTCGTGTGTTTTCCGGCAAATGAGGGAATGCAACAGTTGGCTTAAGTGTGCTTAAGTCAATTGTATACTCTTCATCGTACTCAGCATCTTCATCTGCTTCATATACTGTAAATTCTTTTGTAGAATGTTCTTTCATGTATTCTCTTGTCAAATCATCCACGATGAAAATACCATTCTTTCCACCAGCTTCAATGGCCATATTTGTCATAGCAAATCTGTCATCCATTGATAGATACTTAATACCATCCCCGACAAATTCCATTGAACGATATAATGCTCCATCCACACCGATCATACCGATGATGTGAAGAATAATGTCTTTACCACTAACCCATTTCGCAGGCTTTCCTGTAAGGTTAAACTTGATAGCTGAAGGAACCTTGAACCAGGCCTTTCCGGTAGCCATACCGGCTGCCATATCAGTACTACCTACACCGGTTGAAAATGCACCAAGTGCACCATATGTACATGTATGTGAATCAGCACCAATAACTACGTCACCTGCAACAACCAAGCCTTTTTCCGGAAGTAAAGCATGTTCAATACCTACTCTACCTGTTTCAAAATAATTAGTAATGTCATTTTCCTCTGCGAAATCCTTTACGCATTTGTAAAGCTCAGCTGATTTAATATCCTTGTTTGGTGTAAAATGATCCGGAACAAGTGCAATCTTATCTTTGCAGAATACACAATCAACATCCATCTTTTTCATTTCACCGATAGCAACAGGGGCTGTAACATCGTTACCTAATACAAGATCAAGATCTGCTTCAATAAGCTGTCCAGCCTTAACCTCTGGAAGTCCTGCATGCTGTGCAAGGATCTTCTGTGTCATAGTCATTCCCATGATGATTTCCTCCTAAAAAATTATATATTAAGCTTTAAAGCCTTTTAATCATAGAATCACCCATAATCCATAATATTTTATAGCAAAACGGCTTAATCGTCAATGATTAAACACTATATATTACAAATAAGAGATAATATGTAACATATACTCCTCTTTTATTTTTCTAAGAATAGGTTTTATATTTTTTCATATACTATGACTGTTACAAATAATATTATTTAATATAATGGAGAGAATAAAATGAACGATGATAAACAAGAAATAGGTGCAAAGCTTGCATATGCTGCCCTCGACGATGTTCCAAATGCAAAGGCGGATGCAAAAGAAATTGTTGGATTAGTAAAGAGTAGCGGTCGTGTCACAGGCTATCAGCTTTCAGACGGTTCGACTGTCTCTAAAGAAGAAGGTGTTGCCATGGCAAAAGCCGGGGAAATCCAGGGTGTTGGTGTTGCTCACAGAAAAGATACTGAATATTTAAAATCATTGCCGGACAATAATGAAGATAACAATTTAGGTAATCTTCCTTCTGTCAGCGGCTAAGGAAAAAACTCGGTGTGAGAGATTCTCGCACCGAGTTAAAATTTTTGTATTCCTTATCATATTTACACCATTTTAAATTGATTGTATAAATCCAAATATTCCTTCTCAACTTCGTCAAAAGGAACAAACGTATAGTCAATATCTATGCTTACCTTTGGCTCTTCTAATCCATTATCAAAATCTAGCAAATCTACCAAATCAAAATAAAGCATATCATCATCTATCTGCTTTACTATATTCTTTTCTTCCTCAGTTAAGGTTTGTCCGAGAAATTTTTCATAAATGATATCCAGCATTTTTTCTTCCATATCAATATACGAAGTCAAAAACTGTTTGAATGGCCTTGGCACATCTGACATATAGCTTTCTGTTGCATCATGAACAAGGCATGCCAGTGCTATTCTATCAGAATAACCACGTGCATTTGCCTCCTTGCAGCAATTTATACAATGCTGTGCAACAGAGAAATATGTTTTGACCTGGCCATTTCCTCTGCAAGTAAAAGACAAAGCATGAGCAATATCACGTATGTCAATCAACTCAGGGTCCGGATTCATCGGATCAAACTTCTTTCCTGTGTATGTTTTTATAAAGCTCATAACAATCTCCTAATACTCGAGTAATTTACTTTTAATTTTTTCTTCCATTGTTCTGTCAATGTATGGAAGTGATACGATTGAATCAATTAATTTTGCAAGTATCATAAAAAATCCTGACGAAAGACCTAATTTATTCAAAATAAAATCTCTTTTGAACTGTACACGCTGAACCTTTTTTATTTCAACAACCTGGTATTTCGTTGCAAATGTACCTGTTCTTATACCGAAATATTTGTCTAGCACAACAATGCCTCGGGTTTTATATTTCAACTTAAAGCATAAGATGCAAAATACACATACGATTAAAGCAAATGGTAACACTATCACAACCGGAAGTTCCAGCATACATAATACCATTGCCATAATAAATCCAAACACTGCCGTAATACATAAAGTGTATAACGCGTAAATCCACATACAGCTTTTTGGTTGCTTATTTACGTTAAAGTCTATACCGGTTGACATTTCCGGAAGCAAAGTATCTATAGCATTAATAATGTCTTCTTTTGAAGAATAGAAGCATAGACATGCATTTTCCTCTTTTTCATCACCCATACCAATATTAATTATCTCAACCATATATTTATGGAAAACTCTGGCAATAAAGGTCTGTTTTATAATCAGAGAATTAATTCTTTCTACCGGAATAGAATAATCCACCTGCTTAATAATTCCGTATTTAATGTAGAGCTTATCATCTGTTCTTTTTGTAGAGAATCCTGCTATCTTTAAATAATTCATTGCAAACTGATAAATCGATATAGCAACAAGTCCTGCAAGCAATATAACAACTATTACTGCCACTCCCAGTTTTTCCATCAGGCTATCAGTCGCCAAATAGCTTCCAATATATGTAACAATACCAGACAAAATAATCACTGATGAAACAATAGATACAACATTTAACGAATACAGGCTGTGTAATATTATATCCTTTGGCTTTGATACAATATCATAATCCTCTTCCTTCTGAGGAACAATATTGTCTAACTCTTCACCACCTTTTATTTTTTCCATAGCAATCAATAGTTCTTCTTTAAGCTTTATTGCTTCCGCCTTTTTAAGAACAATTGTCATATCAGTTGTATCGGCTGTACTCTGACTGTCAGTATTGATTTTCACTTTACTAATGCCAAGAATAATCTCAAGAAGATTTTGTTCATTGTTTACGTTAGATATATTTTTAATACCTATTGTATTTTTATGGTAGCTTATAGTCTTTTTCTCTTCTGAAATCAAGCCATCCTCAATAATAATCCATGTTTTTGACCATACTACTATTTTCCAAACAATAAATATTGTAAAGAATGTCAGCAATGCTAATATCGGAATTACAACCTCCATCGCACTTTCAACTTCTAACGTTTCATCCCCAAATACAAAATCCGGCAATACATCTGTTATAATTATATAAACGAAGAACAATATAGCTGCACCTGCTCCATTTAACAGGCTCAAAATATGATTTCTAAATCTTTTATTTTCCATTGTACTTATTCCCCTATTTTTTCATCTGAACCTGTGCTATTTACAGCTTCCAAATCAACCTCTAATTGTTTTTCATTATCCAAGGCTTCTTCTTTTTCTTCCTGCACAATATCGTTGATTCTCTTCATCAAGCCTTCCGTAATAATACCGGCTCTCTCTTCATCTAAGAATCTAATTGTGACATCTCCACCTGCTGTAGTAACAACTATTTTTGCAACCTTGCATAAGCGGTCAATTGGTCCACGACTTATATTTAGCTTGTGAATACGTTCTATTGGAACGATATCTCTACTGACAAATATGTAACCTTCCTCGATATCGATACACTCATCATCTATTTTGTATCTGTATCTGTTAAATCTCACGATAGGACTGATTATTGCATCTAACAATGCTGCCGCACTAAGCATACACATCACAATAAACAAAACTTTAATATCATTAAAAATAAAGCCTACTACCATAAAAATACAGATTAGTATAAACATTGTAATTCCTGTTGCAATATACATACATTTAAGTGCATTTTTTGTTAACTTTTCGTACATAATACCTCCCTTTTTACACATTAATTCTTGTATACGAATCAATTTTGTGCTATAAATTATCTGTGTGGAGACGTATCGAAGTGGTCATAACGAGGCTGACTCGAAATCAGTTTGTCAGTGAACTCTGGCACGAGGGTTCGAATCCCTCCGTCTCCGTTTTTTTTGTAGCTTTTAAAAAGCTACTTTTTTATTATAATTATCATGTTATATAAAATCAATTAAAACATCAAACTATTAATATTTAATTGGTATAAGCCAAAATTATAAGCGGAGTTACTATGCGATACAATTCATTAAATAACTACTTAAAAACAAAATATGGATGTAAAGTATATAAATTGTCAATATCTTCCGGACTGTCCTGCCCTAATCGTGACGGTACAATCAGTACCGGAGGCTGTATTTTCTGTAGTAACGGTGGTTCCGGTGATTTTGCGACAAGTCATTTATTATCTGTGACAGAACAGATTGAACTAGCCAAAGATAAAGTAGCTTCAAAAATAAAAGACGGAAAATATATTGCTTATTTCCAGTCATTCACGAATACCTATGGAGATATTGATTATCTCGAAAAAATATTCAGCGAGGCCATTAATCACCCCGATATTGTAGGTATATCAATCGGTACCAGACCTGACTGTCTTGGACCAGATATTTTAAAGCTATTAGAGAAGTTGAATAAGATTAAACCTATATGGATTGAGCTTGGTCTTCAGACAATTCATGAAAAAACTGCCGAGTACATCAATCGTGGCTACACACTAAATGTTTTTGACAAGGCTGTATCTGATTTAAACAAAATAAACATTGATATTATTGTACATCTCATTGTTGGACTACCTTTTGAAACTCCCGATGACATTATCGAGAGTGTAAAATATGTTGCATCAAAAAATATTGCAGGTATTAAGATTCAGCTTTTGCACGTATTAAAAAATACCCCTTTAGAAAAGGAGTATTTAAATAACAAATTTTCAGTTTTATCTATGGAAGAATATGTGGATATAATAGCTGAATGTCTAAAATATATTCCTCCAAACATTGTCATTCACCGGCTTACCGGTGACGGTCCAAAATCCATTCTTATAGCGCCCCAATGGAGCGCCGATAAGAAAAGGGTAATTAATTATATAAATAAGAGATTTGACGAATTAGATATTTATCAGGGCAGCAATTGATTGTTGCCCTGATTTCCATCTACACTTGCCTCTGTCTCATTATTTAGCTGAGTTTCTTCTGCATTTATGTCATCTTCAACAGTTGTTTCTACTTCAGTTGTCTCTTCTATTATAGTTGTCACTTCCTCAATAAAAGTCGTTTCCTCTTCATCCTCGAATATAAATTCTTCATCTTCCTCAAAAGAAATTTCATCAACTGTTCCAACTTTTTTAGCTTCTTTAATTAAGCTTGAAATACTTTTTTGACAAAGCTTATCAACCTTCTTGTGAGTTTTCTTTGAAATTTTTTGACAAAATGCAGCCTTTCCAACTGTTACATTATTTTTTGTTGCAATTTTTTCAAGCTTCTTTGAGTTCTCACATGCCTGATATACCATCTTACATTTATAATCGTTGTCTTTCTTAACATTTTTGACAACCTTCTCAACTTCCTTCAGTTGCTGCTTGTTAAAACCAGAATCCTTTGACACGATGGATACGAGCATAGCTTTCTTTTTCTTTTTAACATATCCCTTTTTGCCAAGCTGCTTAATAGTCATTTCCAAAACTTCTTCATATGTAGATTCATCTGTAAGCTTTGAATTAACTTTTTCTACTAT
>CAZWAG010000050.1:0-13470 GCA_964631845.1 uncultured Eubacterium sp.
GCCCATTCTACGAAGGGTAATAGCAGGAAATTCCTTTCTCAGGTCATACTCATGAACTACACCGAACTTCTTTATTGTGTATGCAGGAGTTCCGTCCTCCCATTTTGGGCGCACCTTTTCTCCCTTTGTATCTGTTCCATTTTCTAATATGTCTCTGCACATTTCTTTGAATAATTTATCTGCGTAACTCATTTACAATCCTCCGAAAAAGTTTTTCCAAAAACATTATACCATTGATAACATTAATTTCAACGCAATTACAATCTATTTTCTATTTCCTTTGGAACATAAGCCTCAACATATATTCCATCTTCTCTGTACTCTTCCTTCAGCAATTGACCATACTTTCTAATAAGGCCGGGCTTACCTGCATCTGAGTAAGGAAATACCTTCTCAATATACACACGAAGCGATGTCAAAGCCTGCTCTATTGCGCTGTCAATCTCGTCAAGGCCCTGTCCTTTTTTAATGGCAGCCTTTACAACGTAATCTGCATTTTTGTCTGTTAACACCGGTATTTCATCAAGCTTGTCTATCTTATTAAAAACCGTGATAATTACTTTATCCTTAACATCCAGGTTCTTAAGCGTCTCATATACTGCATCAACATTTTTGTCCATTACAGGATTTGACGCATCTATTACGTGAATGATAATGTCTGAATATTTTGCTTCCTCAAGTGTTGAGCGAAATGCATCAATCAAATGATGAGGCAGCTTTCTAATAAAACCAACTGTATCAGTAAGCAGCACCTCCTGACCGTTTGCAAGCTTATAATTTCTGGTAGTCGGGTCAAGTGTCGCAAAGAGCTTATCCTCCTCCAACACACTAGCATCTGTTAGTGTATTTAAAAGTGTTGATTTTCCTGCGTTTGTATACCCGACAATTGCCACTACCGGTACCGGATTGTCCTGTCTTTTAGCTCGGGTAACCTGTCTGTGCGCTTCCATCTCAGTTACCTGCTTTTTAAGCTGAGATATCCTGTCACGAATCAAACGTCTGTCCACTTCAAGCTTCTTTTCACCCGGACCTCTTGTTCCGATACCACCACCCTGACGTGAAAGGTTTCTCATACCGATCAGCCTTGTTGAACGATAGCGAAGCTGTGCCAGTTCGACCTGAATCTTTCCCTCGGCAGTCTTTGCTCTTCCTGCAAATATATCAAGAATAATCAAAGTTCTATCCATAACCTTGACATCAAGCTCATCTTCTAAATTTTTATATTGAGCCGGTGTCAATTCATCGTCACACACAATGGCAGTTGCCTCAAGTTCCCATATCAAGTCTTTCAACTCTTCAACCTTACCTGAGCCAATGTAAGTCGCCTTGCTTGGAAAATCCAGATTCTGGATAATTCTTCCGACAACCTGCGCACCCGCTGTATTTACCAATTCCTCCAATTCATCTAATGACTCCTGTGGATTATCATCAGAATCAGTTGAAACTGACACCAATATAACTTTTTCAATTTGTTCTTCAGTATTATATAATTCCTGCATTATCTACTCTCTCTTTTTTAATCAATATCTAATAATGTTTATTTATTTTCAGTTTCAACAGCTTTTATTCTGTCCATATTTATTCTCTTCCATTTTCCAAGCTTATATCTGATAAGACTGAATCCACCATTCAGGAACCATGTAAGACCTGTTGCATAGAACACGCCGTATTTTCCCATAAACGGAATAAGTGTAAGGGGATATGCAAACACAACTCTTCCTATGCACTCAACAATACCTGTAAACAATGAGAACATTGTATCTCCGGCACCGTTTAATACGTTTCTTGTAGTGTAAATAAGTCCTAAGAATATATAAAAGCAGCTTGTTATTCTAAGTCCGATAACAGCGATATTTCTTACATCAGGATCCTTTCCAAATATTGAGACAATATAAGGTGTAGTTATCCAGAATATTACTGTAACAAAAACAGCGAACACTGAACTCATTAATGTTGCTGCATTAAATCCTTTTTTTACTCTGTCAAGCTTTCCTGCTCCTATATTTTGTCCTGTATATGTTGAAAGCGCTGCACCAAGGGACATAAATGGCTGCTGCACCAGTGTCTCGATACGAGATACTACTGTAAATGATGTAGTGAATACAGCACCATATCCGTTTACTATTTTTTGAAGCACAACTAATGAAAATGCGATAAGTGCACTCTGCAATGAAACAGGGATTCCGACTCTAAGCGCTCTCTTTACAATTCTTGTCCTGATTGCAAAATTTTCTTTTTTTAGTCTGAAATATGTATTGCTCTTATATGCATATGCAATACATGTTATAGCTGATAACAGCTGAGACAATGCAGTAGCAACACCGGCTCCCACAACTCCCCAGACAAAGCCTAATACAAACAAAAAATCGAGCACTACATTTACAAAGCTTGAGAAGATAAGAAAAATCAAAGGTGTCTTTGAATCTCCCAATGCTCTAAGTATACTTGAAACACCGTTGTATAACGCAATACACAATACACCTATAGAGGTAACTCTCAAATAATTAACCGCATCATCCAAAATAACCGGCGATGTATCAAGCAACAACAGCATCGGTCTAGCCAAAAAGAATCCTACACATGCTGTGATAGCCGCACATCCCATCAAAATCCAAACTGCATTTCCGATAGTATCCTTAACATTCTTTGTATCATTTGCTCCAAAATACTGAGCAACAATTATTCCAATACCTGTCGACAATCCTATTACAATTGAAAAGAAAAGGAAATGAAGCGAATTAGTTGTTCCAATTGCTCCTAATGCATTCGCACTCACATAATTTCCGACAATAATAGAGTCTACCATATTGTACAGCTGCTGAAATATATTTCCCAAAAACATAGGCAACGCAAACTGAAGTAATAATGTATATGGACTGCCTTTTGTCATATCCTTTACAAATCTATTCTTGTCCTTCATCATATCTCCTCGTGTCAAAATATGTTATTTACAAATAAAACCCAATCACTCCGCTAATTATTCCTATTACCGCTCCCGCGATAACATCCTTTGGAAAATGAACTCCCACTATCACTCTCTCAAAAGCCATAAGCACAGAAATAACCAGGAAGATAATTCCTAAAATCTGATTTACATATAAAAAGGCTATTGCTATGACAAAAGCAGAAAAAACGTGTCTGCTAGGCATAGAATGACCTTTCTTATCTTTCTTTACTATCGGCTCGAAATTGTAGATTGTATATGGTCTGTCTGCATCATACAAGTGTCTAAACATACTCACAATCGCAAATGACACTCCACAAACCAGCACAATTCTTATAACTCTAATATCCCTTTGTACAGCCATGATAGCAACAACCATCATAAACGCAATATAAACTGTGTCTGTCAAAAGTCTGTCGAGTATATTAAAGATTTTCTCGCCATATTTTATTTTTCTTATTTTCTCTGTTATTTTAATATAATGTTCTTCTCTCATAAATTACTGTTTTCTCGCCAATTTGTACTCATCACCGTATGAGAAATATGGGCATGTTGCTTTCTTAAACTGCATTAACATTGCCAAATCGTCTTCATCCATATTGACTACACATGTATACTCTTCATATTCCTCATCATATACATAATTGCTACAAAACTCACAGCTGTACTGTCCTGACATAATTTAATCCTCTATCTTGTTTAGTGATATGCTTTAATTTACTTATAACTATCTGCAAGTGCTTTAAACGCAGGAATAGCATCTTCAATCTGCTTTGTCTGAACGCAATATGATACTCTAACATATCCGGGTACTCCAAAGCTGTCGGCCGGAACTAAGAGAAGCTCCTGTTCCTTTGCCTTTTCGCAGAATTCGTGAGAATCATCACACAATGCCTTTACAAACAGATAAAATGCTCCATCCGGATAAACACATTCATATCCCATCTCTGTAAGTGAATTGTATAACAAGTCTCTGTTTGTTTTATATATAGAAATATCTGATGTCTCACCTAAGCACCTTGCTATAACTCTCTGAAGCATAGCCGGAGCACATACATAACCAAGTGCTCTGCCCGAACCACATATTGCAGCGTACGCATCCACAAAATTATCAATCTTTGGCGAAACCACTATGTATCCAATACGCTCTCCCGGAAGTGACAATGACTTGCTATATGAATAGCAAACAAATGTATTGTCATAGTAATTAATCATATATGGAACGTCAATGTCATCATACACAAGCTCACGATATGGCTCATCGGTGATAACGTATATGCTGTGACCATATTCCTTCTGCTTTTCTTCCAAAATAGCGCACATCTTTTTAATTGTCTCTTCTGTGTAAACTACACCTGAAGGATTGTTAGGTGAATTTATAATAACTGCTTTTGTCTTGTCAGTTATAGCCTTTTCAAAATTATTAAAATCAATCTGGAAAGTCTTTTCCTCTGAAACAACCTCCACAAGCTTTGCACCGGTTCTCTCAAGGAATACACCATATTCCGGAAAATAAGGAGTAAATACAATACATTCCTCTCCCGGAAGCATTATTGCATTTAACGTAATTGTAAGAGATGCTGCTGCTCCACAAGTCATATAAAGGTTGTCAGCAGTTACACCCGCTCCAAACTTCTCATTAATATAATCTGCTATAGCACTTCTAACGCCGGCATCCCCCTGAGCTGAAGTGTAGCCATGCAATGCAACTGAATCAAAATTATCAACCAAATCTTTAATGGCATCATCCACACATTTTGGTGCCGGAACGCTAGGGTTTCCAATACTGAAATCAAAAACATTTTCTGCCCCGATTTCTGCCTTACGCTTATTGCCATACTCAAATATCTCTCTGATTTCTGAACGTACTTTACCTAATTTCATCAATGATTCTGAATACATATTAATCCTCCGCTGTTTTTAATTAATTTTGATTTTTTATTTCACGCTATCTTAAATTAACCTTGAATTCTCTTTCGCTTTCACGCTTCATATCGCGCTTTGCAATATCCCTGCGCTTGTCGTACAATTTTTTACCTCTTGCCAAGCCTATCTCAACCTTTACAAGACTTCCTTTAAAATACACTCTAAGTGGAACTAAAGTCAATCCTTTTTCGTTAAGTTTGCCAACCAATTTGTTTATTTCATATTTGTGAAGCATAAGCTTCTTTGGTCTTAACGGATCTTTGTTGAAAATATTGCCTTTTTCATATGGATTTATGTGCATTCCATATATAATCACCTCGCCGTTTTCAATTCTCACAAAAGACTCTTTTATACTGCAATGTCCCTGGCGCAAAGATTTAACCTCTGTACCATGTAACACTATACCAGCCTCGTAGGTTGCTTCTATAAAATAATCATGCTTGGCTTTTTTATTGTTGGCAATCAATCTGGTTGATGTGTTTCCCATGTTGCTCTCCTCTTTAAACTAAACTAAAATCAATTGTTCTCGAAACCTTATCTGCTGCCTCTACACGAATACGAACCTCCTGACCGAGCTTGTATTCCTTTAAGGTGTTTTGTCCTTTCATTGAGTAAGTATCCTCGTCTATTATATAATGGTCATCATGCATATTTGAGACATGAACCAATCCCTCAACAGTATTTGGAAGTTCCACATACAATCCAAAGTTAGTCACTCCTGAGATTATACCATCATACTCTTCCCCAATTCTACTTCTCATATATTCAGCTTTCTTTAATTTCTCTGTATCTCTTTCAGCATCATCTGCACGCCTTTCCTTCATACTACATTCATTTGTTACATCCGGCAGTATATGATTATAGTGCTCCTGATGCTTTTCTGTCATCTTATTTGCCAGACATTCCTTTATTATCCTGTGTATCTGCAAATCAGGATATCTTCTGATAGGTGATGTAAAATGACAATAGTATTTTGCTGACAGGCCAAAATGTCCATTGCACTGTGGTGTGTACTCAGCTCTCTGCATTGAACGAAGAGTGATTCTGCTAATCAATGTCTCCTCCGGAGTTCCATTGATTTTTCCTAATAGCTTCTGTAGCTCTTTTGGATACACTTCTCCATTTGAAGACTTAATAGAGTATCCAAAGTTTCCTACAAAAGTGGCGAGGCTTTTTAACTTCTCCGGATCCGGCTTCTCGTGATTTCTGTATACAAATGGAACCTGTCTCCAATAGAAATCCTCAGCAACCGTCTCATTTGCTGCAAGCATAAAGTCCTCGATAATCATTGTTGCCTTGTTTCTTTCGTAAGGCTTTATTGAAACAGGATGTCCTTGATCATCAAGTGAAATTTTGCATTCCGGAAAATCAAAATCCACTGCGCCTCTGCCCTGTCTCTTGTCTCTCAATATATCCGACAATTCTGCCATCATATTAAACATATCTACAAAGTCTGAATACTCTTCAATGGCTGCTTCATCCTTATCAACAATTATTTCCTTCACTTTTGTATATGTCATTCTTCTGTCGACATTAATCAGTGTCTCGCAAATCTCATGGTCTATTATATCGCCTTTTTCATTTATTTTCATTATACAACTAAGTGCCAATCTGTCTGTGCCCTGATTAAGCGAACATATACCATTGGACAGCTTGTGCGGAAGCATAGGAATAACCCTGTCCACTAAATATACGCTTGTCCCTCTATTTAATGCTTCTTTATCGAGAGGCGAATTTTCTGTAACGTAGTGAGAAACATCCGCTATATGAACGCCGAGCTTGTATATACCATTTTCTTTTGACAATGTGATTGCATCATCTAAATCCTTTGCGTCCTCACCGTCAATAGTAACAGTCTTCCATTCTCTAATATCGAGTCTGCCTGCTTTGTCTCCTTCCGGTACTTCATCATAAACTGCTTCTACCTGTCGCATAACTTCATCTGAAAACCTTGTAGGGATGTCATAGTCCTTTACTATAGACATAATATCAACACCAGGATCATTTGCATGACCTAATATTTCAATTATTTTTCCTTCAGGCTTTCTATCCTTTGTGCCATAGTCAGTAATTCTAACTACAACCTTATGTCCCTGCACTGCTCCCAGTGAATCCTTGCCGGCCACATAGATGTCCCTTGCAATTCGCTGATTGTCAGGCAATACATATCCAAAGGTTTTATTTTTCTGGTAGAATCCAACCACATCTCTTATCTCATGTGATTCAACCTTGATAACTCTTCCCTCTTTTCTTTTTCCAGTCTGAATCGGGTCAACTGCTATCAAAACAGTATCATGATGAAATGCTCCGTTTATATTTGATTCAGGTATAAAATAATCCTCTTCTTCACCTTCAACCTCAACAAAACCAAAGCCCCTCTCATTACTGATAAAAAGGCCTCTTACATATGTTTCTTTTGGCAAATCGTATTTGCCTCTCTTTGTCAATGTGATTTTTCCTTCTCTTACCAATTCCGTAAGACACAAGTCTAACAGCTCTCTGTCTTCTTTTCTGACATTAAGAATAACAGCAAGCTCTTTAAACTTCATAGGAACATAATGCTTATCCTGCATAAGTTCTAATAATATTTTCTTTTTCTCATTTATAATATCCATATAATTTCCTCAATCTATCTACAATTGGAGATGCGAAATAAGTTCAAATTGCGCAAAAATATTTAATTTGGTGACCTTTTGACACCCTAGTCGTTATAAGAAATTGGAAGAAATTTCCTATAACAAAAATAAAAGGTGTGGCATTAACAACCACACCTAAAATATACATAACTTCAATTTAGTATCCCATAAAATCCATATTAAGAATAATTGAAATAACAAAGAATAAAACTACGAAAATCTTTGTAGCCTTCTCTAATGTTCCCTCAATAGAACGTCCCTTGTTCTTGCCCCAATATGTGTCTGCAGCACCGCTGATTGCTCCGCCAAGTCCTGCCTGCTTACCTTCCTGAAGTAAGATTACTACTGTAATTGCTAAACATATAATAAAAAATATAGCTGTAACAAGCTTTAATAAAGTCATTTTTTCACCTCCAATATCGTTCAAACATAGACCATAGTACCATATAAAGCGATTTAAATCAAGGAGTTTTTTCTTTGATGTTCACAATAAATATTTTCTTCAATGTTCACAATATATATACACTATTCTTTGTGTTTCATCCACTCATTTTTGTCACTATCCCATTGAAAATTAAAATCTGCATTATTGTCTGTTATAAGATAGTGTATTGAACCAATCGTTGGATAACCTCATGGCACAGTTTATTTGATTATTTTATCAGGCTTTGAAAATAAATTCAAAGCAATCACACGTTGCGTGATTGTTTTGAACATACTTAAGTCCATATATAGAAAACACAGTTGTGGCCAATAGTCCACAACTGTGTAATAAACTTGGGTCATCCCACTCTTGTTAAAAAGTCAAATTTTTGGTCAAAGGGCTATTATTTTACCTTTACTTTAACCTTAAAAGTTTTAGAACCTTTTAGGTATTTTGCATTTCCATTTGCAGTCACCTTAACTACAATTTTATAGGTTCCTTTCTTTGTTCCTTTCTTAACGGTAATCTTTCCTGTCTTTTTGTTAATTGATAATTTAGAAGAAGAACCTTTCTTTACCTTAGCATAACTGACTGTTCCCTGTGCTTTTTTTACAGTAATAGCCTTAACAACCATTTTCTTCTTTTTCAGTTTCTTATACTTTACCGTTACCGTCTTTGCCTTTACGGTCATTGGTTGTTTTGATTTTATAGATATTGTATCCTTTGGTTTTTCTACAGTATTATCATCAACTATATTCAGTAGCTTGCTAAAATCATATTGCGCTGCAACAGAAAATGGTCGTTCCATAAAGCCATCATAATAATCCCCTGCACCATTAATATTATGTCCGGCAGTATATGTCTTTCCATCAAGTGTAGTATATATGGTATGTTCACCAATCGCTACGTCTGCCACATTTTCAGCTACCAAAACCGGTTCTGTAATCGTACCAACAACAAGAAGAGTAGTAGGGTCAAATCCTGCCTGTCCATATAGACTTCTACCGGTCATATATAATTTGTGGTCTGTTGTAATATATCCTGAATCTTCATATCCGGCGCAAGCCTTTAATACATTCTCTGCTACTTTTGTTGGAGTGTATACCGGCACATAATCACTATCAGAGGTTGTTTGTCCATTCATCAACTGGCAATAATCATTCTTTCCCCAACTGTATAGCGTATTATCATACTTCACAGCAAGAACATAATCTGTGCCACAGGAAACAGACCTGACATTATCTAATACCTTAACCGGCAATGTTAAATCATAGCAATCTTTTGTATTTCCAATCCCTAATTGTCCATTAGTATTGTCACCAAACATGTAAAGTTCATTTTTTGCATTAATAACTGCAGTGTTTCTTGAATACGTAGAAAAATCCTTGATGCCAGTCATAATTTTTATTGGTTTGGTTCCATAAATGCTTTCACTGATGTTCAAAAGAACTCTTCCACCGGAGTATCCAACACCCCAAAGACTTCCATCTTTCTTCAGATAGATAAAATATCCATCTCCTGCACCAACTTTCACTACATTTGTATCCATCTGAATAAACCGGCTACTATCCTCAAGCGTACCATTTCCCAATTGTCCATAATTATTTCTTCCGCATACCCACAATGTTCCATCCGTTTTTACAACGGCTGTAGAATAACTATATCCACATGCTACTGCCACAACTCCCTTTATGCTTTCTATAAATTCGTTTAAGCTATCAGGTGTTGTCGCACCTACTCCAAATTCACCATACTCATTGCGTCCCTGCATAACAAGTTGCCCATCTTCTGTGACAATTCCTGTATGATTGTATCCTATACCCATAGATGTGGTAGTGCTATTAGCATATACAGAGACGGAGCTCATCAACAATGTTATTGTACAAAATAACGATATGATTTTTCTCATAGGCAAATCCTCCTTTTATTTTATAATACCGATCATTTTTTACAATTTCATTGTATAAAAATGGATATGGGTTGTAAAGCATTTTTAATATTTCTGTGATGATATTTTCCAGCTATGCTCTACATTTCCTTTATCATCTCTTCTATCCTAATCAATCGATTATATTTTGCTGTCCTTTCACCTCTGCACGGTGCTCCTGTCTTAATAAAGCCGGTATTTAACCCAACAGCCAAATCAGCGATTGTAGTGTCTTCTGTCTCTCCTGACCTGTGGGACATTATTGCCATGTATCCCTTTTTCTGTGCTTTTAAAACTGCTTTTATAGTTTCACTCACCGTACCAATCTGGTTAGGCTTTATCAAAATTGCATTTGCGCATTTATTTTCAATACCCTTTTTTAGTCTCTTTACATTGGTTACAAACAGATCATCTCCAACCAGTCTGATTTTCGAGCCAAGTACTTCAGTAATCTTTTTCCATCCATCCCAGTCCTCTTCGTCAAGGGGATCTTCAATAGAATAAATTGGATATTTTTCGCATATATTTTTCCACATATCAATCAATTCATCAGTACTAAGCTCAATATTTTTCTTTGGCATTTTGTATTGACCTATTGTATCAGTTTTCCACTCAGAAGCAGCGACATCAAGTGAAATCATAAAATCCTTACCCGGTTTGTATCCGGCATCCTTTATCGCCTCCATTATTATATCAAGCGCTGCCTTTTCACTTTCAAGATTAGGAGCAAATCCACCTTCATCGCCAACAGAAGTTAGCAGCCCTCTGTTCTTTAATAATATTTTTAGTTGCTCATATACCTCCGCGCACCATCTCACACCTTCCGTCAGGCAGCAGGCACCAACAGGCAAAATCATGAATTCCTGTACATCAATGTTGTTAGACGCATGTGCCCCACCGTTTAATATATTCATCATCGGTATTGGCATTTTATTTCCGGCAATTCCACCAATATATTGATACAAAGGAACCTCCTGTGCAACTGCGCAGGCCTTCATACAAGCCATTGATACCGCCAATATGGCATTCGCACCTATCTTTTCTTTATTTTCACTTCCGTCAAGTTCAATCATTGTCTTGTCTATCTGAAGTTGATTTAATGCATTCATTCCTTTTATTTTTGGAAATATAACTTCATTTATATTCTCTACTGCATTCCTTACACCTTTTCCGTTGTATCTTTCATCCATATCACGAAGCTCTACAGCCTCAAACTGTCCTGTTGATGCTCCTGAAGGAACAATCGCACTGCCACACGCTCTTGTCAATCCACAGTCGCTCTGAACTGTAACAGTTGCTTCAACAGTAGGATTTCCCCTTGAATCTAACACTTCTCTTCCGTAAACATCTACTATTTTTAACTTCTTATACATAAAAAACCTCCACTACTTTAATATCTTTAGTATGTTCAGTTTTTTACATTCTATAATAGGTGTAATAACAAGTCCTATAATACAAAAGAGCCATTGAATTTTAAACAAAACTCAATAGCTCTTTCGTATTTTTATAATCTAATATATAAATTATTTTACAATTAGTGATTTTCCTGTCATTTCCTTTGGCTGCTCAAGTCCCATTACTTCAAGCAATGTTGGAGCAATATCGGCAAGACATCCACCCTCGCGAAGCTTCCATGATGGATCAGCATTTACGAGAATAAATGGAACAGGATTTGTTGTGTGTGCTGTATGAGGAGCGCCTGTCTCATAATCAATCATCTTTTCTGCATTTCCGTGGTCAGCACAGATAAACATAACACCGTCAACATCTTTTACTGCCTGAACAGCGTCTCCAACCAAGCTGTCAACTCTCTCTACAGCTGCTACAGCTGCCGGAATAACACCGGTATGTCCAACCATATCCGGATTTGCAAAGTTGATAATGATTACATCATACTTGTCTGACTTGATTGCCTCAACTAAGTCAACACCAACCTCAGGTGCGCTCATTTCTGGCTTTAAGTCATAAGTTGCTACATCCTTAGGTGAATTTACAAGTAATCTAAATTCATCAACGTTAGGATCTTCAACACCACCGTTAAAGAAGAATGTAACGTGTGCGTATTTTTCTGTCTCTGCAAGGCGGAGCTGTTTCTTTCCATTCTTTGCAAGGTATTCACCAAATGTATTTTCAATTGATTCTTTTTCGAATGCAATTAATTTGTTTGGAATTGTTTCGTCGTAATCCTTGAAGCAAACATATGTCAAAGGAATAAATGGTCTGTCAAAGCCTGTGAATTTGTCATCACAGAAAGCTCTTGTTATTTCTCTTGCTCTGTCAGGACGGAAATTGAAGAAAATAACTGAATCATTTTCTTTTACAACTGATAATGGATTTCCTTCTTCATCAGTGATAACTGTTGGCAGTACAAACTCATCTGTCAAATCATTTGCATATGAATCTTCCATAGCCTTAACTGCATCTGTAGCCTTTACGCCTTCGCCACTTACTAATGAATCGTATGCCTTCTGAACACGGTCCCAGTTGTTATCTCTATCCATTGCATAATAACGACCTGAAAGTGATGCAATTTTGCCCACTCCGATTTCAGCCATCTTTTCTTCTAACTGCGCAACATAGTCTTTACCTGATGCCGGAGGAGTATCTCTACCATCAAGGAAAGCGTGAACGTATACATTTTCAAGTCCATTCTTCTTTGCCATTTCAAGTAAACCATAAAGATGTGTATTGTGGCTGTGTACGCCACCGTCTGATAAAAGTCCCCAGAGATGGAGATCAGAATTGTTTTCCTTGCAATTGTTTATAGCCTGAAGAAGCACTTTGTTTTCAAAGAAAGCTCCATCTTCAATGTCTTTTGTAATTCTTGTGAGATCCTGATAAATAATGCGGCCTGCACCGATATTCATATGACCAACCTCTGAGTTACCCATCTGTCCATCCGGAAGACCTACAGAAAGACCTGAAGCGTTTCCTTTTACAAATGGACATTCAGCCATAAGCTTGTCCATTACAGGTGTATTTGCCATTGCAATGGCATTTCCTTCAGGATTTTCATTTAAACCATAACCATCTAATACCATTAATACTACTGGTTTCTTGCTCATTTTGTTTTCTCCTTTTTGATATGTTTGTATATTATTATGTTCACAAAATGTGAACTTGTATTCATTGTCATTTTACATATTTAAGCAGAATGCCCCCTAGGGACATTCTGCCATGTATATATATTTATTTATTATAGTTAACAATTTTGCCAAAATCCGGCTTGAGGCTTGCGCCACCAACTAAACCACCATCAATGTCAGGTTTAGCAAGTAATTCTGCAGCATTGTCTGCGTTCATTGATCCGCCGTACTGAATTCTGATTGCTTCAGCTGTAGCTTCATCATAAATTTCAGCTATACAAGCTCTGATAGCTGCACATACTTCTTCAGCCTGATTAGATGTAGCTGTCTTACCTGTACCAATAGCCCAGATTGGTTCGTAAGCGATAACTGTATCCTTTGCCTGATCTGCAGTTACATTTAAGTATGCAACCTTAATCTGCTGACGAATCCAGTCAATTGTGATACCCTGTTCTCTCTGTGTGAGTGATTCACCACAGCAGATAATAGGTGTAATACCATGTTCAATAGCCTTAAGTACTTTCTTG
>CAZWAG010000051.1:0-13455 GCA_964631845.1 uncultured Eubacterium sp.
AGAAAGGAAAAGTATAGTCAATTTATCATTAAGATGATAATTGCATTATACGAGAACAAATATGATTAAATTATCACCGTCAATTTTGTCCGCAGATTTTGCAAAATTGGGAGCTGATGTAAAAAGAATAGATGAGGCTGGTTGCGACTGGATTCACATTGATGTAATGGATGGAATGTTTGTTCCAAATATTTCTATGGGTGTTCCTGTTGTAAAAGGAATCAGAAAATATACTGACAAGCTTTTTGACGTGCACCTTATGATTATGGAGCCAATCAAATATATTGAGGCTTTCAAGGAAGCAGGAGCAGATCTTCTAACAATCCATGTTGAGGCATGTGAGAATGTAGATGAAACAATTGATGCAATTCATAAGGCTGGCTTAAAAGCAGGTATTGCACTCAATCCGGAAACACCGGTAGAGGACATTGTTCCGTATATCAACAAGGTTGAGATGGTGTTAATCATGACTGTTCATCCCGGATTTGGCGGACAGTCATATATCGATGAATGTACAGAAAAGATTGAGATTGTAAATGCGATAGTGACTGAATACAAGCTTGATACTCTAATTCAGGTAGACGGTGGAGTAAATCTTGAAAATCTAGCTATTCCTCTTGATGCAGGCGCAAACGTTATCGTAGCCGGTTCAGCTGTATACGGTGGCGATGTAGAAAAGAACATTAAGCAGTTCAATAAGATATTTAGAAATTTTGAGTAGGAAATACTATCGGTTTCTTGTGCATGATTACAACGATTATTGGGAGTGATTACAACGTTTTTTGCACATGATTACAGCGGACTTCTCTTGGGAAAATATCAGATTATCAGGTAGATGCTTGTTTGATAACGCTAAAGAGATAAATATACTTAAAATTTTATCAATCAGCATAAATATTCAAGTTTGATAAAAAAGAACAGCTTAATGTACTTAAAATTTTATCAATCTATATAAAAAGCCGAGTTTGATAAAAATGAACAGCTTATTGTAACCGGATTTTTATCAATCGACATAAATAATCTATTCTGATAAAATTGAATAGAAAACATAATAAAAAATAAGCAAAAAGATTTAAAATCCTTTTGCTTATTTTTTTTGTCAATTCTTTTCAGAACAAGACAGTTTTTTGAATATAAAGCATATTACTTTACACATTAAATCTAAATGTAATAACGTCTCCGTCCTGAACAACGTAGTCTTTACCCTGAAGTCCAAGAAGACCTTTTTCCTTTGCTCCTGCAAGAGAACCGCATTCCATCAAATCTGTATATTTAACAACCTCAGCACAAATAAATCCACGCTCAAAATCAGTATGAATCTTTCCGGCAGCCTGTGGAGCCTTTGTACCCTTTGTGATAGTCCAAGCTCTTGTCTCATCTTCTCCTGATGTCAGATAGCTGATAAGACCGAGAAGAGAGTAGCTTGCTTTGATAAGCTTATCAAGACCTGACTCTTTGATTCCCAAATCTTCTAAGAACATTTCTTTTTCATCATCGTCCAGTTCTGAGATTTCCTGTTCGATTTCAGCGCTGATAACAAATACTTCGCTGCCGTTTTCTTTTGCAAATTCTCTAACAGCCGCAACGTTTTCATTTGAAGCACCATCATCTGCCAAATCCTCTTCGGCAACATTAGCTGCATAAATAACAGGCTTTGCTGTCAAAAGATTGTATTCAGCCATCCAAGCCTCTTCGTCTTCATCTTCAAGCTCTAGCTTGATAGCAAGATTTCCTTCTTCTAAGAATTTCTTGATTTTTTCCTGGAAAGCAAGCTCCTTTGCAAGAGCCTTGTCGTTTCTGGCACCTCGAGTAGTTTTTGCAATACGACGCTCTAATATTTCAACATCCGAGAAAATCAACTCGAGATTGATTGTCTCAATATCACGGATAGGATTGATGCTTCCGTCTACGTGCACGATGTTTGAGTTTTCAAAGCATCTTACTACGTGAACGATTGCGTCAACTTCACGGATGTTTGCAAGAAACTGATTCCCGAGACCTTCACCCTTTGAAGCTCCCTTTACAAGACCTGCGATGTCTACGAATTCGATAACAGCAGGAATAGTTTTCTTTGAATTATATAAAGCAGTAAGCTTGTCAATTCTTTCATCCGGTACAGGAACGACACCGACATTTGGGTCTATTGTACAGAAAGGATAGTTTGCTGATTCAGCTCCTGCTTTTGTAAGTGAATTAAATAATGTACTTTTGCCTACGTTTGGAAGGCCCACAATACCTAATTTCATATAATATCCTCCATTCTTTGGTAAATTCCAAAGAGTAGTTTATCATACTTTGAAAGATTTGAAAATAAAAACAAAATATGATTAAAGTTTTCGTTGATACATAAACATTGTTTGGTATAATACTAGATAGTTTAAAATGGAGGGTGCAATGGAAACAACAGTAGTAACAGGAGCGCAAAATTCAATAGAATTTCCCAATTTGCATATTATGATAAACAATATGCCAAAGTCATTTTCTGTATTTGGCATACAGATTGCTTTTTACGGATTAATAATTGCTATAGGTATGATTCTTGGAATATGTATGGCCTGCTATCTGGCAAAAAAATCAAAGCAGGATTACAATTTATATCTTGATTTTTCTATATATGCGATTATTTTTAGCGTAATCGGCGCAAGAATTTATTATGTGGCATTTAGATGGAGCTATTATAAAGAGCATATTGGAGAGATAATAAATATCCGAGAGGGTGGACTGGCAATATACGGAGGTGTGATTGCTGCGGTAATTACAGCCTATATTTATACAAAAAAAAGAAAGCTGTCTTTTGGCGAGTTCGCAGACACCGCAGTTCCGGGACTTTTGGTAGGCCAGATAATTGGAAGATGGGGCAACTTCTTTAACAGAGAAGCCTTTGGCCAGGTTGCCGGTGACAATAATCCGTTTGCAATGAGAATATATTTTGATGATGAATATAGCCTGTTCCAAGTGCCGGATGCTATTAAAGAGCAGATGGAAGCAGTAATGGGAAAAACATTATCACGGATTGGTTATATTCAGGTGCAGCCAACATTCCTCTATGAGTCTTTCTGGAATTTGTGTGTTCTTACATTTATTCTAATATTTAGAAAGAAGAAAGCATTCAAGGGAGAAATTCTTCTCTGGTATCTAGCCGGATACGGAACAGGAAGATTCTTTATAGAAGGCCTGAGAAGTGATCAACTAATCATGCCATTTACAGGTTGGCCGGTATCACAATTTTTGTCGGCAGTATTTGTAATTGCTGCAGTTACATTGATTGTTGTTTTTAGAAGAAAGGCAGGCAAAAGTAAGTGGAAATTAAAGGGCACAGATTATTGACTATTTGAACTTAGAGGAAAACTTGTAAGAGGAAGTAGAAACATTTAAATTATTAATCTGAGTAATAATATAAAAATGAATTATAGCTTATTTTAAGACGTCATGAAAATGGCGCCTTTTTTGATATAAAAGTGTAGTTGTTAGAGTGTAATTAATTCTGACATCTGCATTTTTTTTGTAACCAAAGATGTTCAAAAAAGGCAGAAGTACGTGTCCACTGTGTAGGTTTCAACTTAACTAGTTGAAGGAATTGAAAAGTATCAAAACAATATAAATCGAATACTTTGATACCGCATGCTGCTGTTTTAATGCTGTTTATACGGTGAAAAAGTATCAAAAGTACAGAATCTTCTGGTTTGATACCACAACTAAGTAAAAAAATAGGATTTGGTCTTGGAAGTGGTATCAAAACATAGAAAATGTCCTATATGATACCGAATGGTTGAAAATGTATACTCGTCCAGCTAGATAGCGGTATCAAACCGCTATAAAAACCAAGTTTGATACCGCAACACATGAAATGACTCCCTAAAGTGCAGAATAGTATCAAATTCATACAAACATACCAAATCATTACCACCTATTACCACCATCAAATTCCACAACGCTAAACAATACAAAAAAGTGGCTGAAACGACCGAAAATAAAGGGAAAAATAAATTCAATAAATTTATAAAAAGGGGTTGCAAAAGTGGTAAAAATGGTATAATATTTGTGTATGAGTGGTAAAAAAGGGCAAAAAGTGGTAGAAAGTGGTAAAATTTATAGCAAACAGACCTGCAAAAATAATGCAGTGGTAAACCTATAAATCAAACCACAATAAGAAACCTATAAATAAATCATGGTGGACAACCACAATGTTACAAAAGTAAGGTGAGTAGAATGTTTACAGGCGAATATACTCAAAAAATGGATACAAAGGGAAGAACAATCGTCCCTGCAAAGTTCCGTGAAGAGCTTGGTGAGAGTGTTGTTATCACCAGAGGCCTTGATGGATGCCTTTTTGCGTACTCAAAAGAAGCCTGGAACGCAGTAGAAGAAAAGCTCAGCGGTTTACCATTTTCAGATAAGAAAGTCAGAGATTTCAATCGATTTTTCCTCGCAGGCGCATCTGACCTTGAAACTGACAAGCTAGGACGAGTTCTAATGCCTTCAGTTTTAAGGAAGTTCGCCGCATTAGACAAAGAAGTTGTCTGGGTAGGTGTAGGAAACAGAATTGAAATTTGGGATATAGATAAATGGAATGAACAGATGTCAGCATATCTTGAAGGTGATGACGTCGAGGAACGTATTGAAGACCTGGCCGCATATATGGCTGAGATGGGTATTTAAGAAAGAAGGGCTAATATGGATTTCAAGCATGTATCAGTATTGTTAGATGAAACCATTGATGGCTTGAACATAAATCCGGATGGAATATATGTAGATGGAACATTAGGCGGTGGAGGACACTCTTACCAAATATGCAAAAGATTATCATCAAAGGGAAGACTAATCGGAATTGACCAGGATGGTGACGCATTAGAAGCGGCAAGAGAAAGACTTAAAGAATTTGAAGACAAGATTACATTAGTCAGAAGCAACTATTGTGAAATAGACACTATTTTACAGGATTTGGGAGTCACAAAGGTAGACGGAATAATTCTTGACTTAGGAGTTTCATCATATCAGCTAGATAATTTAGAAAGAGGATTTTCTTACAAATCCGATGCTCCACTCGATATGAGAATGGACACAAGACAAAACATTAGTGCTGCAGATGTGGTAAACGGATATAGCGAAGCTGAATTGTTCAGAGTTATAAGAGACTACGGAGAAGACAAGTTCGCAAAAAACATTGCAAAGCACATAGTTATAGAAAGAGAAAAAGCGCCAATAACAACGACACAGCAGCTTAGCGAAATCGTGAGAGGTGCTATTCCAATGAAGTTCCAAAAGAATGGACATCCTGCGAAAAAGACATTTCAGGCTATTAGAATTGAAGTGAATCATGAGCTGACTGTCTTGAAGGATTCTTTAGACACAATGATTGATTGCCTCAATCCCGGTGGAAGAATTTGCATCATAACTTTCCATTCACTTGAGGACAGAATTGTAAAAACTATTTTCAAACGTAATGAAAATCCTTGTACCTGCCCACCAAACTTCCCGGTTTGTGTTTGCGGCAATATACCAAAGGGAAAAGTAATTACAAGAAAACCTATAATACCAACAGAGGAAGAAATCGAGCTAAATAAGAGATCGAAGAGCTCGAAGCTAAGAATATTTGAAAGGTGTTAAAGTATGAGTCAGACAAATAGAAATTATTATAGAACGGAATATGTTGATGGAAATACTGTAAGAAAGGCAAGACCTGAGAGAGAACGCAGAGTATACGTTGATGGAAAAAGAGTACGTGAGAGCGAGAGAGAACTTAGAGCAAGAGAAAATGCTCTTTCGATGAACGGCCCATACGTTGCTTTTTTGGCTGTTGTATCTGCAGTTTGTCTCTTGATGTGTGTTGCTTATTTGTACATGCAGTCTGATATTTCCGCAACAAGAAGCAACATTGCACAGTTAAAGACAGATATCAGCACAGTACAGTCACAAAACGATGCACTTACATATTCAATTAACAGCTACGTTGATGTTGATAACATTTACAAAACAGCAACAAAGAAGCTTGGGATGAAGCAGGCTACAGGAAACCAGATTTCGACATATAAGTCAAGCGATAGTGGTTATACTGTTCAATATGGAGATATACCAACAAAATAGTATAAAAAATGGAAGATATATATGAGCACGAATAAAAATGGGCGCATAAGACGCAGAAAACCAAAATTAAAATTTGACAAGCAAATGTATAAAAAGCTAGCGATATTCTACTGGATTATTGTTCTAGCTTTATTTGCATTATGTGGCAGAATTGCATATTTGAATATATCAAGGGGAAATGACTACTCTATTAAGGTGCTTGGCCAACAAAGCTTTACAAGCAAGACTATTCCGTACAAGCGGGGAGATATAAAAGACCGCAATGGAAATGTGCTTGCAACCAGCGTTATGGTTTACAATCTTGTCATTGACTCAAAAATCATAATGAGTAATAAAAACTATCTGAATCCAACAGTTGATGCACTGTGCAGATACTTTGATTTGGATGAGGATGACCTTAGAACCGGAATAAAAGAGAGAAGAAACAACAGCTATTGGGTAGTGCTTAAAAATCTTGAATACAAGGAGATACAGGATTTTGAAGCGTATATGAATTATGAATACGCCGATACAGATGAAAAGGAAGAACTGGTAAGCAATACCAAGGGTGTATGGTTTGAAAAGAAATACAAGAGAATGTATCCATACAAAACCTTGGCGTGTAGCGTGCTTGGATTTGCAAACAGCGATGAGAGCGCAACAGTAGGCATTGAGAGCAGTTATTCATCATTTCTTTGTGGAACAAACGGTAGAGAGTATGGCTATATGGATTCTGAAAACAGTATGGAAGCCGTTATAAAGGATGCTGAGGACGGTGACAATGTAATTTCTTCAATCGACATGAATATTCAGAGAATTGTCCAGAAGGCTATAAAGAAATATATGAAGAAGTATAATCCTCAGAGAATAGCAGTAGTTATTGCGGATCCAAACACCGGCGAAATACTGGCTATGGGCGATGACACTACATTTGATTTGAACAAGCCATATAGCTTAAAGGGCTATTATACTGAGAGTCAAATTGAAAATATGTCACAGAAAAAACAGTCTGAAAAACTGAATTCTATATGGAATAATTTCTGCATTACGGATTCCTTTGAGCCGGGCTCGACAATAAAGCCTTTTACAGTTGCTGCGGCATATGAAGAAGGCAAAATAACAATGAACACAAAATTCTACTGTGACGGATATGAAAATGTTGGTGGATTTAAAATCAGATGCCACGAGAATGATGGTCATGGGACGATAAACACAAAAACAGCTGTTGCAGAATCCTGCAACGATGCTTTGATGAACATTGGTAAGAAGCTTGGTGCAAAAAAGACGGCTTTATACCAAAACAGATTCGGATTTGGTACAAAGACAGGCATAGACCTTCCGTCTGAGACAAGAGGTCTTGTATACGACGAAAATATGGGAGCTTCTACACTTGCAACAAACTCATTTGGACAGAATTTTACAGTAAATATGATTCAGATGGTGGCAGGTTTCTCTTCGCTTATCAATGGTGGTTATTATTATGAACCACATGTTGTAAAGCAGGTTGTTACTCAGGATGGCGAGCTTGTAAAAAATTATTCAAAGACGTTAGTAAAGCAGACTGTAACACAGGACACTTCAAATTTTGTAAAAGAGTGTATAAGAGAGGTTGTGCTTACCGGAACAGGTAAAACAGCGGCGATTGAAGGCTACACAGTAGGTGGTAAGACAGGAACAGCCGAAAAAGTTGATACATCCGGCAAAGGAAAAGGCCGTCTGGCAAATCAGTATATTTTGTCATTCTTAGGTTGCGTTCCTTGTGAAAATCCACAGGTCGTGTGCTATACACTGATGGATAGCCCAAAGGAAAATACTCAGGCGACAGCCTTTAATACAGAGCTTTGGACATACATTATGAAGCAGGTTCTTCCTTATATGGGAATTGAAAAGACTGAAAAGGTTGAAACGAAGGCAAAGAAGAGTTCACTCACAACAGAATTTTATTCAAATGGAATTATTGAGGGCGATGACGGCTCTTTAGTAGTGAAGGATTCAGAGGAAGAGTAATCGAATAAAGATTTAGTGAATAAAATAGAAAAAACTATTTTATGAGGTTATCTTGTTTGAAATTAACAATATAGTATCCACAAGACAAAGAAGGTTGATGCTATTATATACAACGCTTATTGCAGCTATTGCATTGGCAATTATGGTAAGACTTGGATATCTGATGATATTTAAGTCTTCCTATTATCAGGAAAGAGCATTGGAGGTGCAGCAAAGAGAACGCTCAATAAAAGCTCCACGGGGAGAGATACTTGACTGCAATGGAAAGGTACTTGCCTCAAATAAAACTGTCTGCACAATATCTGTTATTTACAATCAGATGAAGGACAAAGACAAGGTTGCCAGGATTTTGTCAAAGGAACTTGATTTGTCAGAGGAAGAGGTTAAAAAGAAGGTTAACAAAGTATCTCTAAGAGAAAAAATCAAGTCAAATGTGCCTAAAAGCGTTGGTGACAAGATTAGAAAATACAAGCTTGCAGGCGTAAAGGTTGACGAGGATTATAAGCGATATTATCCCTATAATACACTTTGCTCAAAGGTGCTTGGATTTACCGGAGCAGACAATCAGGGAATAATAGGATTAGAAGTAAAATATGACAAATACCTGATGGGTACAGATGGAAAAATACTCACGCCAACTGATTCCAGAGGGATTGAACAGAAAAATGCATTGGAGCAGAGAATTGAACCTAAAAAAGGAAGCTCTTTGGTTACCAGCATTGATATAAATATTCAGTCATATGCTACACAGATAGCAAACAATGCATTAAAAGCAAAAAAAGCAAAATCAGTTTCTATTATAGTTATGAATCCAAATAATGGAGAAATAATGGCGATGGCCAGTGCGCCCGAGTTTAACTTGAACAAACCATACGAGTTGAACTATAATGTTAAGGGTAAGCTTTCAAACAAAAAGAAACAGGATTTGCTAAACAAAATGTGGAGAAATCCATGCATAAATGATACCTACGAGCCCGGCTCAACATTTAAGGTTGTGACAGGCACTGCGGCTTTGGAGGAGGGAGTTATTACTATTGACTCGAAATTCCATTGCCCGGGATACAAGATGGTGGATGACAGAAGAATCAGATGCCACAAAACCACAGGACATGGAAGTGAAGATTTCCTTCACGGCACAATGAATTCCTGCAATCCGGTGTTTATAGAGGTGGGGCTTAGATTAGGAAAAGAAAAACTCTACAAATATATGAACAAGCTCGGTCTTATGAGAAAGACGGGAATAGATGTACCTGGTGAAGCGGGCACCATTGTTCATAATATAAAGGATGTTGGAAATGTTGAACTGGCGACAATGTCCTTTGGACAGTCATTTCAGATTACACCGATTCAATATTTGACAGCTGTAAGTGCAGTTATTAACAATGGCGTTTTAGTTACGCCTCATTTTGCTGTAAAAACGCTGGATGAAAATGGAAATGTTAATAAAGAGTTTGACTATAATTTTGAGACGGATATAATATCTAAGAAGACTTCTGATACAATGAAATATATTTTGGAAAAGGTAGTATCAGAAGGGACTGGCAGCAAGGGCCAGGTTGAAGGCTACAAGGTAGGCGGTAAAACAGCCACCTCACAGAAGCTTCCAAGAGGAAATGGAAAGTATATTGCCTCATATATGAGCTTTGCTCCGGCTGACAATCCAAAGGTTATAGCAATGGCTATAGTTGATGAGCCAAGCGGTGTCTACTATGGTGGACAGGTGGCGGCTCCTCTTATCAGTCAATTATACAAAAATATTCTTCCATATTTGTTGGAAGGTGAAAACTAAGGAGAGTACAATGAATACAAGTACAGCGATTATTTTATCAATTATCATATCATTTGCAGTTAGTGTAATTTTATGTCCAATTGTGATACCAATGCTTCAAAAGCTTAAATTTGGTCAGTACATAAGAGAAGAAGGGCCAAAATCCCACCAGAGCAAATCAGGAACGCCTACAATGGGTGGAATGATTATATTGGCAGGTGTGATTGTGACATCGCTTATATTCATCTTTGTAGAAAAAGAGATGAACATTGTGCCTGTACTGTTTATGACAGTAGGTTTTGGTTTGATCGGGTTTGCCGATGATTATATCAAAGTAGTAAAGAAGAGAAATCTCGGTCTTACAGAAATCCAGAAATTAATTGGACAGTTTATAGTTACAGCTGTATTTGCATTTTATTTGCTTAATTATACAGATGTTGGAACAAGCATTATCATTCCGTTCACACATGGATATGAAGTGACTATGCCAACGTGGTTGTTTGTAATCTTTTTATTTATTGCAGTTATTGGAACTGTAAATGGTGCAAACTTCACAGACGGACTTGATGGCCTGGCAACAAGTGTTACAATTGTGATTTCAGTATTTTTTATGATGGTTTCAATTGGTACGGGTCTTGATTTAATCAGTGGCGCATTGTTAGGTTCATTGATGGGATTTTTCCTGTTCAATGTATATCCGGCCAGAGTTTTTATGGGTGATACAGGTTCACTTGCACTGGGTGGATACGTGGCAGCTGTAGCATTTATGCTCAAGATGCCATTGTTTATCATTATTGTGGCGTTTATTTACCTTATCGAGGTAATATCAGTTATGCTTCAGGTTACATGGTTTAAGATTACAAAGAAAAAATATGGTGAGGGTAGAAGAATCTTCAAGATGGCTCCTCTGCATCATCATTTTCAAGAGAGTGGATATAGTGAGACACAGGTTGTTGCTGCGTTTGCTATAATCACAGCTATACTTTGCTTAGTAGGATATCTTGCTTTATAGTCATTCAAAAAGTGTTAGATAGCAAGTGTATGGTGTTAAAGCTATATATAATGTACTTTGTAAATATCGGGATAGTATAGACATGGAGGAAAAAACATGGAATTAGCAAATAAATCAGTGTTGGTTGCCGGCTCTGGAAAGAGCGGAATCGGTGCTGCAGATTTATTAAAAAAATTAAATGCAAAAGTGACAATATATGATGGAAATGACAAGCTTTCAAAAGAAGATGTGCTTACGAAGCTTGAGGATTCCACTGATGTAGAGGTTATATTAGGAGAATTGTCAGAGGAGGCAATAAAAGGCTTTGACCTGATGATTTTAAGCCCCGGGATAGCAATTGATGCACCATTTGTAAATGATGTAAGAGATGCAGGCATTCCAATATGGGGTGAGGTCGAGCTTGCCTATATTGCGGGCAAAGGAAAACTCGTTGCAATTACAGGAACAAATGGAAAGACTACAACGACAGCGCTTGTAGGTGAAATCATGGCCGCCTACTACAAAGAGGTTGATGTAGTTGGAAACATTGGAAATCCATATACAACTACAGCGTTTGATTCTGACGATGATACAGTTACTGTTGCTGAAATCAGTAGCTTCCAGCTTGAAACTATTAATAAGTTTCATCCAAATGTAAGTGCTGTGTTGAATATTACACCTGACCATCTTAACAGACATTACACAATGGAATGCTACACAGATTGTAAGATGAGTATTTGCAAAAATCAGACGCCGGATGAACCTGTTATTCTAAATTATGAGGATGCTATTTTGAGAGACGAGGCCTCAAAGCTTTCAAACAAAATCATTTGGTTTAGTTCAAAGTCTGAAGTGCCTAATGGCGTATATCTTGAAGGTGAAAACATATTATATAAAGAGAATGGAAATAAGCAGATTGTCACAACAACTAAAGATACAACCTTAGTGGGAATACATAACATTGAAAATATTATGGCTGCAATTGCAATGACCATAAATATGGGAGTTCCGGCAGACATCATTCGTGATGCAATCAGAAAATTTAAGGCCGTTGAACACAGAATTGAGTATGTTGAGACAATTGATGACGTAATATACTACAATGATTCAAAGGGAACAAACACAGATGCATCAATAAAAGCTATTGAAGCTATGAGCCGTCCGACAATTCTTATTGCAGGTGGATATGACAAGAAGGTTTCCTTTGATGAATGGGCAGAAGCTCTTGGAGATAAAATCAAATGCCTTGTTTTGCTTGGAGAGACTGCAGATATGATTGCAGAAACAGCAAAGAAAAAAGGCTTTGAAAAAATAGTGTTCGTAGATAGCCTTAAAGAGGCTGTTTTAAAGAGTGCTGAAATTGCAGAACCCGGAGATTCTGTTTTGTTGTCGCCTGCATGCGCCAGCTGGGATATGTTTGACAGCTATGAGCAGAGAGGCGATATGTTTAAGGATTTTGTTAGAGCAATGAAATAATAGTAATTATAAAGGAGTTACCGTTTTGGCTAAGGATTATGATCCAGTTACCGGAGAGGAAGTTGAAAATAAATCCAAAAGGAATGGCAGTAGAAATTATTTTGACTACAGCCTCTTATTTGTGTGGATTTTTATAATGCTTCTTGGCTATGTGCTTTTGTACAGTGCAAGCTCATATACGGCACAGACAACAAGAGGTGACTCGTTATTCTTTTTAAAGAGACAAATCAGAGCGACGATTATTGGATGCGCCGGATTGATTCCGGTTACTCTTCTTGATTACAGAGTGTGGAAGGGATTAGATAAGATTATTTATTTCGGATCACTGTTTACTGTTTTGTTGGTTATAACTCCGATTGGTATTGAGAATAATGGTGCCAGAAGGTGGGTAGGTCTTGGCCCAATTCAGTTTCAGCCGGCTGAATTGGTAAAGATTGGTGTCATAGTGATGACAGCATATATGGTTTCAAAATGCGGAAGGAATGCACTTAAAAATGTAAAAACGTGCTATCAGATATATGCCTTGTCACTTGTAGGCGCAGGTATGCTTATGGTTCTTACATCTAATCTGAGCTCGGCCATAATTGTACTTGGTATTGGAGCTGTTATGCTGTTTATAGCGGGTGCCTGCAAGGAATTTGTATTATCTCTTTTTTGTGTCGGAGGAGTAGGTCTTGTGGGTATTATTGGGCTTGGAGCTTTGACAGGAAAATCATTTAGACTGTCAAGAGTGCTTGTGTGGCTTCATCCTGAGGAATATTCAGACTCGGGTGGATATCAGGTAATGCAGGGCTTATATGCAATTGGCTCAGGAGGAATATTTGGCAAGGGACTTGGAAACAGTGTTCAGAAATTAGGCTTCGTACCGGAAGCAACAAACGATATGATTTTCTCGATTATATGCGAAGAACTTGGCTTGTTTGGAGCAGTCTGCATTATATTACTTTTCATATTTATGATACATAGAATGAGAGTTATTGCCAGCAATGCTCCCGATTTGTATGGAACAATGCTTGTTATCGGTGTACTTGCTCATATATCAGTCCAGGTTGTTTTAAATATCGCAGTAGTAACAAACAGTATGCCTAACACAGGTGTATCGTTGCCGTTCATCAGTTATGGTGGTACGTCACTGGCGTTTTTAATGACG
>CAZWAG010000052.1:0-13408 GCA_964631845.1 uncultured Eubacterium sp.
TTGCGACAGCCATATTAATATAACATATCTTCAAGACTCTGTCAACAACTTTTTTAAACTTTTTTAAAAAGTTTTTTGAGAAGTTTTTCAAACGGAGAAGGAGGGATTTGAACCCTCGCGCCGCTATTAACGACCTACTCCCTTTCCAGGGGAGCCCCTTCAGCCACTTGGGTACTTCTCCAAGCAGTCAACTATTCAATTCTGCAGACCACTCTGCAAAGCGGAGAAGGTGGGATTCGAACCCACGGTGGGACTAACCACACCGGTTTTCAAGACCGGCTCCATAAACCACTCGGACACCTCTCCGTGACACGTCTTTCGTGACGTGCTTGACTATAATATCATCATTCTATTTATGTGTCAACAGTTTTTTTTATTTTTTTTGACATTTTTTATTTGATGTTTTTTAGGCATTCTAAAAGTGCTTTTGCAACAGGTATATCTTCCGGTGTTGTAACCTTAATGTTTGCGTAATCCCCCTCTACAAAGTAGACTTTTTCTTCACTATATTTCTCAACTACCATCGCATCATCTGTAATAACACCGCTCTTATTTTCAAGCATAGCTTCATATGCACTCTTTACAATATTTGTATAGAATGATTGCGGCGTCTGTGTTATCCACAGCTTATTTCTATTTGGAGTATCTTCTATTAATCTATTTTCATCCGCTATCTTTATAGTATCTTTCACCGGGACACCAACTACGCAACAATTATGTTGCTTAACTCCATCAATAGATCTATCTATTATGTCTTGAGTTATCAATGGTCTTGCCCCGTCATGAATGAGCACTATGTCACCCGTCACTTTTTTAAGACCATTATATACAGACTCATACCTCTCGCTACCACCGGCGACAATATCTTTTACCTTTGCATAGTTATACTTTTCCACTATTTCATTTTTACAATAATCTATAGCATCAGAATTAGTCACCAAAATAATCTCGTCCACCTGACTGTTTTCAAACGTCTCCAAGGAATAACATACTATTGGCATGCCTTCTAATTCTATAAATTGTTTTTTTGTTTCACTTTTCATTCTGCTGCCATTTCCAGCAGCTAATACTATCGCACTAATTTTGCTCATAGCGTTCACCTAATTTAAGATTTGGAATTGCATTTAAGTCCCAACCATGTCTTGTTCCATTAATATATTCGTAGTATGCTGCCGAACCAATCATAACTGCATTGTCTGTACATAATATAGGGGATGGATGATAAAATTCTATTCCTCTTTTTTTGCACTCTTCCTCAAAGGCTGCTCTTATTGCAGTATTTGAAGCCACTCCACCTGCAATTGCCAATTTGTTCATGCCGGTTTCTTCCATAGCAAGCAATGCCCTATTTAATAAAGTATCTACAACCGCTGCCTGGAAAGAAGCCGCAACATCAGCCGGGTTAACTTCTTCGCCCTTCATCTGCGAAACATTTAACTGATTTAAAACAGCGGATTTCATTCCGCTAAAACTGAAATCATAAACGCTGTCTGTAATTTTTGCTCTTGGGAAATCATATGCATTAGGATTTCCTTCCTTTGAAATTTTGTCAATCTTAGGTCCACCGGGATAGCCTAATCCAATTGCTCTTGCAACTTTGTCGAAGGCCTCTCCCGCCGCATCATCTCTTGTCTTTCCAAGTATTCTGTATTTTCCATAATCCTCAACAACAACAAGATGCGTGTGTCCTCCTGATACGACCAGACACACAAACGGTGGCTTTAATTCTTTATTCTCAACATAATTTGCGCAGATATGCCCTTCAATATGATGCACTCCTACCAATGGAATATCTTTTGCAAACGAAATAGCCTTCGCCTCAGCAACGCCAACAAGTAATGCACCGACAAGACCAGGTCCATACGTTACACCGATAGCGTCAATATCATCCAATGTACACTCGGCATCAGACAAAGCCTTCTTAATTACATAGTTTATGTTTTCAATATGTTTGCGCGATGCAATTTCCGGCACTACGCCTCCGTACATTGTATGAAGGTCTATCTGTGACGAAATAACATTTGACAACGCTTCTCTTCCGTTTTTTACTACCGCTGCTGCTGTTTCATCGCAGGAGCTTTCTATTGCTAAAATTTTTATATCTTTCAATTTAATAACCTCTAGTCGTTTTCAAAAGCCAGATCCACTGACATTCCGTCTTTTCCGGCTTTAGCATTTTCAAATATTTCTGTTACTGTATCCATATACTCCCATGGTTTAATAAGTGACGGGCTGTAATGAGTAAGCCACATTTCTTTTGGCTGTGCCTTTGATGCAATTGTGGCAGCCTCCTTAAATGTCATATGCTTATACTCTCTCGCCTTTGCGTCCTTGTCCGGCTCACCATACATTCCCTCGCATATAAACAAATCCGCGTCCTTTGCAGCTTCAATAATTGCTTCAACCGGACGTGTGTCTGTTGTGTATGTGACCTTTAGACCTTTTCGCGGTGGTCCTAAAACCATATCTGGCGTAATAACTTTGCCATCAAATTCAACGCTTTCACCTTTTTGGAGAATTCCCCAATTCTGTACAGGAAGCCCAAGAGCTTTAGCCTTTACCGGATCAAATTTACCGCCTCTGTCAATCTCAATCGAATATCCATAGCATGTTACATTGTGTTTAACTCTATAAGCTTTAATTCTATATTCTTCAAACTCTATTGTTTGATTTGGCTCGTTAAGTTCTATAAATTTTATTTCGAAAGGAAGCTCCGGCGCTATAGTTCTCATTGCAGTGACAACTCTCTCCAAGCCTTTTGGTCCAATCATTGTAACCGGCTCTTTTCTCTCTGCGTTTCCCATCGTGAGCAAAAGTCCAGGCAAACCACTTATATGATCTGCGTGGTAATGAGTAAAACAAATAACATCAATAGGCTTAAAGGTCCATCCCTTTTGTTTTATTGCAACCTGTGTCCCTTCACCACAATCAATCAAAATATTGCTTCCATTATATCTGCACATAAGCGATGTGAGCCATCTTCTTGGAAGAGGCATCATTCCTCCTGTGCCTAATAAACATACATCTAACATTTATTTCTCCACATATTTCTAATTAACAAATCTCTAATTTCATTATTATTGCATCTTCTTTTGGACTGTAATAATAATCCTTTCGTATTGCAATATTTTCAAAGCCAAATTTATTGTATAGCCTATAAGCAACAGTATTTGTTTTTCTAACATCCAAAAAGAGAGCCTCAACCTGTTTCTCTTTCAGTTGCTCTATCTGCCAACTAAGCATTTTTTGTGCAATACCTCGATTTCTGTAATCCTTGGCTACAGCAATGTTGGCAATTTCGGCTTCCGGTGACATTATATATACACCACAAAAGCCTACAACTGTATCGTTCATTTCAGCAACAATAAAAATAGCGCTATCATTTTTTATCGAATCTGCAAACGCATCTATTGACCAGGGATCAGGAAAAATATCCTTTTCCATCTGGGCAACACTTTGCAAATCCCTCTCTTCCATCACTCTGATATTAAGCATCTTTTTGTTTTTCCTTTAACTCTCTCTCCGCCTGAGATAATCTAAGATACTCCGGTTTATGTTCGTCGGCATCCTCTACCATGCCTTTTTCATAATAGATTTTTGCCAGCGATCCCAACGAAGATGCTTTTGCCCTATTCATTGATGCAGGTGCATATTCATGAGAACATGCCATAGTCTCATCAATCAACTGCTTGTGGACATCAACAGCATCTCCCAAAAACATAACAGGTCGGCCTATTTTATCAAGCTCATAAATCAAATCCTGTATCATCATTATGCACTGGCCTTTTAGGATTTCCATCTCTGTTCCATTAAATCTGTATATTCCTGTGTATACCTGACCTCTTCTCGCATCCATTATAGGGCAGACAATATAAGTACTTGAGTACATATTGTACGCAAGCGCATCCATTGTAGGAACATTTATAATAGGTTTGTCCAAAGCAAGCGCGATTCCTTTTGCTGTTGCGCTTCCAATTCTAAGTCCAGTGTACGAGCCCGGACCACCAGAGATTGCGACAGCGTCTATCGTGTCCATATCTAAATCAATATTATTCTTTATTTCATCTATCATCGGCAACAATGTCTGAGAATGAGTTCTCTTGTAGTTTATTGTATATTCTGCTGTAAGAACATCATCTGTTATGATTGCGACCGTTGCTACCATTGATGAGCTGTCAATTGCTAATATTTTCATTTAATCCACCAATATCTTTCTGTAATCTAAACCTTTTTCAAGATTTTTTAATATCTCGATTTTTGTTGCCTCCTTAGGAATCAACTCCTCTATAAGTGTTGACCATTCAATCAGGCACACTCCATCGCCAAAGAAATAGTCCTCATATCCAATTTCATACATTTCTTCCGGATCACCGATTCTGTACACATCAAAATGATACAATGGCAATCTACCGTCATCATAAACCTGAACAATCGTAAATGTAGGACTATTGACAATATCATCTATTTCCAGTCCCTTGGCAAACCCTTTTGTGAACACAGTTTTTCCAACACCAAGGTCACCGTTAAGACAGATAATCTGTCCCTGCTTTGCTTTTTTCCCTAATTCCTCACCTAACTTATATGTTTCCTCAGGCGAATATGTTTCATATACCATATAGTTCTCCTATATCTTTTTACATCCTTAGTGGGGCGCTTTTATATACTAGTAAATCCGGAGGAATATCCTAGTATATAAAAAAAGGATTTGTTTACAATCATTCCTAATTATAAACAAATCCTTTAACTGTGACAAGCATTCTATTATTTTTTATTTCCTATACTCTTAATCAAAACGCTTATTCTCTTGTATATTAGTGCCGTAATCAACGCCACGACAACACCTTTTATAATATTAAATGGTGCGACACAGACAATTGTGAACGTCAATTTATTTACTACCAACGAATTAATTGCTGCTCCCGCTCCGATAATAGCATCTAGTGGCATGCCAAACGCTTTAACATAGAACGGAATCATTATAAAGTAATTTAGCGCAACTCCAGCAACTGCCATCACTATTGTTCCTACCGCCATACCAATAAATGCACCTTTTCTTGTTTTCACCTTTTTGTAAATGATGCTGGCAGGTAAAATGTAGCAGCATCCGATGCAGAAGTTTGCAAAATCTCCAACATAAGCTGTAGATGTTCCTTTAATTAACAATTTGAGCAAAATCTTTACAGCTTCCATAACTACACCTGCAACCGGTCCCATAATAAACGAACCTACAAGAATTGGGACTTCACTTAAATCAATCTCGTAAAAGCTTGGTGCAATAAATGGAATTGGGAATTCAAAGAGCATAAGCAATGCTCCCAATGATGCAAATACTGCCATTAACACTAAGTTCTTTGTTGTAAATAATTTTTTCATTTTGATTCTCCTTTCATATTTGAAGAAAAATCCTTCGCGATAAAAGAAAAAGCCCCGGAATTATTCCGAGGCATAAACTTCATCAAAACAAATAGTTGCATTGTAACAGCTATCGTTTAAATCTTCTCACATCCAGACTATACTGTCGGTTATGGAATCTCACCATATCATGCCCGAAGGCTCGCTGACTTATGCGAATGCAAACACAGCCGGTGGGGAATTGCGCCCCGCCCCGAAGAACTTTTCAATTTTATTTACATTAGTATTGTATGCATATATGCATACATTGTCAATACTTTAACAATTATTTTTTCACTCCGATGAAAGCATCATAAATCGCACGCATAGCTACCTCGAAGTCTTCTTCAGCAACACCAATAATTATATTTAACTCTGATGAGCCCTGATCAATCATTTTAACATTTACTCTCGCCTCAGCTAAAGCTGTAAATAAGATGGCAGCTGTACCACGAGCACTCTTCATTCCACGTCCTACAACAGCAATCAACGCAAGATCACTTTCAATGTACAACTGATCCGGATGAACTCTTGAACGAATTTCATCTAAAATAGCTGTCTCCTTGCCTGTGAGGTTGTCAGTCTGAATAACAACGCTCATTGTATCAACGCCAGATGGCATATGTTCAAAGCTTACATTGCTCTTTTCCAATGCACGCAATACATTTCTACCAAATCCTACCTCACTGTTCATCTTATCCTTTTCAATGTTTATTACAGACATACCTTTTTTGCCCGCAATACCAGTTATTATATGCTCGCATGGTTCTGCCGTCTCCGATACAATCATAGTACCTCTGTCTTCCGGACAGTTTGTGTTCTTAATATTTACAGGGATACCTGCTGCTCTTACCGGGAAAATAGCATCTTCATGCAATACAGTAGCCCCCATATATGCAAGCTCTCTAAGTTCCATATATGTAATAGTATTAATAGGAATAGGATTGTTAATAATTCTAGGGTCGCAAATTAAGAACCCACTTACGTCAGTCCAGTTTTCATATATTTTTGCGTCAGCAGCTCTTGCAACAATTGAACCTGTTACATCTGAACCACCACGTGAAAATGTCTTAATTGTTCCATTAGGCATTGAACCATAAAATCCGGGAATTACTGCCTTGTTTGTCTTTGCAAGCTTTGGAACAAGCTTCTCTGCAGTTTTGTCCCAATCAAACTGACCAGCATCATTAAAGAAAATATATTTTGCAGCATCAATAAAGTCAAAGCCTAAAAACTTTGCTAAAACCTTACTGTTCAAATATTCACCACGGCTAGCTGCGTAATCGCGACCTGCCATATGAGAAAAAGCTCCTTTGATAATCTCAAACTCTTCGTCTAAGCTGAAGCCTTCGATACCTAAATCAGTGATAATATCGTTATAACGAGTCTTTATTTTTTCAAACTGGTCATCAAAGTTCTGTCCTTCTGCTGCCTTTTCATAGCAGTCGTAAAGCATATCTGTCACCTTGATATCATCTACACTTCTCTTACCAGGTGCTGACGCAACAACAAATCTTCTATTTGGGTCTGATAATATAATATCTGCAACCTTTCTAAACTGCTTTGCATCTGCAAGTGAGCTTCCACCAAACTTTACTACTTTTGTTTCTTTCATGATTTTTTATTCTCCTAAAAATTATTAAAATAAAATATTATTAAAATATATACTATTCTTCTACTCTGATTCGTGAAATAATATCTCCCAATTCTTCTGCCTTTGCCGCAAAATCCTTTTCGCTTAATTTTGTTGTTACAAATCCAGTCTCTCCGGAAATTCCCGCATCAATATAATCAACAGCGCCAAATACCTTTTCGATATCTGCTGTCTGCTTGCCTGTTCTAACAAAGAACCTCTTCTTTGAATTTGAGAAATCTTCTAATTCTAATTTTTCCTCTGACCACATAACTGTAGTAGAAGTATTTAAATGTCTTACGCTATCTACAACGTCAGAAACAACAGCACTGGCTGTAGGAAGTTTACCTGCGCCACTACCGATAAATACCAAGTCTCCAACCATATTTCCTCTAACCAAAACGCCATTGACAACATCACTTACATTGTAAAGCGGATGCTCTGGCGCAAGCAATCTAGGTGCAACACTTGCAACAACAGAGTCATCTTCGTTTTTGCACTTACCTAATAATTTGATAGATCTTCCCATTGCCTTTGCATACTTAAAGTCAACATCAGAAATCTTAGAAATGCCCTCTGTGTAAATTTCTTCAAAGTCAACCGTCTTTCCCTTTGCAAGCGAAGCTAAAATGGCAATCTTTCTAACTGCATCATAGCCTTCAATATCAGCTTCAGGATTTCTTTCAGCATAGCCTAAATCCTGAGCCTGCTTTAATGTACTTTCAAAATCAGCACCCTCTTTGTCCATCTTTGTCAAAATGTAGTTAGTTGTGCCGTTTAAAATACCTGTTATTTCCTGAATCTTATCAGCAGTAATATGCATATTGAGTGGTCTGATAATTGGAATACCACCACCTACTGCTGCTTCAAATAAGAAGTTTCTATTATGTTCTTTTGCAATTTTAATAAGCTCTGCTCCATGCTTTGCAACAAGCTCTTTGTTTGATGTACAAACACTCTTGCCAGCTTCAAGTGCAGCCTTTACAAAATCATATGCCGGCTTCAAGCCACCCATTACTTCTATTACTATTTCTACTTCCGGGTCATTCAAAATCACATTATAATCATGTACCAATACATCTTCGCAAGGGTCTCCCGGAAACTCTCTCAAATCAAGCACATATTTAATGTCAATCTCCTTACCGGCTTTCTCATTAATCAGTGTATTATTTTCTTTAATAATCTGAAATACACCTGAACCAACTGTTCCATATCCTAAAATTGCAACTTTAATCATACTTTATTCCTCTCTTGTCAACTGAAGTGTCTATGTGTCACTTTATCACGATTAGACACAATTATCAACCAATTTTCTATAACTTTGACTATTTTTTAACAAGGCCGTCTTCACCTTTTACTTGTTATTTTGATTTATCCATTTTAAATATGCATTAATAAAAGGACTCAAATAACCGTCCAAAACTTTTCCAACATCTGCCACTTCCTCGTTTGTTCTGTGGTCCTTTACCATAGTATATGGCTGCATTACATATGAACGGATTTGATTGCCCCAACCAATCTCTTTAACCTCGCCTCTGATTCCAGAGCGCTTCTCCTCTTCCTCCTGCTTTTTCAAAACATATAATTTTGATTTCAGCATTTTCATTGCTTTATCTTTGTTTTGAAGCTGGGAGCGCTCATTTTGGCACTGCACAACAATGCCTGTCGGAATGTGAGTTATTCTTATTGCAGATGAAGTTTTGTTTACATGCTGTCCACCTGCCCCACTGGAACGGTATGTATCAATTCTAATGTCATCATCATTAACTTCTACATCCAAATCCTCTTCAATTTCCGGCATAACATCACACGATGCAAATGAGGTCTGTCTTTTACCTGCAGCATTAAAAGGCGATATACGCACAAGACGGTGAACACCTTTTTCTGACTTCAGATATCCGAAAGCATTCTCGCCTATAACCTGAAATGTAATTGATTTTATTCCGGCTTCATCCCCGTCCAGAAAATCAACTACTTCTGTTTTATAATTATTCGCTTCTGCCCAACGTGTGTACATTCGATACAACATGCTCGCCCAATCGCATGATTCTGTACCACCAGCTCCCGCATTGATTTTGATAGTCGCAGAGTTTTTATCATACTCACCAGACAACAATGTCTTTATCTTAACATCCTCAAAATCCTTAACAAAAGCTTTAAGAGCCTCTTCAACATCAGAAACCATCGAAGTGTCCTGTTCTTCCTCTCCCATCTCAATCAGAACACCAACATCTTCGTATTTAGTTTGCAACTCTTTTATAATATTTATTCTGCTCTTAAGCTGCTTTAATTCCTTCATAGTATTTTGAGACTTTTCAACATCATCCCAAAAATCCTGACGCTCCATTTCTTTTTCTATTTCAGCTATTTTATTTTCAGTTTCCTGGATGTGAAAAGATTCACTGAGTTCTTCGACCTTTTCTTTATAATCATCCCACTCAAATTTATATTGTTCAAACTCAACCACAATAACACCTCAATATTATTAGAATTGTATATATAGCAATTATATATTACATTTTTTGTTGTATAGAAGCCAATATACTCCTGCAATTAGAATGTAATTACAGGAATAAGTTTATATACAGATAAAAAGGGGATTGAAACAATCCCCTTTTCTTTTATGCTTTTCTACCGCAACAGTTTTTATACTTTTTACCTGAGCCACAAGGACACGGATCATTAGGGTATACCTTTTCACTTGCGCGAGTTTTAGGTTTTTTAACTCCTGTATCATCCTTGTTTGTTCCTGTAACCTGAGCAACCTCTTCACGTTCAACATTCTGCTCAACCTTGATGTGATACAATGTCTTAACCGTATCAGCCTTAATATTGTCGATCATATAATTGAACATTTCGAAGCCCTGAATCTTATATTCTACAGCCGGGTCTCTCTGTCCGTATGCAAGAAGTCCAATACCTTGCTTTAACTGTTCCATATCATCTAAATGATCCATCCACTTCTGATCGATGACTCTCAACAGAACAATTCTTTCTAATTCTCTAATATGTTCAGGTTCTGGGAACTCAGCTTCTTTAGCTTCATAAAGCTTAACTGCTGTTTCTTTTAGAAGTTGTTTTAATTCAGCCTTTGAAATATTCTCTAAATCCTGTTCTGTAGAATCAAGCTTCATTGGAATAATCTCAAACAATGACTGGTTAAGTCCCATTACATCCCAATCGTTTGAATTAGAATCATCACCGATAAATTTATCAACCTGATTTTCGATAACCTCGTTAATCATCTTGATAATTGAATCTCTCATATTTTCGCCATTGAGAACTCTCGCTCTCTCAGCATATATGATTTCTCTCTGATCATTATTAACCTTATCATAATCCATAAGGTTCTTTCTGATACCAAAGTTGTTTCCTTCAATCTTTTTCTGAGCTCTCTCAATTGTATTTGTAAGAGACTTATGATGAATTTCTTCGTTTTCAGGGACCTTAAGAGCATTGAACACAGCGATAAGTCTCTCTGAACCAAAGAGTCTCATAATATCATCTTCAAGTGATATGAAGAATTTGGATTCACCGACGTCTCCCTGACGTCCTGAACGTCCACGGAGCTGATTATCAATACGTCTTGACTCGTGTCTCTCTGTACCTACAATCTTTAGACCACCTGCGGCCTTTGCTTCATCGTCGAGCTTAATATCAGTACCACGACCAGCCATATTTGTAGCGATTGTAATTGCGCCATGTCTTCCTGCTTCTGCTACAATTTCAGCTTCCATCTCATGGAACTTGGCATTCAATACTTTATGTGGAACACCTTTCTTTCTAAGTAAAGCACTAATTTCTTCTGATGAATCAATATTGATAGTACCAACCAATACAGGCTGACCCTTCTTATATGATTCACAGATTTCTTCTATAACTGCATGTAATTTTTCCTGTTTTGTTTTAAATACAGCATCTTCATGATCAATTCTTGCAATAGGCTTGTTTGTTGGAATTTCAACAACGTCCATGCTGTAAATATCTCTGAATTCTTTTTCCTCTGTAAGCGCTGTACCTGTCATACCAGCCTTCTTTGCATATTTATTAAAGAAGTTCTGGAATGTAATTGTTGCAAGAGTCTTGCTCTCTCTTTTAACCTTTACATGCTCTTTTGCTTCAATAGCCTGATGGAGACCATCTGAGTATCTACGACCCGGCATAATACGTCCGGTAAACTCATCAACAATAAGAACCTCGTCATCCTTTACTACGTAATCCTGATCTCTGTGCATAAGGTTATGTGCACGAAGAGCCAATATTACATTGTGCTGTAATTCTAAATTTTCAGCGTCAGCATAGTTATCGATATGGAAGAATTTTTCTACCTTTTCAATACCCTGTGCTGTAAGAGTTACAATCTTGTCTTTTTCATTTACAAGGAAGTCTCCATCTTCTTCGATGTCAACGCCCATAATAGCATCCATCTTGCTAAGCTCCGGCGAAGCTGTTCCTCTCTCGAGCTGACGTGCAAGAATGTCACACATTTCGTATAACTTTGTCGATTTTCCACTCTGTCCTGAAATGATAAGAGGTGTTCTAGCCTCGTCAATAAGAACAGAGTCAACCTCATCAATGATACAGTAGTTAAGTCCACGCTGAACTAACTGTTCTTTGTAAACAACCATATTATCTCTAAGGTAATCAAATCCTAATTCGTTGTTTGTAATATAAGTGATATCGCTATTGTATGCTGCTCTCTTTTCATCCGGTTCCATATCTGCAAGAACACATGATACGGAAAGTCCCAAAAATCTATGAACCTGTCCCATCCATTCAGCATCTCGAGTTGCAAGATATTCATTTACAGTAACGATATGAACACCTTTTCCCTCTAAAGCGTTTAAATATGCAGGAAGCAAACATGTCTGTGTTTTACCTTCACCAGTCTTCATTTCCGCAATACGTCCCTGATGCAGGATAATACCACCTAAAATCTGGCAAGGATAATGTTCTGTCCCAAGAGTTCTTCTTGTAGCTTCTCTTACTAAAGCATATGCTTCTGGAAGAATATCATCTAATGTTTCTCCTTTTGAAAGACGATCCTTGAATTCTGTCGTCTTTGCTGCCATTTGTTCATCACTCAACGCTTCCATTTCAGGCTTTAAGCTTAAAATCTTATCTAATGTAGCCTTATGTCTTTTTAGTTCACGCTCACTGTGCGTCCCCAAAACTTTACTAATTACACTCATGGTAATCTCCTATAAAATTTATTTGCCAGTCAATCTGACACGTTAAACAATATAATACCATTTAAAACATTTTTATTCAACACTTGTAATTTTATATGTTTGTAAATATTTTGTTAATTATTATTAATATTTGAAAATACATTTTTTAATACAAACAACGCAAAAGCAGCCACACATGCATTATTTCTTAATACACATGCAGCTGCTACACAAATAAATATTTAATTTTATTGACTGCCTTCAATACGGTTAATTCAGAAATATTATTAAGAATTACTTTTCTCCAATATATATACCGTATTAAAGCCTATGTATTTTAATCAAAAATTGGTTCAATTAAACCGTATGTTCCTCCTTTTCTCTTGTAAACTACATTCACTTCATCTGTATCTGAGTTTAAGAAAACAAAGAAATTATGTCCTAACATATCCATCTGGAAACAAGCCTCTTCCGGATCCATAGGTTTAATTCCAAACCTTTTGCTTCTTACAATCTTAATTTCTTCTTCATCTTCATAATCTGCATCGATATAGTCTTCTGTAAATAACTCACGACTATTTCGTTTCTTATCAACAAGCTTATTTTTATGTTTTACAAGCTGTCTCTCGATAGTCTCTCTTGCCATGTCAATTGATGCATACATATCTGAGCTTACTTCTTCTGCACGAATAATATGTCCTTTGACAGGAATTGTTACCTCTACCTTCTGGTCGTCTTTGTCAACACTGAGTGTTACGTCAATTGAAACTTCACTATCAAAATATTTTTCAAGCTTTGAAAGTTTGTCTTCTACTGCACTTCTAATGCCCTCTGTAACCTCAATGTTTTTTCCAAATAATTTAATTTTCATGGTACCACTTCCTTTCGTTTTCTGGTACTTAAATTATACCAAAAAGGGAACGTTTTCACAACAGAAAACACTCATTTTGCATAAGTTTATTTTTTGTCAATGTTTTTGTGCATTTTCAACAATTTTCCTTTTTTTTACATTGGTTTACACAAAACACACGTTATCGAGTTATTAACATTTTTAAATTGCCTTTTTTCCTTAAAATATGGGTTATTAACCGAGTTATTAACATTGTTAACTAGTTTTTTTAGTATTTTATGTCACTCTGCGTCGAACGCCACAAAGAACGAATATTTTGTTAACATCTAATAAAATTGTGCAAATTTTCCAAAAACCCTTGAC
>CAZWAG010000053.1:0-13337 GCA_964631845.1 uncultured Eubacterium sp.
GATAAGATTGCAGGAAAAAGAAGCAATTGGAGATTATGGAAAAAAGATATACAAAGGGATATAGAAACAATAATAAAGTATAAAGAATGGGATGTTGTAGTTTCTCATAATGAAAAAGGAGAGTACGGGCATCAGCATCACATAATGACACACAAAATTGTAGACAATGCCTGCGAGGCTACAAAGACCTCATCAAAGATAATGAATTTTGGAAAGTATTATAAAAAATCAAACCTTTCAGAAGATGGTATCGAGCAAATAAATGCTAATATATTGCAAAAGAAAGAAGAATTGGCAAAAAATTATGGTAGCCAGTCGAAAACAATAAAAAAACTCCATCATATGTTTCCGTATGAAAACTGGACACAGGTATATTAAGCTATATACAATTACCGGCTATATAGGATTGGGGTGTCAAAAGGTCACCCTATTAAATATTTTTGTGATTATGACAATGAAGCTTCATATAGTGACCTTTTGACACCCAAATTATTATAGCAATTCCCTAGTAATTATTCTTCCTCAGGATATTTAAATCCCCATTCTTTTCTAAATTCAGTCATCATATCCATAACATCTTTTGTGTAATCCAGATGCATGCATTCTGTGTCTCCGTTAATGGCTTTTTCCATGTCAGCCAACTCATAGGCAAGAGCGTCAGCGTTTTCACCAGCCTTGATAAGCTCTGTTTTTCCGGTGTCTGTATAAGTAATAGTCGCCTCCCAGGCTCTTGGATATTCCATGATTTCTATATATCCGTTCTCGCATGAAACCATTCCACGCTTTGGCTGTTTAGAGTGAAGGGAGAGCATAACAGTTGCCATCTGTCCTTCCTTGTTAGTCAAAAGCAAACCAGCCTGTTCATCAACACCGGTAGGAGCTGTCTTTACCTGTGACAATAAAGCGTCAGGCTTTGAATCCATAAACCATCGGATAAATGAAAGTGCATATACACCAATATCTAACATAGCACCACCGGCAAGATTTCTATTAAAGAAGCGATTAGACATATCGTAGTCCTTGAAGCTTCCAAAGTTCATAGTGATAAGGTTTACCTTGCCTAGAGCACCTGTATCTAAGATTTCTTTTAATTTTTTATAAATTGGCATGTGGAATATTGTCATAGCCTCACCAATAATAACGCCATTTTCCTGAGCTAAATCTAAAGCTTCATTTAACTCGTCGCTATTGAGTGTAATTGACTTTTCCACAAGAATGTGCTTTTTGTTCTCAATAGCTTTTTTCATAAATTCTATATGTGTATTGTGCGGTGTTGTAATATAAATAACATTCACGTCAGGGTCAGTAAACATCTCGTTGTAATCAGAATACACTTTGCCAATACCATATTTTTCTGCAAAATCTACAGCTTTTTGGTATGTTCTGTTACCAACAGAAAAGATATTTTTGCCATTTTTCTTTAAGGCCACGGCCATCTCATTTGCAATGACTCCGGTACCAAGTACCGCCCAATTAATGTTCTTCATAAGAATACCTCCTAATAAATGTAAATGCTTGTGAAATGTAATTTCGTGAAAAGTCGAAACAAGTGAAATAATATTTCATAAAGAAATATATCATGATATATGATTTTCGTCAATCGCTTTTGAGATGAAAATTTATTCCTTCGTAAAAGCCATTGATTGTTCGTGCTGAATAATTGACTTGTAGGATTCATCTCTCATAGATGTCAGAAACAAATAGATTATTTCCATCACCAATGTAGCAGATACTCTGGAAAAGCAATACCCGTCGAGAAATAATTTTTCGCGGGTTGCAGTTGTGATGTGATAATCGCTTGTTTTTGCAATGCTGGAATTATCATGGTTGGTAATGGAGATTGTTGTCGCTTTTTTTTGCTTTGCAGCTTCAAGAATGCGTAGAACACTCGTTGATTCCCCTGAATTGGAGATTGCGATTACAACGTCATTAGAAGTTAGATTATAGCTGTAACCGAGCTGTGTTTCCCAAACAGGAGTAGAGACAGCAGATATTCCAATTTGATTTAATTTGTAAGCCCCGTCCATTGCAACCGGAATTGTATTGCCCACAGCTGCCAGAAGCACATTGTTTGCACCGTTTATAGCATTAAGAATATCATATAGATTATCGGTATTCATCATAGAAACTGTCTGCGACAATTCTGTCACCTTGTTTGCCAATATATTTTTGAGGGACTGCTCAATATTATCTACAGAAATGTGGTTTGAAAGCTCTTCCTCCTCAGGTTGGCTGACAATTTCCTTTGCAATACTGATTTTAAGATGATGAAAACCCTTCATATCTATTTTTTTACAGAATCTCGACACGGAGGCTTCGCTCACCTGACACACCTTTGCCAGTTCACCAACTGTCATATCAACCACTTCGCGAGGATGATGAATAATATAAGTTCCTATCTTTTTTTCCGTTTCAAAAAATGTGTCCATATAAGCACATATTTGATTCATTACTGATTTTTCCAAAGCAATATCCTCCTTCATGAATAAAAAATATTTCCTAGTAATAACATAACATAAAATATATTTTCACGAAAGGCAAAAACTATAAAAATTGAGCAGCAGAACAATCCATAGTATATCGAAAGAGTATTACATAGATATATACATTTGAAAAGATATGAGATAGAATGAAAATGAGTTGAGCTCTTACGCAATTAGTGTAAAAAGTATATAGTAAAACAATATGGAGAAATAATATGGGAAAGTATATTATGGCGCTAGACCAGGGGACAACCAGTTCCAGAACGATTTTGTTTGACAAGTCCGGAAATATTATATGTCAGGCAAATAAAGAGTTTGAGCAGATATTTCCAAATCCGGGATGGGTTGAACATAATCCGGAGGAAATATGGAATACACAGCTTGAGACTATGAATACTGTGTTGAGACAAATCGGTGTTACATATGAAGATATTGAGGCAATAGGTATTACAAATCAGAGAGAAACGACGGTTGTCTGGGACAAGAATACAGGTGAGCCTGTTTACAATGCAATTGTATGGCAGTGCAGACGAACATCAGATACTATTGATCAATTGGTGAATCAGGGATTGAGTGATAAGATTCGCGAAAAGACGGGTTTGGTACCGGATGCCTATTTTTCGGGCACAAAAATAAAATGGATTCTGGATAATGTAGAAGGAGCAAGAGAAAAAGCAGAAGGTGGACAGCTTTTGTTTGGAACAATTGATACATGGCTTATGTGGAAATTGAGTGGCGGAAATATTCATGCCACGGACTATACAAATGCATCCAGAACAATGATTTATAACATAAAGAATCTTGAGTGGGATGATGAACTGCTTGATATATTAAGTATTCCAAAGAACATGTTGCCAAAGGTACAGCCTTCAAGCGGGCTTTTCGGATATACTGCAGATACTGTGACAAATGTAAAAATCCCTATCAGTGGTGTTGCAGGTGACCAGCAGTCAGCTCTTTTTGGACAGTGCTGTTTTGAAAAAGGCGATGTAAAAAATACATATGGTACCGGATGTTTTCTTCTGATGAATACAGGCAATGAGGCGGTTATGTCAAACAATGGATTGATTACTACAATAGCAGCTTCAGTGGACAAGGTTGAATATGCGCTTGAAGGAAGTGTATTCGTGGCAGGGGCAGCAATTCAGTGGTTGCGTGACCAAATGCAATTGGTTGATGATGCACCTCAAAGCGAGGAATGTGCATTAAAGGTAGATGGTACAAATGGTGTTTATGTTGTGCCTGCTTTTACAGGTATGGGAGCTCCTTATTGGAAACAGGATGCAAGAGGAATGGTAGTCGGACTGACGCGAGGAGCAAACAGAAATCATTTCATACGTGCCACTTTAGAATCATTGGCTTATCAGACATATGATGTGTTAAAGGCAATGGAGCAGGATGCAGATACCAGCATAAATCAAATAAAGGTTGACGGCGGGGCTTGCGCGAATAATTTTTTGATGCAGTTCCAGTCTGACATCACAAGAAAAAATGTTGTAAGACCAAAGGTTATAGAGACGACAGGATTGGGGGCGGCTTATCTTGCAGGACTTGCTACCGGCTATTGGAAAGACAAAAATGATATTGTGGCAAACGCCGAGATTCAAAATATATTTGAGCCAAGAATGAGTGAAGAAAATGCTGTGGAATGTGTGAAGGGCTGGAATAAGGCTGTAAAATGCGCAATTTTCTATAGCGAAGAATAATATAGAAAAGACTTTTAAATGAGCAATTTTATATACTGGAGAATAATATAGAAAAGACTTAAAGCATAAAATATTGTACAACTAATATACATTCAAAAAATGAAATGTAATATTGTTTAATAAGACCGGATATATCATCTGGTCTTATTAATTTGTCAAAATTTGGGTATATCAATAATATCACTGATTGCTATAATGGGCTAGGAAGTTAAAAATATTCTAATGACAAAAGAAAGTGAGGATAAAAATGAATAAACTTTACAAAATAGTAATAACAGCGTTATTTGCAGCATTGGCATGTGTTGCAACAATGATTATTAAGGTGCCAACTGTTGGAACAAATGGATATGTAAACATTGGAGATTCAATTGTTCTTTTATGTGCTTGGTTAATTGGTGGAGTATACGGTGGACTTGCAGCAGGAATTGGCCCTGCATTAGCTGACTTGATTAGTGGATATCCATCATATGTATTGGGAACATTAGTTATCAAATTCTTAATGGGAGTAGCTGCATATGCAGTATTTAAGATAGTTAAGAAGTTTAACAAGATTGTAGCCTACGTTGTATCCAGTATTGTTGCAGAAATAATTATGGTATTTGGATACTTTATTTATGAAAATTTCCTGTTAGGATACGGTATGGCTGCAGCAGCATCAATACCTAGCAATGCAATTCAGGGAATTACATGTATAGTAATTGGACTTGTATTAGTTGTTGCACTTGACGCTGCAAAGGTTACAACATATTTAAAAAAGATTGTATAAATACCAAACTTTGTTTATAATAAACGAAGTTTAATTATTAGATAGTATAAGAGAAAACGATAAGATTGAAGATTTTCGATTTGTGTCTGATAGAATGGAGTATATTATGTACGAAGATATCACAAAACAGGCTCAGCTTGCTACGGCAGAGTTGTGCGAAAAATCAGGAATTAAAAAAGGGCAGATTTTTGTTGTGGGCTGTTCCTCCAGTGAAGTTTGTGGAAGCACAATAGGAACAGACTCTAATCTTGAGGTTGCAAAAGCTCTATTTAAGGGCGTTTATGATGAATTGCAGAGTAGAGGAGTATTTCTTGCAGCACAGTGTTGCGAGCATCTCAATAGAGCAATTATTGTGGAGCGCGAAGCGGTGCCGTTTTCAGAAATAGTAAATGTAGTTCCACAGCCTAAAGCAGGTGGTTCTTTTGGAACTACGGCATATCATACTTTCAAAGATCCTGTTGCCGTTGAAGAAATCAAGGCTGATGCCGGAATGGATATCGGTGGTACATTGATAGGAATGCATCTAAAGAAGGTTGCCGTTCCGGTGAGACTTCAAAATAATATGATTGGCGAGGCAAGAGTCCTTGCAGCTCGAACAAGGTCAAAGTACATTGGTGGTGAAAGAGCAAAATATTTTGATGAATAGAAAATAATTTTCGCTTATGTATTTATTCTTAAAAAAGGGGCTATGCCCCTTTTTTTATACTATAATTTTATTAGACAAGTATCAATTGGATGTGTAAACGCGAAATTGATAACACTGAACGGATAAATATAGTAAACATTTTATCTTTCGGATAAAATAAACGAATTAGATAAAATAGAATATACAAAAATGCTTGTCATTTTATCTTTCAGGTAAAATAAGCGAATTAGATAAAACAAATATACTTGTAATTTTATCTTTCAGCTAAAATAAGTAAGTTTGATAGAACCAAACATAATGTCAAACTACAACTTAATATAAATTTTAAATATATATAAACAAAAGATGGGCTGTAAAATCATTAATAAAAACAAAAATAAAAATAGTAATTATTACTGAATTTTCGATTATTCGCACTAAACAAGGGAAAAAGTGCCTAAAAATAAAGGAAAATATAAAAATTGTAATAGTGAATATATATAATAATTTACTCTTGCAATAAAAACGATTTCGAACGATAATTATAATATATGAAAGGGACGGTACAATTTAATAAATTATTAGGAGGCGATACAAATGAAATGCTATAACAAATTTATTGCTATGATATTGTCAATCACGATGGTTTTGACAATGGTTCCATTTATTTCAAGCAAAACAGAGGTAAAGGCAGCATCATTTTCTATTACCACCCCAACACAAAACAAATTAGCTGCAGCGGGTGATATTGATATTGACTGGACAGATGCAACAGGTGGAACAGTTAAGGAATATTCTGTTTATATTAATAATCAGAAGGTTGATACAACTACGGAATCTGAATATGAATGGTATTCAACAACAGTGCAGATGAACATAGTGTATGTTGTTGCAGAGTATACAAATGGAAAAACAGAACAGTCAGACTCTATAAATTTTGGTGTTTCAAAAAAGGGCTTGGGACTTGCTACTGATATGGGAGCAAATCTTGACCTAAGTGCTATGGGAGTTGCATGGTATTACAACTGGGGAGAAAAACCAAGCAGTGGCTCTCAGTATCAGGGAATAGAATATGTTCCTATGGTATGGAAGGAAACAAATGCAAACAATTTGAAAAACAGGGTAAATTCAGCTATAAATAAGGGCTACAAATATATTTTGACCTACAATGAGCCTGATTTGGCCGGACAGTGCAATATGTCAGTTAACGATGTATACAATGCTTGGCAGGGATTAGATGATGTAGATGGAATAAAAATCAGTTCTCCGGTTACAGCACTCTGGCCTAAAGCTTCAACAAACTGGTTTCAGACATTTATGGAAAAAATTGATGTAGACAATGACTATGATCCTGATTTTATTTCTATTCATTGTTACCCGGACAATTATGCCGGAGCAGGCATGGCAACATGGTTTTTGGAAGAGGTTGTAGACTGGACATGGAATAAATATCATAAGCCGATTTGGATTACAGAATTTTCAACGACAGGTTCTAGTGTAACTGCTACAGGAGGAAACGGAACTAAGGAATTCTGGGAAGCAGTTATGCCGGGATTGGATGAAAGAGAATATGTAGAAAGATACGCGGCATTTGGATTTAATAGCGATACAACAGGTCTTTGGAAATATGCTACGGGAGACCTTACACCTGGTGGTGAAGTATACAGAGACTTAGGAAATCCGGATGGATATACACCGGAAGAGACTCCGGAACCAGACTATAAAACTTCGATTTCCAAAGCTGCAACAGAAGTATTTGGTGAAAATATACTTATTAACAATGTTGTATGTACAGACTATATTAGTCAGGATGGCGTTAGTGTTACAGCATCTTCAGAGACGGGTGGAAATAAAGCTGCATACGCTATTGATGATAATATAGGTTCACGTTGGGAATCCACACAAGGCAACGATGCAGAATATATTATAGTTGATTTAGGACAGATTAGAAATATCAAGCAAATCAATATAGCGTGGGAAGGCGCATCTGCTGCAAAATATACAATAGATGTTTCAACAGATGGTAATAACTTTACCACAATTGCTACTGTTGAAAGTACAAATGGAGGCAGAGTGGACGCTACAACTCTTAAAGAGATGACATCAGCAAGATATATTAAAATAAATGGTATCTCTCGTACAACACAGTATGGATATTCAATATATGATATGGCTGTTTATGGTACAGATGATACTAAGGTTGATGAGACAACACCAAAGCCAACAACAACACCTAGACCAACTACTACACCAAAGCCAACGACCACAAAGAAGCCTACGACACAGGCTACAACTACAAAGGCGTCAACTGATTCAAATGTAACAACTAATAGCCAAAGTGGTAGCGAAACATCAGGGGCAGATATCGTTGGCACATCAGCTAATAAGATTGAAAAGCCTGCTAGAGTTACAATTAAAAAGGCAACAAAGAAACGTTATTCTAAGAAAGCTTCAATAAAGATTAAGAAAGCTAAGGGAGCAAAGGGATACCAGATTAGATGGTGTAAGAATAAGAAATTTAAGAAATATAAACAGAAAAACACAAAGAAACTTAGCTATACAATCAAAGGACTCAGCAGGAATAAGAAGTACTACGTTAAGGTTAGAGCTTACAACTACAGCTTGGCTGGTAAAAAACAGTACGGTAAGTGGTCAAAGATTAAAACAATCAAAATGAAATAATAAATAGTACATTGTATGTTAGATATATTAATATGCAGTGTGAGTTGAAGAAAAAGGTTCTAAACTTTCAAAGTGTAAAGTTTAGAACCTTTTTTGTATTTGCCATGTTATGCTATCAAACAAGAATACTATATAGAAACTATTTTGACAATTTTTCGTGAATGCTTTCTGCAGCCTGCTTACCGGCTCCCATAGCAAGGATAACAGTAGCAGCACCGGTAACGGCATCTCCACCGGCGTAAACATTTTCTCTAGTAGTTTCTAGAGTATCTTCATTTACAACTAAGCAGCCCCATTTGTTTGCTTCAAGACCTTCAGTAGTTGTACGAAGAAGTGGGTTTGGAGATGTACCGATTGACATGATAACTGTATCAACGTCAAGCTCGAAGTTACTTCCCTCTACAGGCATTGGACGACGACGACCTGAAGCATCAGGTTCACCAAGTTCCATCTTGATACATTCCATCTTTGAAACACGACCGTTCTCATCACCGATAATTCTAACAGGGTTATGCAATGTCTTAAAGATGATTCCCTCTTCCTGTGCGTGATGAACTTCCTCACCGCGGGCTGGAAGCTCTTCCATACCACGACGATATACAATGTATACATTTTCTGCGCCGAGACGAAGAGCAGTACGTGCAGCATCCATAGCTACGTTACCACCGCCGACAACAGCAACATTTTTGCTCTTAATAACAGGTGTGTCATATTCATCGAGATAAGCTTTCATAAGGTTAGCTCTTGTTAAGTATTCGTTTGCTGAATATACACCAACTAAAGCTTCACCTTCGATTCCCATAAATGATGGAAGACCGGCACCTGATCCGATAAATACAGCCTTGAATCCCATTTCCATTATTTCATCAATTGAAAGTACACGGCCAATAACCATGTTAGTCTCAATCTTAACACCTAAGGCTTCAAGATTTTCAACTTCCTTCTGAACGATTGACTTTGGAAGTCTGAATTCAGGAATACCATAAACAAGTACACCACCAGCCTTGTGGAATGCTTCAAATATAGTTACTTCATAACCAAGCTTTGCAAGGTCAGCCGCACAAGTAAGACCGGCAGGACCCGCACCGATTACAGCAACCTTGATTCCGTTAGATTCCGGCTTTGTAACAGCTGCGTGAGAGTTTGCCATATGATAGTCAGCTACAAATCTTTCCAGACGACCAATACTTACAGGCTCGCCCTTGATACCACGGATACATTTTCCTTCACACTGATTTTCCTGTGGACATACACGACCACATACAGCAGGAAGACCGTTTGTGCTTGTAATTACTTCATATGCTTCTTCAAATTTACCTTCAGCTACAAGTGAAATAAATTCCGGAATACGTACGCATACAGGACAACCACTCATACAAGGTTTATTCTTACAATTTATACAACGGGAAGCTTCTTCCATAGCCATTTCAGCTGTGTAACCTAAAGCAACCTCTTCAAAATTCTTATTTCTTACATTAGGATCCTGCTCTGGCATAGGAACCTTTGTTAATGACATGTTAGGCATTATTTGACACCTCCATCTTGAACATTCTGCAGTTTTCTCTGTCGTGTGCTTCGAAATCACTATATGTTGAGTTTCTGTTCATAAGCTCCTCGTAGTCAACCTTGTGGCCGTCAAAATCAGGACCATCAACGCATGCAAATTTGATTTCACCATCGACTGTTACACGGCAACCACCGCACATTCCTGTTCCATCAATCATAATAGGATTGAGTGATACAAGAGTCTTTATGTTATATGGCTCAGTTACCTTTGAAACGAACTTCATCATTGGGATTGGTCCGATAGCGATAACTAAATCATAATTATTTCCTTCGTCAATTAAACTCTGGAGTTTGTTTGTAACAAATCCCTGTTCACCGTATGAACCGTCATCAGTTGTGATGAAAAGTCTGTTACAAACGTCTTTATATTCATCTTCAAGAATAACAATGTCTTTACTTCTGAAACCTGCAATAACGTCAACATCTACACCGGCATTGAAAAGAGCTTTTGCAGATGGATATGCGATAGCGTTACCAACACCACCACCGACAACGCAAACCTTTTTTGCGTCACCAAATTCAGTTGCTGCTCCCAGTGGCCCTACAAAATCAAGAAGAGCATCGCCTTCTTTCATCTGGGCAAGTAACATTGTAGTCTGACCAACTATCTGGAAAATAATTGAAACAGTACCGGCTTCGGCATCTGTATCAGCTATTGTAAGAGGCATTCTCTCGCCAAGCTCATCAATACGAAGAATGATAAACTGTCCGGCTTTTGCTTTGCGGGCAATGAAAGGAGCCTCAATATCAAGACGTACAACAGTTTCATTTAATTGTTGTCTTTTAACAATCTTGTACATTTGTATTCCTCCTAAAAATCACTTAATCTCTACTTATTTATATGCAAAAATTATTTTATTGCATAATTATCGAATAGTATAGCACATTGTTAAAAAAATATCAACGATTCATATTGGTAATTGGATTGATAAAAAAAATATAAAGTGATAACATAGTTATATTGAAAAAATGGAAGGGTTAGGATAAAAAAATGAAGAAAGTTATTAGTTATTTGCTTTGCTTTGTAATGATTGTTACCAGCATTACATTTTATGCAAAGCCAACAGAAGTGTCAGTAGATGCTGCCACAAGCAAAATTCATAGTTCGGATTTCTTAAAGGCAAACGGAAAAGTATTAAAAAATAACTATGGAAATGGAAACACTGTATATCTTAGAGGAACAAACGCCGGAGGTTTGTCTGTGCAGGAATTTTGGATGTGTCCAACATCCTATTCTGACAATGTAAATGACCAGATGGATATATGGACAGTTCTCACAAACAGATTTGGTGCAGACAAAGCCAAGACTCTTGTAAAGCACTACATTGATACATATTGGCAGGAGTCGGACTTTGACAAGTGTGCAAGTCTTGGAATTAACTGTATTAGACTGCCGCTTTGGTATAGAGATTTTGTTGATGCAAACAACAACTGGTACTCAAATCCATTTGAATGGGTTGACTGGTTTGTGGAGCAGGCCGGTGCCAGGGGAATATATGTAATTCTTGATATGCATGGAGCCTATGGTTCACAGAACGGTAGCGATCACTCCGGTATTGACGGGGGCGATGCAAAGGAGGCTGCATCAGAATTTTTCTTTGGAAGCAATGCAGCTTCAAACCAGCAAAAGTATTATGATATGTGGGTAAAGATTGCAGAGCATTACAAGGGCAATCCAATTGTTGCAGGATATGATTTGCTTAATGAACCTTATTGTACATATAGATATTCTTCAAGCTATTCAGAGGATTACCTTCATGCGTTACTTTGGGATATTTATGGCAATGTGTATACAAAGATAAGGGCAGTTGATCCTGACCACCTTATCATTATGGAAGCAACCTGGGATTCATGGGATCTGCCAAATCCAACTGACAGAGGTTGGAGTAATGTAATGTATGAATATCATCAGTATGAATACAGCAATTATAGTAATGAAGACAACAAGCAGATTACAAGCTTGCAAAATAAAATAAACAATATATTTGCAATGAATTATGATGTTCCAAGCTATATGGGAGAATTCAACTTATTTAACAGCGATGCAGCCTGGGATGAAGGACTGAAGATGCTGAATGATAATGGATTGAATTGGACTACTTGGACATACAAGGCACTGACTTCAAATGACAACTGGGGACTATATAAGTATTCGGCTGACAGCGTAAATATTGAATCAGATTCTTATGACTCAATATATTCAAAATGGAGTGGTGTTGGTACATCATATGAAAATACATACATTACAAATGTGTTAAAGAAATATGTGCCGGGAACAGTAGAGGGAAGCAGTGTATCAGATGCAGTGGGACGTCACGAAGCGGAGGATGCACTGGGATATACTCAAGGTTCAGCAAGTGAAACATACTCAACACAGACTAGCTCAAACTATTCAGGTGGAGTTGCTATTGGCAATTTAAATACATGGAATGGCGATGAAAATGCGCGTTCATATTTCACCACAGATGTCAATGCATATTACAGTGGAACATATAAAATGACAATTGGTTATGCAGGTGGAGTTGAAGGACAGCCAACACAGATTGATGTGCGTGTAAACGGAGGAAGCTGGACTACTGTCTCAGCCTCATACTCAGGTGGATGGGACCAGGTAAAAACAGTTACCTTAGATGTTAACCTCAATGTCGGAGTTAATACTATAGATGTAACCGGTGCAAGAAATGTCTGGTATAACCAAGATCAGGCATGGCAGTGGCTCAATATGGATTATTTCGACTTAGAATATGGAAATGTTGTTACAACAGCTGCTCCGACACAAGCGCCTACGGTGGCTCCAACCCAGGCACCTACGACAACGAACAGTATACCTTCAGGTTACACGGCATGTACACCAAATACGGCGACAAATGTCGGACAGTGGAATTATCTTGTATGTAAAGACTGGGTAGGTTCAGAAGCGTATTATAAGGGTGGCTCCTCACTTAATGATTTTTCAATGTATGTTGCAAACAGTGGAAGCACAAAGTGGGGAACACAGGCATTTACAAATAAGATGAATGTCACAAGCGGACATACATATTCATATAGTATTACATTAAATTCAGACAAGGCTTCAGGAGAGGTTCTATTAAAGGATGATACAAACTTAAAGGATTTGCAGACAAAGACATTGTCAGTAGGAGATAATGTATATGCAGGGACATTTACTGCAGATTCTGATCAGGTTAACTTTATTTTCGATTTGGGCTTGTTAAACGAAGGAACAACTGTTAAGGTTACAAGCTTTTCACTGACAGATGTAACTCCTACAACCCAGGCCCCTACTGAAGCACCAACCCAGACACCAACGGTAGCTCCGACACAAGCGCCAACAGTAGCGCCTACGGTGGCTCCGACACAGGCACCAACAGTAGCGCCTACAACAACAAAAGAACAGACTGGTGGAGCAAAACCATCAGCGCCTATAGGTCTTACATATGCCGGAAATGATGCTTTGCCATTTTATTTTGCATGGCAGGCAGCTGCTGACACAACATACAATTTCTATA
>CAZWAG010000054.1:0-4475 GCA_964631845.1 uncultured Eubacterium sp.
AAACCTTTTTCCTCGCCATTTTTCATTTGCGCTATGGCTTTCTTTAAACTGTCTTCCATTGCCTCTCTCCTTCGTGCATTTAATTTGGTGGAATAACTTACTGCTCCTTTCTGATAATAAGTACCAGCAAAGAGCATTTAGGTTTTATAAAAAATTTTTTATCTTATGAAATATTTGCATGTGATATCAGGAATTAAATTCTCACATATATTATTTTACTTCCTATACCTTGACTTGTCTATTAAAACATACCCAATTTGTTGGGTCTGTGTTTTATACCCAATACGCTGGGGATATTGTACCCATGCTTCTGACCATATAATAATTTCAAGGAGGGTGATGACTTATGATGTCTTTTGAACCCTTATGGGAGACACTAAAGCAAAAAAACCTGTCTACCTACAAATTAATCAATGAATATGGTATCAGCAAAGGAACAATCGACAACCTCAAACACAACAGGAATGTTACTCTCTTGACTGTTGAACAGCTCTGCCGTATCTTGGATTGCAAAGTAGAAGATATTGTGGTTTATGTAAAAGATGATGTGTAAAAAGGAACCGCCAAGCATAATTGACGATTCCTTTTTATTATGCTTTTTATTTAAATGTTTCTACCCAATATGCCTCATATGCATAACGTGATACTTCGCCTGCCGAATTATATACGGGACATCTTTTATAAAATACACTAATACATGTCCAGTTATTAATTCTAACAGCATCTAAATTATTTTTGTGACCAGCAGAAGCTACCCAAGCATCAAATATTGCCTGTGCACTGGGGAGATTTCCCCTTCCATCAGGTTGTCCCATTGCTATATTTTCTGCATATTCACAACCTGCACCTGATGGTCTTTTATGGTCCCATAAATATGATGTTTCTACTGCTCTTAATGCGGTATAGCTATTCATATAGGTAGTTGGTACGGTAAAAGTGTCTAAGCCATTTTCTTCTCGATAATTATTAACTAATGCCAACATTTCCTGAGCTTGTTCTTCATCATAGTGACCAATAGCCATCTCCTGACTTCCATCTGCGTTTTTGAAATAATATATACTGTCAGTTCCATCTGTTGTCAACATAGGAATTTCTTCCGTATCAAGCAGGGTATTACATTTTGTACATCTGAGTTCCTTAGAGCCAGCTACGCCAAGTTCAGCTTCTTCAACGATAGTCCATTTACCATCATCATGCCCTGTAGCTTCTGTTTCGTTGGTACGCTTGGTATCTCCGCAGTGTTTACAGGTTTCGATAGTATATCCACCTTCTGTGCAGGTTGCTTCAATTGTAGATGTTACAGCATATTCATGCTCTAATTTTTCGATAGGCTCTGAATAAGTATCTTCACAATTTGTGCATTTATAGGTCACAGAACCAGCTTTTTCACAGGTAGCTGCCGTCTTTTCAGATTCTACATAATTGTGTCCTGTAGCGGGGATATCTGTTACTTCTTTATGGCTACAATTTTTACATGCGATAGTAGAAGTACCTTTCTTGGTACAAGTAGGCTCTACAACAGCCGCTTCACCATAAGTATGTCCTGTAGCGGGAATAACCGTGTTAATTACACTGCCACAAGCACAAGTCTGTTTTTCATAACCATCTTCCGTACAGGTAGCAGCTTTGCTTTCCATAGTATAGTTATGCGTATGCGGCAATTTATCAATTACTCTGGAATCTGTCTGTGTTCCACATTCTGTACACGTTCTTTCTTCCAATCCTGTAGAGTCTTCTGTTGCAGGAGTTTTTACTGTCCATTCTCCAGGGGTATGCTCTTTTTTCGCAATTTCTTCTGAATAGGAATCGCCGCACTCACAAGTGTAAGTAATAGAACCTACATTGCTACAGGTACTGTCTGTTCTGTCTGTTTCAGCATAGCTGTGTACGTGAGGAGGAAGTTTTTCAATATCCTCTGTAATTTTGCTATCACATCTGCTACATTCTTTATGTCTGGAGCCTTCTGCTTCTTCTGTTGCCTCTTCGTCAACAATCCAATCACCATAATCGTGTCCAAGGGCAGGAATACTTCTACTTTCAGAATAAGAACATTTTGAGCAATTTCTCCTTTCAGTTCCCTCATTTTCACAAGAAGCAGGAGATTCTTCATCCCAATCTCCCATAGAGTGACCTGTAGAAGGAATGGTTTCTGTTCTTAAGGTTATTCCACAATTCGTACATTCTGTATGCTTAGAGCCATCGCCTGTACAAGTTGCGGATGAATCTATTTTCCATTCTCCCTCTGTATGACCCGTTGCAGGAATGGTTTCCGTTGTTAAGGTAATATGGCAGACACTGCATTCTGTGTGTTTGGCACCTATTGCTGTACAGGTTGCTTCATAGTCCACATGGAATTGGCTTTCTGTATGACCTGTTGCAGGAGTAACGATTGTAGTGGTGTTGCCGCAAACAGAACAGGTCTTCACTGTATTTCCTGCTTCTATACAGGTTGCGTCTGTAGAAGAAGTTACTTCGTAATTATGTTCATGTGGTTTTACAGGAATATTCTCTGTTTCTAAAGTTGCATGACAATCAGGACAGATTTTTTCCTTTAATCCCATTTCTGTGTAAGTTGCTTCTTTTGTTATCTTCCATTCTGCATTTTTATGGTTCGACTTAGGCACAACCACTTTATCCTGCAATCCGCAACGGCATTCGTATAACTCATAACCATCTGTAGTACAGGTTGCTTCCTGAGACTCTATCAGTGTGGTATATTCACAGGTATGTGGTAACTTAGATATCGTCTGTGTATCTAAAATAGTTTCGCAAGAAGTACATTTTCTGACTTTCTGACCTTCTGCTAAGTCTGTAGCAGGTTTACTGATTTCCCAGTCTCCAGCAGTATGTCCTGTAGCAGGGATTACGGTATCATAAGTATCTCCACACTTAGAACAGGTATAAGTATCAGCACCATCTAATACACAGTTTGCATCTACATGATTTGTTGCCTGATAATCATGCCCTGTTTTAGAAATATCAACTTTCATGGTAGAACCACAGCGACATTCCAAAATATAATACCCATCAACTGTACACGTAGCTTCTACTCTCGTCTTCTCTGTATCATAGTTATGGGTATGCGGAAGTTTTGCAATAACTCTCTCATCTGTCTTACCACATCCATTTTCGCATGTTGCTCTCTCAAGGCCTTCTGCCAAATCTGTGGCAGGCGTAACCACTTCATAATTGCCAAAACTATGACCTAAAGCGGGAATGGTTTTCTCTGGAAGTTTATCATGACAAACGCTGCATTCCTCATGTTTTTTACCACTCTGCTCACAAGTAGCAGGAATATCAATAATGATTTCATAGTTATGTCCTGTAGCAGGAATGTCTCTTGTTTCAGATTCATGACAAACAGAACAGGTTTTTGTTTCTTCTCCAGCTTCTTCACATTGAGGAGCCGTGGTTTCTTCCCATTCATTCCATGAGTGTCCTGTTGCGGGAATGACTTCTGTCCTTATCAAGGCATGACATACAGTACACTCTGTATGCTTTTTGCCTACTTCGGTACAGGTAGGAACCTTATCAATATTCAGATTATTGTCAATCCATTCACTTTCTGTATGGTCTTTCTTGGCAATAACCTCTTCATAAGAATAATCGCAGCCTTCTCGTTGACAGGTATACTTCTTATTTCCTTCTGTAGAGCAGGTGCTGTCTACTACTTCAGGCTCTCCATAGTTATGACCCAGTGGAGCAATTACATTGTTCTCTATCACAACATCACAGACAGAACAGGTATAGGTATATGTTCCCTCTTCTGTACAGGTTGCTTCCTTCGTAGTAACAACGTTACTCTCTGTATGACCTGTTACAGGGATAATTCTGTTCTCCGTATGTCCACAAACAGAACATTTTCTTGTTTCTTTCCCCGATTCAGTACAATTAGCTTCTTCTACTATAGACCAATTTCCATAATTATGTCCCTTTGCACTGATAGTACCTGTTTCAACTGTTTTGCCACACGATGAACATCTCTGGTAAATATGTCCCTCGGCTGTACAGGAAGCGCCTTCTACTATCTGCTTCTCATAATTATGTCCTGTTGCTCCAATCGTTTCGGAATAGCTTGAGCCACAAATGGAACAGGTGTAAACATTGTAGCCATCCTTTTCACAAGATGCAGCTTCCGTCACTGACACAACATAATTGTGATTATGCGGAATGATAGGAATCACTTCAGTCTCAATTACATTTCCACAGACAGAACAGCTTCTTGTTCTTAATCCATCCGATACTTCTGTTGCTTCCGTTACAACAATCCAATCGTTAAGAACATGGTTATTATTCACTGGCAAGATATATGTATCAGAAGTATAACCACATTCAGGACAGAAATCATAAGCGGAACCTGCTGACTGGCAGGTAGGCTCCTCAAGCACCTGTGTAGAAAGCGTATGCGTATGGATATCTTCTTCGTTAATGTCAACAGGATTTCCATTCTCATCTTCATATGTAACAGAAGAAGA
>CAZWAG010000054.1:4575-9318 GCA_964631845.1 uncultured Eubacterium sp.
ACAATCGCAGTTTCAGTTTTTGCATCTAAAACGTGATTGGTAACAGCAACTGCTGTACCGCCGACTGCCAGTGTAGTCACCACCGCTACAGTTGTGATTGTTCCAACCTTAACCGACATCCCACCAATCATTATTTTTTTAATCAAGAAATTTTTTATGATATCTTTCATACAAAACCCTCCGTTTCCTGTTGATATGTATAAGTACCGTCCATCTTTCTTTTGGTTTTAAAATTTCTAATTTTTTTCAATCCTCCTTAAAAAGTTCTTCTATCGCAATGTCTTCATCCAGATAATCTTTGATAGAAACTGCTTCATCCAGTGTGAATTTTGATTTCCCACCCATTTTTGAAAGTAATGTGTTATAGTTCATATTGATTCCCTCCGCCATTTGTTTTTTGCTAATACCTCGATATGCAATTTTTGCTTCCAACTCTCTATACATGTCATCACATCCTTCTATATCTAAGTACCAATGGCTCATCATTTGGTTTTATTATTTTTCAAAATGTTTTATCGTTTTTCACTTCTAATAATAACACGGTATATTGTTGTTTTCAATCAAATTTTGTGGAATCAACACGATATATCATTTTTTCTAATTGTCTAATTAACGACATCATGTTATTATGAAACTGAAAAAGGAGTGTGATTATTTTGACACGGGAACAATATTTGAAAAATCTCATAAAAAGCAATGGGTTGACCATAAAAGAATTTTCCCAGAATATAGATATGCCCTATTCCACTCTGCTCACCATGCTGAACGAAGAAAAGATTGGCAATGCTGCTGTGGACAGTGTGATAAAAATATGTAGAGGATTAAATATAACCATTCAAGACTTACAATCTGTACAGGAATCAGATACCTCAGTTACAGAACATCTGGTATTAACGGAGCATGAGAAAAACCTGATTCTGAACTACCGTCAAAAACCAGAACTTCAAAATGCAGTTGATATTCTGCTTCTTAGCAAATAACAAGTATAGCAGTATGCTCTTGATTTTGAAAATTTTATGAATTATCATATTTAGAGACGCAGGGAAAACCTGTTGTCCTCTTACCATAATAAGCTCCCATGATGCGATACACTTTCAAAAAACTAGATAGACTTACTGATGTAGAATGGATAACCTGTACGGCTATCCATTCTTTTTTATTCAAAATTCATTTTCTTTTTCTACCATATTCTGCTCATAATCTCACAGCCTTTTCCTTGATGATATGATTATCAATCGGTATTGTGAAGATAATACGCATTAGCGGAATGTTTACGTTCATAATACGCATACCACGATAAAACGTATTATGAATAATACCGCTTTAATACGCATTATCTCAGCTTATACGTTTTCTGAAGAATATAACGTATTGGCAGGCGAGGTTAGATGCCTGTTCAAACTGCTACTAAGATAAGCAGGATAAACAGGCATCTAACCTCGCTTAACACATTTTTGCGCCATAACAGACAGCTTTCTTCTCACTGCAAAAAAAATTTCGGATTTTTTCAAAATATCCTGTTCAAAATATTGATTCTCTATTTTTTTAAGGATACAATATTAGTAGAAGTATTATTTTACAGAAGTAGAGTGTTTCGGTAATACCAACAGGTATTATCAGTTATCAGAATTAACACTGTTAAAGAATAAGTTTTTTGATGCCTTGCAGGGGAACTCAGAAATACAATCAGGTTTCTGTCCCTTTCCCTTTCTGAAAAGGCAAAAGTGAAAGAGAGAAGAGAGAGGAGGATGACTCGTAACCACAATCAAAAGTTTGCAGAAATATACAGGTATCTGTAAGCAAAAAAATAAAATCCTGTACTTTCAGACTTAAACAATCTGATTGAATTTCTCACATCAATATAGAGGAAGGTATTGAGATGAGCGTCATTTATTTTTATAAAATGACTCTCTATTTTTTTACCCTTTTTTTCTTATTGGAAAGGACGACAAATGAGTAAAAAAAGTGTTTTCAAACACCAATATAAGGAAGCACTAAAAGCCCAGACGCATTTTGGAGAGTCCAAGCATAAAGACAAACTTCAAGAACGTGAAAAATGTCGTAAAGAGAATTTACCTGCCCCCAAAGCAATAAGAGGTATCTATTCAACGAAAACATTGAAAGATTATTCGTTTGTATGTGACCAATATATTGACTGGGTGCTGAAGAACTATAGGAAAGAAGTAAAAAACTATGCGGATACTCAAAAATATGCGGCTGAATGGTTACAACTAAAAGAAGATGCTGGATTATCTGCATGGAGCCTGCACCTATATGGTTCTGCTTTAGCTGCTTCCTATGGAGGAATCAGCAAAAACGATTTAGGATATTCTTTTCCCGCAAGGGAACGAAGAAATGTCACCAGAAACAGAAATGATGATATGTCGGGAGAATACAGAACAGAACGACAGCGCAATGCCTATAAGATGCTAAAAGCCTGTGGATGCCGTCGCATGGAAGCTCTGAGACTACGAAAAAGCGATTTCAGGGAACAAATAGTAGATGGTAAAAAAACAGGACTGCTGGAAGTCTACAAACGTGGAAAAGGAGGCATTGAGAGATGGTGTCTGGTCAATCCCAATTACACCACCTTTGTACAAGATTTTCTGAAAACTGCAAAATCCTATACGTATGGTGGCGAACAAGACAGGCTTTTTGAAAAAAACGACATAACAAAGGGTGGCATTCACTCTGCCAGAGCTATTTACGCAGCTGATTTGTATCGTTACTTTGAAGAGCAGGGTACTTACACTACAGGCGACATTTACTATATGCGAAAGGATTGTTATGGATACAGCTACGACAAAGGCATTTTGGAACAGATTAGCTATAATCTACAGCATTCCCGCACAGGAATTGTTGCCAGTGCTTACTTATATTTACTTAGACAGTAAGTTACAAAATAAAATGCTGAATGAACAGCGGAAAGGAAAAAATCATGGAAAGTGAACAAAGAGATTGCTTGCGTGCGTTGTATGTCGCAAGTGAATGTGTCTACTTCCTGTCTACTTTCAGGACAGAAGACTATGAGAGCATGTTGTACCCCAATGGAACTTTTGAAGATAAGCAGGAACTATTAGAATATTTCTATTTCATGCTTGTGGAAAAGGACCCTTATTATGACTATTTCATAGGATTTCTGGAACAGGAAGCGGAAGGGGCACGCAATTTTGTAAGCGGCATCACACCCGCTAAAAGCATTGCAAGGGAACAATATGCAGCAAATCTTCTAACAGAGATACAGTTGCTCTCACGCCCTTCATTTCATGCAGATTCTATTGAAACTGACCTTGCAGAAGTATTTTAGTATCGGCAGGTTTAAACACGAAGAAAACTACAAAGAGAGGTAATGAACATGGACAATTTAATAGTGAAATTATTTACTGATTCCGTTAAACAACGACTTGGAGATGGATATGAAGTATCCACTACTACGGTACTAAAGAATAACGATACCAGACTTACAGGTATCATTATCAAAGAATCTGGAACAAATATTTTTCCGACGATATATCTGGATGATTTGGCAGAAGCATATCAGGATGGTTATCCGTTGGATTACTGTATAGACAAAATTCTTCAGCTCTATGAAGAACACAAATGTACAGCTTCTTTTGACACATCAGATTTTCTGAATTTCTCCAGTATCAAAAAAAGAATCTATTTTACCCTTGTTAATACAAACAAAAATAGAGAAAGACTTCTTAGTATTCCACATATGGAAATCATGGATTTGTCTATCATCTTCAAAGTCCTTGTAAATTCCGACCAATTAGGAACAGCTTCCGTTACAGTTTGTGACAGCTTATTAGAATCATGGAATATAACCACTAAAGAATTATATTCTATTGCTTTGGCAAACACAGAAAGGTTATTTCCCTCACAGATTTTAAATATTTGTGAAATATTGGAAAAAACAGGTGTACCAACACCAGCAGGATTGCACATTCCCATGTATGTCTTGTCAAATATCAACAGGCTAAATGGTGCAAGCTGCATTTTATATGAGAATGTATTAAAAAATTTCTCCCGTAAAATATGCAGTAGTCTATATATCCTGCCCTCTTCTACGCACGAAGTAATTCTACTGCCCGCTAACGATTCCCCTATAGAGAAAGACCTTGTAGCAATGGTTAAAGAAGTCAATGCGACAGAAGTGCGTGAAGATGAAATTTTATCTGACAATGTTTATTTTTACTCAACAGCAACCAATAAAATCACACCACTCAACTATATCTAAAGGAGGATAAAACCATGAACACTGTAATCTTAAGAGGACGTTTTACTGATGCACCAGAAGTAAAAATCACCACTGATGAAAAGCCAACGACTGTAGCAAGATTTTCTCTCGCAGTACAGGACAGAACACACAGGAACCACAACGGCGATTATGATGTGGATTTCATCAAGTGTGTAGCCTTTAACGGCATTGCTGAAACACTGCAACAGTATACAGACAAAGGAAGTGAAGTTTTGATAACAGGCAGGCTGCATTGCTATACCTACAAAAAGGATGAAAGAACTGTTTATATGACAGAGGTTATTGTGGAAAAAGCAGAATTTATTTCCAACTGCAAAAAGGCAGGAAATGAAATTCCTGACATCCCCGACGAAGAAACCCCTTTCAAATAAGCAACTTTCAGCAGGACGGAGTGTTGGATAATATCTGGCACTCCTTTTTTATTCCAAAATAAATATGGAGGTATAGCACATGCTACAGGGAAAAGTGATTTTAAATCCACA
>CAZWAG010000054.1:9418-13142 GCA_964631845.1 uncultured Eubacterium sp.
ATATCCTGACGGAAAGAAAGTCAAATTCTGGATAATCAATGATGTCAGCCATTATACAGCATTACTTCCCTCTGAATATTAAGGGGGAATAAGGCCTATGAAGTATTTTCAAGATATCAGAGATTTGAATGAGCTGCGTAACACTTACAAGAAACTGCTCATCAGATTCCATCCTGACAATAATCCTGACACTGACACAACACATATTATGCAGGAGATTAATTCAGAATATGATGCCTTACTCAAACAGCTAAAAAGTTCTGAAAAGTACGATTCTAAGGCAGAAACAGACTTCAATGATGAAGAATTAAAACATATTCTGAATGAACTCATCAAATTAAATGCTGACATTGTGATAGAGATTATTGGTACATGGATTTGGATAAAGGGGAACACATACCCTATCAAAAATCAGCTAAAAGAGCTGGGATTCAGATGGTCTAAACAGAAGCAGATGTGGTATTGGGGAACTCTGTCACACCGTATCCATAGTACCTTGCCAATGGATTACATCAGGCTCAAATACGGCTCAACCATCTATAGCCAGTCAAAAGAGGAAAAAGAGACTATAGGTGCCTACAACTGAATATGGAACAGATAACTAATCACCAAACACAAAGGAGAGAAAAATTATGATTAGAACAACACTTAACTGGACAGTAAAAAATTTGAAAACCATGTATGATGAGAAGGAAACCTTGTCCTTCACTCATCCCATTCAGAGGCAATCTGCCCAATGGGATAACGAACAGCAAAGTCTGTTAATTCATTCCATGCTTGCAAATTTCCCTGTACCTGCGGTCTATGTCCACAAAACAGAAAGTATTGAAGTGGATGCAAAGGGCAAACACAGCTATAACTACTCTGTTCTGGATGGAAAGCAGCGTATGACAACAGTATTCAGCTTCATCAATGGAGAATATGCTTTATCGGAGGATATCCCTGATGTGGAGATTGAAGATGTCGCATATGAAATTGCTGGTAAGTACTTTGAAGACCTTGATGAGGATGTACAGCAGGAAATTTTACGTTTCCGCTTCAACATTCAGGCTTTTGAAGATGTGACAGATGAGATGATTGAGGATATCTTTTTCCGCTTAAATAACAGCACTCCTCTCACAAAACCTCAAAAAGCACGCCCATTAATGGGAGTGGAAAACAGCATTTTCATCAATGACATTCTGGCAGGAAGATTTTTTACAGATAAATGTACTTTCTCCAAAATGCAGTTAAAGAAGTCTGATGATATGTGTACTCTGTTACAGGGCATGATGCTTCTGGACAATAAATACAGGGATTACGACTTTAGCTCTATTAGCGCTGATGAGGTCATGACCTACAGCCAGTACATCAAGAATAATTATCCTGATGAATGCAAGGACAGATTAAAGAAAATCATTGGCTTTCTGGATAATGTCTTTTACATGAAAGACAAAAATTTGAAAAAAATCAATATTCCTATTCTGTTCCTGATTGCGGATAAAGCATTAGCTGAATCCATCACAGGCACAAACTTCCGAAGATGGTACAACTCTTTCTTTGATGAGCATAAAGAGGAATATAATCAGTATTGTTCTTCTGGCTCTATCAAGAAAGAAAAGACACTTGGAAGAATTGAAGTAATGACGAGGTGCTTTGAAGAGTACTTTCGGGAACTTAACGAAAAAAATGTTAAAGAAACAGTTCCCAAAAGCGCAACGTCTGCTGGCGAAACGCAAGAGGACAACAATAATGATATTCTTTCCTCTGGCACTACAGATGCAGTATCTACAGATACTTCTACAGCAGAAGTTGAAAATGCAGATACTACAGATAACACAGATAATGTCGCTAATTCTGAAACAGCTTTTATTCCAGAAGATGATGACAATGAAGTATCAACTGTAGCTAGCACTGAAGTGCCCATTGGCTTTTATAACACTATGGCAGAAGCTTTGCAAAATATATCTGTAGCAGGATAAATCAACTAGGGAGAACAGCTTTAATGCTTGTTCTCTCTTTTTTTCTACCATATTGTAAAACTCTCCAAAAACCGATTTTGGCTCTTCTGTCCTTAGTGTTAAGACCGATTTCAGGCAAAAAAATGTTGCAATCAAGTCAACGCCTGACTGCAACACTTTTTTTTACTGTCTTTAGGATTCCTTTTCTGCATTTCCCCCAATTTGGGTGTAGTAGTGGTGTAATATCTACACATCAAATGCTTCAAACCCGCATAAATACTGGATTTATTTGTCTAATGACTTCATCGTCGGGAACAATAAAACATCCCTGATCGCAGGACTATTGGTCAACAGCATAACCAGTCTGTCAATACCATATCCGATACCACCGGTAGGCGGCATACCGATTTCCAACGCGTTCATGAAGTCTTCATCCGTTGTGTTGGCTTCCTCGTCGCCTGCTGCCAGAGCAGCTTCCTGTGCCTTGAAACGCTCTCTCTGATCAATCGGATCGTTCAGCTCGGAATAAGCATTGCACATTTCTCTTGCTGTGATAAACAGCTCGAAACGCTCTACGTAATCCGGCTTGTCCGGTTTTCTCTTGGTCAGCGGAGAAATCTCTACCGGATGATCCATGACGAAGGTCGGCTGAATCAGATGCTCTTCTACGAATTCCTCGAAGAACAGATTCAGGATATCGCCCTTGGTATGGCGCTCTTCATAGTGCACATCCTTCTCATCTGCCAGTTTCTTGGCCGCTGTCGTATCCGGCACCTGATCGAAATCAATACCTGTATATTTCTTCACAGCCTCTACCATAGTGATTCTTTCAAAAGGCTTGCCCAAATCAATTTCCACATCACCGTAAGGAACCACGGTGGTGCCGCACACTTCCTGTGCCACATGACGGAACATATTCTCGGTCAGATCCATCATGCCGTTATAGTCGGTATATGCCTGATATAACTCCATCAGGGTAAATTCCGGATTGTGTCTTGTATCCAGTCCTTCATTACGGAATACACGTCCAATCTCATAGACTCTTTCCAAACCGCCTACGATCAGTCTCTTCAGATATAACTCTAAGGAAATACGAAGCTTCACATCTTCGTCCAGCGCATTATAGTGGGTCTCAAAGGGTCTTGCTGCCGCACCGCCCGCATTGGATACCAGCATAGGGGTTTCCACTTCCAGGAATCCCTGGCCGTCCAGATACCGTCTGATGGAGCTGATGATCTTGGAACGCATCACGAAGGTTTTCTTAACATCTTCGTTCATGATAAGGTCGGTATATCTCTGACGATAACGGATATCGGTATTTACCAGACCATGATATTTCTCCGGCAGAATCTGTAAGCTCTTGGACAGAAGTGTCACTTTAGCGGCATGGATAGAGATTTCGCCGGTCTTTGTTTTGAACACTTCACCCTCGATACCTACGATGTCACCCACATCATATTTCTTGAAATCAGCATAGGGCTCTTCACCAATACTGTCTCTTGCCACATAGGACTGAATGTTGCCCTGCAAATCCTGTACATTGCAGAAGGATGCCTTACCCATGACACGTTTACTCATCACACGACCTGCTACGGATACGGTCTTACCTTCCAGGGCATCAAAATTATCTTTGATCTCCTGACTGTGATGTGTCACATCATATTTTGTAATCTGAAAAGGATCTTTTCCGGCTTCCTGCAATGCTGCCAGTTTCTCTCTTCTTACTTTTAAAAGCTGGTTAATATCCTGAACCTGCTGTCCTTTTTCCTGATTTTGTGCTTCTG
>CAZWAG010000055.1:0-12673 GCA_964631845.1 uncultured Eubacterium sp.
TTTTATCAGACAACTTCTCCATTTGAATCTTATATGCCATCAACCGCAAAAGATATTGCGGAACCCTTCTATTTCCTAATTCCCAGTCTGTTTCCGTCATATAAGGAATCTCAAAATACTTGCAAAACTCTTTTCGATTCATGCCAGTACTTTCTCTTAATTTTCTCAGTTCTTCTCTTGCTTCCATAGTTCACCTCTTTATGCATTGCATAAATGTATTATATAATTTATATTTCATGCGGTCAATAACCTATTTCCATAAAAATCAGTACCACCACCTTAGCTGGTGGTTTGCTCTGCGGCTATCAGCCTGTGATACCTGCCAGCTCTAAAGAGCTATGAAGAGTTTGCCAGCCGCACTACCATCACAGCCTGCCCCTTAAAGGGGCTTTTTTTATGCCTTGTTTACCGGCTCACCCGTAAACGGGTCAATGTACTCTTTTAATGACATTTGATCATATTCCAAATCTTCTTGTAATTGATTTCGTACATACTCTTCTATTTTCTTTGCATTTTTACCTACTGTATCCACAAAATATCCTCTGCACCAGAAATGTCGATTTCCATATTTATATTTTAAATTCGCATGCCTTTCAAATATCATTAGCGAACTTTTTCCTTTCAAATATCCCATTACTTCTGATACACTATACTTACAAACATACGGACATGGTCTGGATACATTCTGCTGCAATGATTTCTATACCTTTTCGCTTACATAACTCACTTAGTATATGCGCTACATCCTGTCTTATCTGCTTGTAGATAACTTTTCTTCTAAACTTTGGTGCAAATACTATATGGTATTTGCAAGTCCACTTTGTGTGTGATAAACTGTTATTGTCCATTTGGATACCTCCTTTGCTATTTAGTACGGTTGGCGAACCTTTACTAATTATAGCACTGGAGGTTTTTTACTTGAAGCTAAAGCTTACTGGGGACACACCTGCATAGCAGGTGGTTTATTTGTATGTGGATACAATAAAGAAGGTCGCTAGCGCTGTACTAGAGACCTTCATTTTTTTACATTCTTTTTCCCTCTTTCGCAATATATTCTCTTAAATACTTAAACGGAAATGGAACAACCGTTAACATTCCATACCTTACAAACTCTACGCCCATAAGTGGCAATAATTTATTAAAAATCAATTTACTTCCATCAACCACCTGTATCTCACGCACTTCACTGCCTCTCTCAATTGTATACTTCATTCCATTACCAATTTCGCCAACTGAATATTTTGCATGTGTATCATCATGGTCAAAATAATTAATGTCTATATTTCCGGAAAGATACTCGCGTCTCTCTTCTTCTCCGCGCAGATAGGCATATAACATAATTCCTGTATTCTCAAATACATAACGCACTACTTCTTTCTTGGTAGTAATTCCTTTGAATAATCCCATTATATCCACTTTCGTGTATTCCACATTCATGTCAATATGTGGGATAGCTATATCCAATTCTGCCTGTACTTTTATTTTATCTGTTGTATCCCTTACTACACGAAGCCAAGTTACCACATCTTTTCCTGAGAATCTACCTTCACTAGCTACATTCTTAAGCACATCACCCAGCGCAGTATAATCAGGCATAGAATACATATTGCTATCCTTTATAAGATTAATATTACCCTCTGCATCTTTTACTAAACCTATAACACCTCTATAATCATTTTTATTCTCTTCATTCAAACCGAAATAATATATGTATTTATCATACTCTGTCATTGTAAAAAGATTTCGTTTCAATGATTCAATTTTAAATGAACCGTCCGGATGAATGCTCATGAAGTAATATGTACCGTCTGCAACTACACCAAATAACCAGTCTGCTTTATATCCGTATTGACTCCAATCCACCAATGTAATTTTACCAGTAGCAATGTCCTTCTTAATTACAAGCTCTTTCAGAATATTATAAACTGCCGCTGATGATTGGTGTTTAAAATTCTCTACTGTAATATGCTGAACAACATAATCCTCCATGTTTTCTTGATGCGGGTCCACTTCCGAATCTGAATAGAAGGATTTATCATGTATATATCGTACGTTAAGCTTCTTCTTTGATAATCTTTTACCAACACTGCATTTTGCCTCTGGAATAATTTTATTAATACCATCCGCTACGTCCTGCAAATAATCTTCAGAAGTTTCAGAGCATACAGCATCCACTATATTAATTCCAGAATTCAAAACTTCCTTTTTAACAATATCCTTATATAGCTCCAACGACAAACGCTTATATTCCAAAACTTCGTCAATACTATATTGTTTAAATTTAACACGAATATACTTACCAAACTCATCATGTAAGGCATTCAAAATATCATATAAAACACCCATCTTGGTACATGAAAATGTTTCATAATCCGTAAAGTCAAAGAATGTAATGCTACCCTTTTCACCATCTATGGGTTTAATAATAAAGTTTTCTCTACGGTCTTTATTTTCATTAGATACTCGTTTTAAGGTATTATTGTTATAACTGAACTCATATTGCGGATAATCCTGTAGCTTTCTTTTTTCAAATTTCATTTGCTTTTTAAGTGCCAGTGCTGTCATCCTATGTGCTACCAATTTTACACACATATCATCTCCGACTTTCACCTCAAGGCACTGCATACCCCATATAAAATTCTCCTTATCCTTATTCAGCCATGCAGGTCGAAAACATAATAATTTCCCTGACAGATTATTAAAAGATATCATTTCATCAACCGGACTCGTTAGCGCATTCAAAAATAATTGTGTCAACAAATACTCCGGTATACTGCTACTTGTCATAGATTTTATAGACAAGCTATCTCCATCCTCTTTTGCATTCAACAAACGTACAAACTCAGCTCTGGAAATAGCGTTTTTAGGAAGCATAACCCAAAAACTCTTTCCACTTTCAAATTGCAGAGCTGATATCTTTATATCATCAATATCTAGAAAAGTAGCTCCACCTTTTATATATTTATCCGATGTTGTAACATAATAAAAATCATAATCTTTGTCAATGTTGGAATATTCAAACGAAGCCAGGAGTTCATTCGAATAAAGTTTCTTTATACTCATTGCAAATATCCCTCCCGATTTATTTTTGCTATAATTTCAGTTCCTATTTCTTTTCTATCCAACCGATATAAATATGGTATCTCAATAATTCTACCATTATCACTAGACGTAATTTGCATATTGTGATCAAGCATAATATTGATTATTACCGCTCTCTTTCCTCCACACTTATCTAACTTTTCCAGGACGTTTTTCTTTTCTTCTTCCGCAGATATTAACATGGTTTCTTTCCATAACTTAAAATCTACATACACGCCATTTCCTAGTGTATAATCAAATAATTCAAAATACTCCTGCGGCATTTCCAGTAATGTTACTCCTGCATATTGTTCTAAAATATATTTACCAACAACTTCTCCTAAGGCACCTTTGTAAATATTATTAAACATAGGTGGCGTCAATATAAACTCATTAGGAACAAAGCTCGTTGCATATCCATGCTTTTCAAACAGTGCTTTCAGTCCTGGGATTTGCATAATCTCTTTCAAATGCACCTCATCCTCTGACATCTTTTGTGGAAGACTACCGTCAAACTTGATATTTATATTTTTATTATAGTCTCCTTCTTGCTCATAAGAATAAGCTGTAATTTCTCCCGGCGCACACATATATACAAGTTGATATTGCGAATTCTGTTCTACGTTTTTTCTGCTTAGTGTAGGCCTCATAAGACATAGCTCACGCAATGCTTTCCAATAGTCTATGCTATCATCAGTCCAATTGCGCTTCAGCTCATTTATAATCTGCATTGCCTTCAGTGCTAATGTTCCGGCACGATTTTCCATTACGGCAATATCCAGATTTTCATTTGCCTGACCATTATAATATGTTTTACCCACTTTAACTAATTCCGCAAATTCAGGATTCAACATTCGTTGCTCCACAACAGACAAATCGTAATCTGTTAAAATGGTATTATCCACATAAATATATATATCCGGATTCTTAAGACCGGTTCTACATATTCTTCCTACCGCCTGTATTAATGTTCGAAGCGCAAAATTATTTACGGAATCTGTTTTATAAGGTTCTCCCTTTTTTCCTGAAAAAGTATATCCACCGCTGAAACATATAAAAGCATCTTTGATTACCGCAATACCATCTTTACGAGAAACTTCTCCTCTTTCCATCAAAAATTCCATCTGATATACAAAACGAATTAAATCCTCAGCTTCAATCCCCTTTTTGCTATCCACATTCACCAGAAGGTTTGTCGGCTTCTCAAGATATATGCAGTCAAAGTCTTTTTCCATATCTCCTCTATCGTAATCATTAACTGCCACGACAGTAGCATCCCCCGGTGCTTTATATTGCAAATTTTGTCCCGCACCAACTGTATTATAGGAAGATATAACAAAGAGTTTTTCTCCCTTTGACAATCTCTGTATAAACTCCGCACGCTTAGCATCATAATCTTCACTATTTATACTGTATAACAGGTCTTTACCTTTTAATCCCTTGATACCATAAAGCTTAATAATAGCGTCTGCAAATTCCTCTAATAATTTAATATCAAAAAGCCCCTTATTCTCCTGTGGCAATTTATTATTAAGACACAAGAAGGATTTAACTGAATCATTTAAGATAAATGCCTTCATTACCTTTACAACACGAATAAAGTTATTCTTTGCATATTCAACTCGCTCAAATGATATTGATAATTTTTCCGCATACTTCTTTATAAGTGCTTCGTTTCCGTTAAATATCTCTGATAATTCAACTCTATCATCCGCATTATAAGAAACTGGCTCCACATGAATATTTACTTTATCATAGTTTGCAACAAAAGTTTGAAATGACTCCTGCAATCTACACCTATCTGCTTCTGGAATCACATAATATTTATCCTGCAACATCCTTTGAAGATATTCCAAATCATAATTGCCAACAACCGTATCAAGTGTTGCGGTAGCTGAAATGCCTACAATTTGAGCTTTTTCAGATAAGTGAAGTAAAATACGTTCTGGCGAATCCTGAAAATCAAATAACTGAATCTCCGAACGCATACTGTGATTAGGATCATCTATAAAATCATAATAGCGAAATCCTCTATCATAGACAGAACGGTCAAAATACTTTAACGACATTTTTCCATTACTATCTTTTTTATCTTTCTTCGACTTTACCTGCTCTCCCATTATGATAGGCTTCAAATACCTTATCTGTTCTCTTGATAAATGAAACTCTGTCAGCACTGACTCAATTGCATTTTCAAGCGTATAATCATCGTCACCCGGCCTTTTATCCTCATCCTTATGATGCTTATAATTAAACGAAAGATTTCTAGCTCCATTCTGAAAATAAGTCAAGCAGCCCTTAACACTGGCAAGCAAACTTAATACACCACCATCTTTCTCTGTTGGTCTTCTTTTTGTAAAACGCAACCAGTTCTGTCTTGCCTTCATATCGGTATCTATATCAATAAAAGCATTTTCTCCCTCAAATACCGAATGAAACTGTAAGTCATTAAAAATAAAATTACGACTTCTATCGCCCTTACCATCTTCTTCTGTTTTGAAGCTATATTGCATCGCAAAACGGTCATATGTTTCATTAAACACACCATCAAATCCTTCTATAATTTCCATAGGACTTTTCGCATTTTTGTGTTCATCAAGATATGCTTGTTGTAACTTCGATGCAGTAGTAAGCTCTGCCGGAAAATCTCTAGTCTTCAAAGATGCATATACACGATGAAACAGACCTAAATAATCAATATGATTTTCTAAGCCTCTTGTTATGATCTGATTAAGTAACCTGTCTCTTGTTGCATCAAACTCATCTATAAAAATAATTGCATTTTTTGTAATATCATTATTGTAAAAGCTGTATGTAGGTTCAATAATTGTAGTATTCCCCAAGAAAAACTTGTCCATAGACATGAAAAATATCCGTTTCTCTCTCGTATATACTGCCGGATACAATTCTCCTATCCAATGATAATCAGGATTATTAGCTATATTCTTTAACTTTTCCTTTGGTGTCCTGAACTGCTTCAGCTCACTTTCTATCACCTTACGAAAGGCACCTTCCTGTTGCTTGCGAATAGCATCTTCTGCACTCTTGCACAAAACATTAATAATTTCTCTACTGGTTTTTTTTAATTCACGCTTTTTATCTCTGTATTCGTTTAATAATTTTACCGAACCATGTAAATCCTTAAATTCTTGTTTCATAGTGATTGCTACTGGAATTTTTCTGGCACGATATAACTCGTCCAATTTTTCTACAACCATATCCGCATTAGCTTCTATTCGCAAACAATATTTATCATAATCATCTGCTTTACCGCGCTTTGCAAAATGTTCACGCAACTCTTTATCCGGCAAATTTTTCTTAAGAGTTGTAACAAAGAAAATCTTCTTATCCTTGAATTCCGGCGAATCATAATAGTCGACCATAAAATCAAGTACACTATATGTTTTTCCGAAGCCGGTCGGCATATCTAGCAAGAACAATCCCGTATCCGTTGACTTGCAAAAATTTACAATTGCCTGTTTCATAGTATCCTCCAAGTTTATATTCTGTGTTTCTTATGCAATAATGTATTCTCTCTTTACACTCGATGTCTTATCAATTATCTTTTATCATTATATTTTTGTGGAATAATTCATTTATAGCCTTTTTTATTTTTATATCTTCGAGCCCATAGTATTTTAATTGCATCGCATATAATACAATTTCAAGAAAAATCAAATCTAAAAGTGATAGACCTACAAAGTCTTTATCTAAGTTTCCATGTGCATAATTATTTCTTTGCTGCGACAATCTCTCACCCATTTCTGAATAGTTTAAGTCTTCACCATTCAAGCCATATAGATATTTTCCAAACATATCTATTATTTCTACAAGGTTCTTTCCAACAAAAGTAATCTTTCCGCTCAATGGGCTGGAACCAATATTTTTTTCCATATATTTATATATGCCCTTCAATTCCCCTTTGCTGCCATCAATCAATTCCTGCAATACATGCTTTGCCTGTTCTTCTGCTTTAATTTTAGCCTCTTTCTTTTTTACTCCTTCCGGAAAAATACGCCGAAACTCCCACTCAAAAGCAGCTGTAATCATAACAAACCTTGCTGCATCAATATGCTTTCCTGCCTCAAATGTGTCTGGCAAATGTCTCGTATAAATCGTATCTGAAGCAATATCCGATAATATCTTACCTTCATATCCCTCAATATATTGCTGCTTAATATAGCGTCCATCCGTTATCGGTTTCGCTTCGCATTGCGAGATGCTATCTAAAACCTGCATTTTAGCACATGTATGATACTTTCCATTATCCATCAATGCACTAAGCTCAACTGCATCAAATACAATATTCCTTCTATAGCATAAATACTGAACAAACAATTTCGCTATGTTATATAATCGAAAAATAAATCCATAATTATCAGTAGGTTCAAATTCAAATACCATTGTAGAAGTCAATTTCAGTGGGGTATCCTGCACTCCCATGCTCACTCGCCTTCCAACACCAAAATGAACAGCTACTTCATTATCGTCTACAATAAAACTCCTTTTTTCTGTTGTCGTTTTCTCATATTCAGCTGTTTGAATTGAAATTATTCCTTTTTGTGATTGTTCTTCATCATATACTAATGTAAATGCATTCCCTACAGAATGAATAGCATTAATCTCGGGTCCAGCAAAGGCAATCCTACTAACCAGTTTTTTTTCAGTACTGAACAATATTACTGCCACTACTTCAATAATCAATACCGAATTGTAGCTACCAATAGACGATCCCTGCCTTGTTATAAATATTACTTTTTGAGCCGTTTCATTAATAGTCCCTTCAAGATAAGGACTATCTATAGTTAATGGATCGCCCATTGTGAAAACACCAGAAGATAACTCCTTCATTTTCCAATTCCATATTTCTCTCTTCTTATCTGTGGGAGGAATCAATCTTAGTTCTTGCTTATCATAAACAAAATCAAAGCATATATCTTTATAAGTCAATTTGCCAGAATATACATTTAAATCTTCCAAATTACCACCTCTTTACAAATGATGATTCAATACCAACTTCTGTTCCAAACCATTCTTGTATATGTATAACAATCTTCACCTATCAAATACCGAATTTGTGTCATGTATTATGCTATGATGATTTGGACACACAATAAACTGATTACTTGCGTCGTTATTTAAGCTGGATACAAAATAATTGATATGATGTGCCTCAACGATATACGAACCAAACTCCTCACCAATTAACTGTCCACAGAGCTGGCATCGATAACCATATAGAAGTTTTAGATTATCTCCAATCTTTTTGTTGAGTTTTCTAATTTTTACAATCCTTTCTGTTTCAAGAATTGTAGATGTCGAATCTTCCACATCGTAATTAAATTTGGCTTCCATGATTCTTTCTGACCAGAAACTGCCTTCCTTAAAGAAACAATATCATCCGCAACAATGGTCTCTAATACGTAAGAATCATCATATTCTGTTGTATATATTGCAAGGTATTCCTTCCGCTGCTTGTTTTACAGTCATAAATTCCATAGTTTTATTCTCTATAATTCACTATAAAACGACATAATATTCTTCATTTATTATACAGCGGAACACCGCCGAAAATCAATCTAAACTTACATACATTCCGGCGTACAACCAGTTACTTCTCCACGTATAAAATTCAATAAAAATAACCTTTCAGCACACTCCATACGAACTACGACAAAAGGTTTATTTTCACTACACCCATATTCAATTTTTCAATCCATGCACATATTTTTATACGCAGTTTTGTAGATATGTTTCCTTCAAAACAGCCCTCAAACCCGCTTAAACTGGGCATTTCTTAGAGAGGAGACACACCGTCTCCACATGTGTGGTCACCGCAGTTGAAACACATATCCTCTGCCTCGTGTCCTGAAAAAGAACACATATCATTATCATTCAACAAGTCGTGATTATCGCTCATTTTAAGCTCCTCCTTGTTGTTTTATACTGCCTGCTTATGAAGATTTTTGTACCTGTCCCTTGCATCCGTAACACTACAATCATCCATACCCTTTAATACAAAGGTAAGCTTGTATGGGTCAGTACTGCCATCCTCTGCAATCTCTCCGACAATCACCTTCTCCACAATGCTTTCAAATACCAGTCTGTCAAATTCATCCGTCACATCGGCATTCTTAAGCTTTGCTCTAATGGTTTTCATACGGCTTGCAATATTCTTCTGGGACAGAGCATTCTCGGAAAACAACAGCTTCTCTTCCTCACGCTTGTCCAGTTTGTGATTCAATTCACTGTATTTTTCCTCATAAGCCTCTTTAGAAATTTTATCATCCAGATACATGTCGGTCAATTTCTTTCTCTTTTTTTCAAGAGTTGAAATTTCCTTCTCCACTCGCTTTAGCTTCTCAGTACTGTCATCCTTTGAAATAGCAGCTTCCAATGAGGAAAGCACCGATTCCAGCACATCATCGAAATTCTCAGCCAGTAGCCGAAACATCTCCAGGAATGCATTCTCTATGATAACCTCATCAATTGCCTTGCTATGCGGACAGTTTTCAATTCCTTTATTGGCTGCTGTCCTGCATTTCCATACAGGCTTTTTATGCTGTGTATCCTGATGATGGGATCGCCTTGTAAGATTCGTTCCACAGAAGCCACACTGACACATACTGCTAAATGCATACTTCCTTGCGAACTTGGTTCTTGCCCCATCGGACACATTCTCATTGGTACGATATCTACTCTCGCGAATCTCCTGTGCCTTGTTCCATATTTCCTCCGAAATAATGGGCTCATGATGGTTCCTTGTATAATATTTATTGGATTCCCCACGATTATCAAGCCGCCTCTTGGAAATCGGATCAACGGTATAAGTCTTACCCATAAGCAGGTCGCCCTTATACTTCTCATTCTTTAGAATGCCCCGGATACCGCTATCCGTCCACTTAACCTCGCCCTTCTTATTCACTTTACCCAGCCTCGTAAGTTCCTTGGCAATGGTATAAGCACCATATCCCTGCACATACAAATCAAAAATCATACGGACTGTCTCAGCCTCTTTTTCATTGATGGTTATGCTTTTATCTTCCGGGTGATAATCATAGCCAAGACAACCATTGAACCCCATCAGCTCCCCTCTGGACATCTTCATCTGAACGCCCAGGGAAACATTCTGTGACAGAGATTCCACCTCATTTTGCGCCAGTGCGGATAGTAGTGATAACTGCATTTCACTCTCCATGGTGGAAGTGTCAATATTTTCTTTTTCAAATATGACAGTCACTCCCTTTGCCTTCAACATTCTTGTATAAGAAAGCACATCCACAAGATTTCTCGAAAATCTGGATACCGACTTGGTAATGACAATATCCACCAGACCGTTCATACAGTCATCAATCATGCGCAAAAACTCATCTCTCTTGGTGGTCTTTGTTCCCGTAATGCCCTCGTCCGCATAAATGCCTACAAGCGCCCACTCCTTATTTGCAGAAATTTTGTCCTGATAATACTCCTTCTGAGACTTAAAACTCTGCAACTGCTCCTCTGCATTTGTACTGACACGCACATATGCCGCTACTCGTTTTCTTGTGATGGTAAGTGGCTTCCCCACCAGTCTACGGTCCCTGATAACAGGGCCTTCAACCTTCTTAATTACTTCTACTTGTCTTTCTTCCATGCAAAAACTCCTTTCAAAAATCTGTCTGTATACGTTAAGTAGGCAGCAACAAAATATCTGCTACTGCCTACACTATAAATCATAATGAAAATGTTAACGAATGTGCGGATTATGCAGTCATAAAACTGATAACATCATATTCGCCCATAATATGAATTCTTGTTCTGTTGTACTCATCTTCCGTAATCAGTCCCTTACGAAAAATCCATCCCAACACCGCAAGCTTCTTACTCAATTCCAGCTCCTTCGTCATAAGCTAACACCCCTCTTTCCTAATAATCTGACTTATCACCTTCTTTCTGCATAAATGCTGTGATAATACACGAATTGCTGATAAGATATATTTCTTTTGACTTCCATTCGTATCCTATGCCATCAGCGTTACAGCTGACCTTTAGCTATTTGCCTGTGGGCTACTCCTGCTCGAGTTCCTTTCCCATCCTTGACGGAAGTGTCTTCCCTCGCTCCTCCTGACTTCCCAGTTCTCCTCGCAAGGTCTGTTGGCATAAGATACAGCTCATGAATCCGTTTCCGGATTATTTTTCAAGGTTCAAAATACAAAAAGATTTGGTAGAACATTTGTTCTTTTTATGTTATAATCTCCTTGTAGCCAAACCATTTCTCTCATGGCTCCTGGTGGCTACATTTTCATGGGTTAATGATACGAAATTTTGTCTTGGATTATCATTGACGGAAAGTTGACCGGAAGTTGACGAAAAAGATAGGAAGTGATGAATTGCAGAACCGCATTACCTTCTCCAACGTAATCGGAGTGTTATTGGAAAATAAAAAGAAAACTTATGCACAGTACCAGATGATTGAAGACATCTTCTACGACTGCCTGGGCAACATGGATTTATTTGAAAAAGAGGATTTTGAAAAAAATGTTACCTACAGCAGATGGTGTACCGGAGAACGTCCGATACCCAAGGAAATACTGTGTTTTTATGACAATTGTGGATTTGACGGTATTCAGGATAATATTCAGGAAGATGTAATTCCAAACCTTATCAATGTGCCAGCCACAAGGAAACTGCTTTTAGAATTGGTTATGGACAGTGTAGATGTAATTGGTACAAAAAAGGCGGATGAATTTGCCCGGATAACAGATGATGCCGAGTTTATTACTTCTCTCGTCCGTTATGCCATATTAAATGACCATGACAGCAGGCACACCCTGTTATCGCCTGATTTGTCGGATATTCTTCTGAGTAACAAGCTTCCTTCTGTAAACCGCTATTTTCTCGGAAGAAAAGAGGAAATAAAGGTCGTTAGCAAAGCTTTGCAGGAAAACAATCTTGTATTTATCACCGGCACTGCCGGTATGGGTAAAAGTGAACTGGCAAAGGTCTATGCCAAAAAGAATGAAAAGAAATACACCAACATCATTCACTTATTTTACGATGGTGATTTAAAGAAATGTGTTGCTCAGATGGAATTTAGTGATGATACCGCGGACATGAGCGAAGATATGCTCCTAGACAGACATATGAAACTATTAAAAAAACTCCACTCTGACAGTCTCATTATCATTGACAACTTCAATGTTCTGCCAAAAGAGGATGCTTTCTTTAAGGAATTTATAAAAATGAACTGTAAGATACTGGTCACCAGCCGGTGCAATATCTCTCAGTTTGAGACGGTAAAAGTTTCTGAAATGGACGCAGATACAGAGCTTGTAGAACTGTTTTATAAGCATTGCCCTTCTGCAAAGAGTTCTGAAGATGTGGTAAAGGACATTATCCAGACGGTGGGCTGTCACACCCTTACTGTATGCCTGTCTGCATTATCCCTGACAGCCAGCGCCATGGAACCGGAAGAACTGCTTGCTGAACTGAGAACCTGTGGGCTGAATATCGCCTCTGGGGAAGATGTGGAACTGTATAAAGATGATGATTTTACTGACGGACTGATGATCGAGCATTTACGCAAACTGTTACAACTTGGCAAATTGTCCAA
>CAZWAG010000056.1:0-12404 GCA_964631845.1 uncultured Eubacterium sp.
TTCCCAAGACAGATTACAAGATGGATAAGGATTTTGGTTGACACTCATACTACAGATACATATTGTTCTTTATATGAAATGGAAGTTTTTGAGACAGACTATTCTATTGTGGAATCAGAAAGCACAGATATATTATTTATAGGAAATTCATTTACATATTACAATACATTGTCAAATGTAGTTCAAGGCATAGCCAGAAGAAGAGGTCACAATGTTACGTGTACTGCAGCTACAAATGGCGGAAAAAATCTTATATACCAGTCAACAGCTGACAATGTACTTTCAGCAATTAAAAAAGGTGGATATGAGGTGGTTATTCTTCAGGATGTTGTAAGCACATTTAACAGTACTGATTTGGCAAACGGCGCAGCCGCGATTATTCCTATAATTGAGGAATATAATTCGGATGCTGAAATAGTATTTTATGGTACATGGCCAAAGAAAGCAGAAATTGAAACGAGAATGGCAGAGTTTACGTATGCATATATAGATACTGCAAGAGCAAACAATGCAAGATTGGCTCCTGCAGGCGAGGCTTATTATGATATGTATTCAAACGGATATGATTATTATTATGCAGCTGATAATTTACATCCGGTCCCTCTTGGTTCATTTGTAGCAGCCTCGACAATATATTACACACTTTATCCGGAAGAAGAGTACGTTGCTTACACAGACAGCGACTTGGAGGATATTAGAAAACTGATAAATGATAACATTTATGCAAGTAATATAACAGCTCAGGAGCCACAGGAATATGAGTTAGATATTTTGAATTTAATAAATTCCAAAGGCTACGAATATGCTCACAAGGTGGCAGCAGCTGTCGCAGATACATCAGGAAATACAAGCTATATTTCCATTGCTGATACAGCAGAAGAGGAAACAAAATATACTGTAACTGTAGATGGCGTTGAGACAGAATGTAAGGAGGGCGAGTCAGTTACATTAGGCTCGGCAACGTATGGATATTACTGTAATGGAGAGATGTACAAACCAGGTTCATCAGTTACAGTCAATAGTGATATGGAATTTACATCTGTAAATGAAATTAGTATTTCTACGTACCAAACTGCAAGTATTAGAACAGTCAGACCTGCGGGCTTGAGATTTAAGGCCAGTGTGTCCTGTGATAATCTTGATGCATTAGATGCACAGGGGGCTATCAAAGAGGGAATACTAATCACAACCAAAGATTTATATACCGAAAATGGCAGTGAACTGACATTTGATAGTACATACAAAAAAATTAATATCACCAATCAGGGATGGTATAGCGAGAGTGGCTCCAGCAGAGATTATTGTGGTGCCATAGTGAATATTAACAGCGAAAACTACGTGAGAAATTTTATTGCCAGAGCTTATGTTAAGATTACTTATGTTGATGGAAGCGACACTAATATTTATGCAGATGGTATTTCTGATAGGTCAATTAGTTATATTGCAAATGCAATTATTAATAACAATTATGAAGGAAGTACAGACGAGTCATATATTTATCTTATAAATATGTTTGCAGGAAAATAATTAAAAAAATAAGTTCTTCCTTAAAGATGAAACAAACATTAATCATAAATTGCATTAACAAGGTTGACAATACTTTGATATTAACTTAAAATAAGTAAAGATGTGGGAACATCTATATATTTAGATAAAGACTTTGATGGAGACAGTAATTTGTCTGACAAACGTCACAGAGAGCCTGAGATGGTGGGATTCAGGTACAAGTAGTAGACATATGAAAATCACTCCGGAGTTGCAACCCGATAGCACAGACTATAGATATTAACTTCTAAGCTGGTAGGCGTTGACGGCATCCTCCGTTAAAAGGAACACATATAAAAGGATAAGTCCTGAGTATGCTGTTAAAGGTGGTATAACGAAACATTATAATAACAATTATAATCCTCGTCCTTAACAGGACGAGGATTTTTTTATAATAGAAATTCGAATGAATTTCTATTATAAAAAAAATTGCTCCGCTAAGGATGCGCTATGGAAGGAGAAGCTATGTACAAGAAAGTATCGACAAACTTGAATTTTGTTGAAAGAGAAAAGGAAACAGAAAAATTCTGGAAGGATAATGACATATTCCAGAAGAGTATGGATAGCCGTAAGGAAGGAGAAACATACACATTCTACGATGGACCTCCAACAGCCAACGGTAAGCCACATATCGGACACGTTCTTACACGTGTAATTAAGGATATGATTCCACGTTATCAGACTATGAAGGGCAAATACGTTCCACGTAAGGCCGGTTGGGATACACACGGTCTTCCGGTAGAGCTTGAAGTTGAAAAGCTTCTTGGCCTGGATGGAAAGGAACAGATTGAAGAATACGGTATGGAGCCTTTCATCGACAAGTGTAAGGAATCTGTATGGAAATATAAGGGAATGTGGGAAGATTTCTCAGGAACAGTTGGTTTCTGGGCTGATATGGATGACCCATATGTAACTTATGATGACAACTTTATTGAGTCAGAATGGTGGGCTCTCAATGAAATTTGGAATAAAAAGTTGTTGTACAAGGGATTTAAGATTGTGCCTTATTGTCCTCGTTGTGGAACACCTCTTTCATCACAGGAAGTGGCACAGGGCTACAAGCTGGTTAAGGAACGTTCAGCAGTTGTAAGATTTAAGGTTGTCGGTGAAGACGCTTATTTCCTTGCTTGGACAACAACACCTTGGACATTGCCATCAAACGTTGCTCTCTGTGTAAACCCTGATGAAACTTACTGCAAGGTTAAGGCAGTAGATGGTTATACTTATTATATGGCACAGGCTCTTCTCGATACAGTTCTTGGAAAGCTTGCTGAAGAAGGACAGAGTGCTTATGAAATCCTTGAAACATTCAAGGGTACAGATTTGGAATACAAGGAATACGAGCCACTCTTTGATTGTGCAAAGACTATTGCTGACAAGCAGCACAAGAAGGGATTCTTCGTTACCTGCGATTCATATGTAACAATGACAGATGGTACCGGTATGGTTCATATCGCACCGGCTTTTGGTGAAGACGATGCTAATGTTGGACGTAAGTATGACCTTCCATTTGTACAGCTAGTAAACGAAAAGGGTGAGTTGACAGAGGAAACACCTTATGCAGGTATTTTTGTAAAGAAAGCAGACCCTGAAGTGTTGAAGGATTTAGATGCTAGAGGTCAGCTCTTTGATGCACCAAAATTCGAGCATGATTATCCACATTGCTGGAGATGTGATACTCCACTTATCTACTATGCAAGAGAATCCTGGTTTATCAAGATGACAGAGGTAAAGGATGACCTTGTTGCAAACAACAAGACAGTAAACTGGATTCCAAAGTCAATCGGTGAAGGACGTTTTGGAAACTGGTTGGAAAATATTCAGGATTGGGGTATTTCACGTAACCGTTACTGGGGTACACCACTCAATATTTGGGAGTGCTGTGATTGTGGTTGCCAGGAATCAATCGGCAGTCGTGCTGCATTGGCACAGCGTAGTGGCAATCCGGATGATGCAAATGTGGAACTTCACAGACCATATATCGATGAAGTTACATTCAAGTGTAATGAGTGTGGTGGCACCATGAAGAGAGTTCCTGAAGTTATCGATTGCTGGTTCGATTCAGGGGCAATGCCTTTTGCACAGCATCATTACCCATTTGAAAACAAAGATTTATTTGAGCAGCAGTTCCCTGCTAAGTTCATCTCAGAAGCTGTTGACCAGACAAGAGGATGGTTCTATTCATTGATGGCAGAGTCTACATTGTTATTTAACAAGGCTCCATATGAAAATGTAATCGTTCTTGGACACGTTCAGGATGAAAACGGTCAGAAGATGAGTAAGTCAAAGGGCAATGCTGTTGATCCTTTTGATGCATTAGAGCAGTATGGCGCTGATGCTATCAGATGGTATTTCTATATAAATTCAGCTCCATGGCTTCCAAACCGTTTCCACGGCAAGGCAGTTCAGGAGGGACAGCGTAAGTTCCTGGGAACACTTTGGAACACATATGCATTCTATGTGCTTTACGCTGAGATTGATCAGTTTGACCCAACAAAGTATGAGCTTGAATATGACAAGCTTTCAGTTATGGACAAATGGTTACTGTCAAAGATGAATTCTATGATTAAGGCGGTTGATGACAATCTTGGAAGCTACAAGATTCCGGAAGCTGCTAGAGCTCTTGATGAATTTGTTGATGATATGAGTAACTGGTATGTAAGACGTTCAAGAGAACGTTTCTGGGCAAAGGATATGCCACAGGACAAGATAAATGCTTACATGACTCTCTACACAGCATTAGTAAATGTTTCAAAGGCAGCAGCTCCTATGATTCCGTTTATGACTGAAGACATCTACCAGAATCTTGTCAGAAGTGTGGACAACACTGCTCCGGAGTCAATTCATCTCTGCGACTTCCCTGCATATGATGAAGCTATGATTGATGCTGATTTGGAAGCAAATATGAAGAGAGTTCTCGACATCGTTGTAATGGGCCGTGCTTGCCGTAACGCATCTAACATCAAGAATAGACAGCCTATTGGCAAGATGTTTGTTAAAGCTGATTTTGAGTTATCAGAATTTTTCAATGAAATAATTGAAGAAGAATTGAATATAAAAGAAGTAGAGTTCACACAGGATGTAAGAGACTTCACTACTTATGCATTTAAGCCACAGCTTAGAACTGTTGGACCTAAGTATGGTAAATTCTTAGGACAAATCAAGCAGGCACTTGCAGATATCAACGGAAATGAAGCTATGGATACTCTCAATGCAGGTAATCCACTTACGTTCGATTTCGATGGCAATGAAGTTGTTCTTGAAAAAGAAGACTTGCTTATCGATATGGCTCAGGTTGAAGGATATGTGTCTGAAAATGACAACAATATTACAGTTGTTCTGGATACAAATCTGACAGATGAATTAATTGAAGAAGGCTTCGTCAGAGAAATAATCAGTAAGATTCAGACAATGCGTAAAGAAGCCGGATTTGAGGTTATGGACAGAATTATGGTAAATGTTGATAAAAACGACCGTATCAAGGCCATAATTGAGGACAATCTTGACGAAATTAAATCAGAAGTGTTGGCAGAAAATGTCGTATTTGGTAAAATATGTGGGTATGACAAGGAATGGAACATTAATGGTGAATCAGTTTCATTCGGTGTCACAAAAATTGATTAGGGAGAGTTTATATGGCTAAAAAAGATGTGATTAGCGAAAAGGAAGCATTTAAGACTGCCTTCAAAAAGCGTGTGAAGGATCAGGCAAAAATGCTTTACCGAAAGACACTTGACGAGGTTAGCGATAGACATAAGTTTGTGTGTGTAGCATATGCTGTAAAAGATATTGTTATCGATCAGTGGATCGCTACACAGAAGGCGTACGAGGAGAAGGATGCAAAGACAGTTTACTATCTTTCAATGGAATTCCTTATGGGTCGTGCCCTTGGTAACATGATTATAAATTTATCATCAAGAGATGAAATTAAAGAGGCTATCGAAGAGCTAGGTCTTGATATCAATGTTATTGAAGATCAGGAACCTGATGCGGCTCTTGGTAACGGTGGTCTTGGAAGACTTGCTGCATGTTTTCTTGACAGCTTGTCAACGCTCAATTACCCTGCATATGGCTGTGGTATAAGATACAAGTATGGAATGTTCCAGCAGAAGATTGAAGATGGCTTCCAGAAGGAAATACCGGAGGACTGGTTGAGACATATCAATCCACTTGAAATCAAGCGTGAAGAATATGCCTGTGAGGTTAAGTTTGGCGGATATGTTAAGGTTGAAAACAGAGACGGACGTAACCACTTCATTCAGGATGGTTACCAGTCAGTTTGTGCCGTACCTTATGATATGCCAATCGTTGGCTATGGCAACAATGTGGTTAATACACTTAGAATCTGGGATGCAGAGCCAATGGTTCACTTTAACCTTGACGAATTTGACAAGGGTGCTTACATGGCTGCTGTTGAACAGGAAAATCTCGCAAAGACTATTACAGAAGTTCTTTATCCAAATGATAATCATTATGCCGGTAAGGAGCTTAGACTTAAGCAACAGTATTTCTTTGTATCAGCTTCATTGCAGACAGCGTTGAAGAAATTCTTAAAGAATCACGATGATTTGAGAGACCTTCCAAAGAAGGTTGTATTCCAGATGAATGATACACATCCAACTCTTACAGTTGCAGAGCTTATGAGACTATTGATGGATGAATATATGCTTGAGTGGGATGAAGCATGGGATATCACTACACACAGTGTAGCTTACACAAACCATACAATTATGGCTGAAGCCCTTGAAAAGTGGCCTATTGAATTATTCTCCAGACTGCTTCCAAGATGCTATCAGATTGTAGAAGAAATTAACAGAAGATTTTGTATTGAAATTGAGCAGAAATATCCTGGCAACTATGATAAGGTCAACAAGATGGCAATTATCCATGACGGTCAGGTTAAGATGGCTCACCTTGCAATCGTAGCCGGTTATTCAGTTAACGGTGTTGCAAGACTTCACACAGAAATCCTTAAGAATCAGGAATTAAAGGATTTCTATGAGATGATGCCGGAGAAGTTCAACAACAAGACAAACGGTATCACACAGCGTAGATTCCTTTTACATGGTAACCCACTTCTTGCTGATTGGGTAACAGAAAAGATTGGTCCTGAATGGATTACAGACCTTTCAAAGATTAAGGGCATCGAAGTATATGCTGACGACAAGAAAGCACAGGCTGAATTTATGAATATCAAGTACCAGAACAAGGTTCGCCTTGCTAATTATATCAAGGAACATAACGGTATTGATGTTGATCCACGTTCAATCTTTGACGTACAGGTTAAGAGACTTCACGAATATAAGAGACAGTTACTTAACATTTTACATGTTATGTATTTATACAATGAAATTAAGGAACATCCGGAGAGAGATTTCTATCCAAGAACATTTATATTTGGTGCAAAGGCTGCAGCCGGATACAAGATTGCTAAGCTTACAATCAAGCTTATCAACAGCGTAGCAAATGTAATCAACAATGACGAGTCTATAGGTGGCAAGTTAAAGGTTGTATTTATTGAAAACTACCGTGTATCAAACGCAGAAATTATTTTCCCTGCATCAGATGTTTCTGAACAGATTTCAACAGCTTCTAAGGAAGCTTCAGGTACAGGTAACATGAAGTTTATGTTAAACGGTGCTCTCACACTTGGTACTATGGACGGTGCTAACGTTGAAATCGTTGAAGAAGTTGGAGAAGAAAACGCATTCATCTTCGGCCTTTCATCAGACGAGGTTATCAATTATGAGAACAACGGTGGTTATGACCCAATGCATATATTCAACACAGATATGGATATCAGAAAGGTGCTTATGCAGCTTATCAATGGATTCTATTCACCGGAAAATCCAGAGCTGTTCAGACCTATTTACAATTCACTTCTCACAAATGAAGAAACAGGTAAGGCTGACAGATACTTTATATTGAAGGATTTCAAGTCATACGTTGAAGCTCAGAAGAGAGTGGAGGAAGCATACAGAGATGAAGAAGGCTGGGCTAGATCGGCAATCTTAAACGTTGCAAATTCAGGCAAGTTTACTTCAGACAGAACTATTGAAGAGTATGCAAAGGATATCTGGAATCTTGAGAAGGTTACAGTTAAAATGTAGTTAGTTTAGACAGTCAATGGCTAAATAATTATGTATTAGTATTTATTGAAAAAATATATTTTCCATAAGGGACAAAAAGCAGTTTCACTTGTGCATATGATTGTTTATGTGATAAATATAAATGGTCAATGTGATTGTATGAGTGGAGCTGCTTTTTGGTTTGTATATTAAACTTCCTTTTCGCATATATTATATAAATTTTTATAAAATGTATAATCTATGAAATTCCCAACTATTTCAAATAAAAATATTATTGCCTCAGTAGTAATATTCATGATAATAACTCCTTTACTTTTTACTGCCTTTGTATATAAGAATGATAAACAGATAAAACAGGAGTCGTCAGGCAAGTATGTCAGAATAGGAACGGACAGCACGTCATACACGATGGATTTGGAAAATTTTATTCCATATATTATTCTAAAACAGCTTCCATACGACAGCCAGGATAATCTAGTCATTGCACAGAGTGTTGTTGTAAGAACATGGATTTTGAAACAAATGAATGGGGCAGAATGTATTGATGCGGATGATATTGGATTGCCATATTATACACACGATGAAATAAAACACATTTGGTTTGAAAAATACAAGGCAGAAAATGCAGACACTTTAAATGGTGCTATTGCAAACATCACAGGGATAGGTGCAAATGATTTGTTTGATAAAAAGATGGGACATTTAAGAAAACTCATAAAAGAAGCAAGAGGATGTGTAATGTCAGTTGAAGGGCAACTAGTAAATCCATTGTTCTGTAATTGCACAAATGGAGTATCGCGTGAAGGCGCAAGTGAGTTGGGTGAGGGCTATAGCTATTCGAAATCAGTTGTTTGCAACGACGATAAAGGAGTAAAAAAGACATACACTTTTTCTGTTACGGCTTTGGTAAAAAAGTTAAAAAAAAGCAATACTATTATTTACAAGAATAATAATGAGATAGATATTTCCAAACTGACAGCAAGTCAATTTTTGAATATGATTGAGGTGAAAAAGGATGATTTGGGGTATGTTGAAGTCGTTAAAATAGAGGACACTGTGATTGAGGGGTTTAGCTTTGCAAAGGCAATTGGTATTGATGGTGCTGATTGGGATATAGTGCTAGATGGAGAAAAGCTCGTATTTAATGTTAAGTGTGTTGGACATGGATTTGGGATGAGTTTGAATCAATCAAAAATATTGGCGGAGAATGGATATAGCTGGGAGAAAATCCTGCAAAAATTTTATGAGGTGGATATTGTTGAGGCTTATTAAATTATAAAAATAAATTGAAAAATGTGAATAATTAGAAAAATTGTTGTCCATACTATTTTTGAGGTGATAAGTATGGATAAAAAATTTATTGCAGCAATTACAGTATGTTTTGTGGCTCTGGTTTCATTGGCGACAGGAACTTATTTTCTTGGACAGAAAACTGACGAGTCAAAGGAAGCAAAGGTAGAGGTAGTAACCACTGACAATGAGATCGCTGCAGCTCAGGAAGAAGTGGAAAATGAAACTACGACTCCGGCAGACAGAACCTTCTATCTGGATGAATATCAGCCGGAAACAACAGTTAAGGTTGTTGAAGAAAACACAGTATCAAATGCAACCGGTGATGACTATTTATACGGCTTGCCATCAGAGGCAGCTGCGCAGATTAAGAAGCTTAGCTTTGGAAAAGACAGCAAGCTTTTGTGGCCGGTTCAGGGAAGTATTATTATGCAGTACGATATGGAAGATACAGTTTACTACTCAACGTTAGATGAATATAAGACTAGTTCAGGAATTGTCATTCAGAGTAGTGAAGGTACCGCTATTAAAGCTGCCGCAGATGGTGTTATTACAAAGATAGACGAAAGCGAAGAGTATGGAGTATGCATTAAACAGGCTGTTGGAAACAATTATATTGCAACATACGGTCAGGTTGTAAATCCGGAGGTTAACGCAGGTGACTATGTTGAAGCAGGTCAGACAATTGCCTACGTTAACAAACCGACTATGTACTTTACTAAAGAAGGAGATAATGTTTACTTTGCTATAGAGAAAGATGGAGAGAGTTTAGATCCACTTAATTTTATTGATTATGAAGACTAAGCTCTCCTCATTTTTAAATAGATGGCTGCCCTTCGGGGCAGCTTTTTTCTATGCTTTTGTGCATTTTGACAATAAAGCTTCATAGAGTACCTTTTGACACCCAACCAATATTAATAAATTCTTTTCGACAGAAAATTATTAACAAAATAAAACCAAATAGAGAAACATATTTGCCTATTTTAATAAGAGGAGCATGATATACAAGAGTGATTTTGTGTGCTCCTTTTTTTAATGGAAATCCAATAAAAGCATTGTCAGTAAGCTCATATTCAGTTTCTTGTCCATCCACATAAGCAGAAAAACCGGTATCATAAGGTATTGTAGTAGTAAAGAAACTATCATTTTCTAAATTTATTTTCCCCGAAATAACATTGTTTTCATAACTAATATCAGTCATCATGGTCATTTCATTTTTTAAATTTGCAACATCTGAATATTTAACCTTATATACTTCAAATTTACTAAATTCAAAATCGCTTTTTTTAGGAAATGTGACTTCAAGACGGTTATTATCAGAGCAGTCAGAAACTACAAACTTAAAATTGTAATTTTGGTTTGGATAAGCAGAATTCAAACCGCTTAAGCTGTTCTGAATACCATTAATTATGATAGTCGCTCTGTGGCGAGTGCGCTGTTTAATGTTGCATTTTATAATATATACATAGTCCTTTAAATTATCCTGTAAATCAAAATAATACGTTTTTTCACTGTCATGGGTAGTAATATGATAAAAGCCGTCATTATTTTTAGGAGAATTGAATTTAAAATTGCAATCTTCTTTTTTTAACAATGAATTGTATCTGCTTGGCATTTTTTTATCAACAACAATATATTTTAGAAGAGATAATTCTTTATCTTCAGGAGATAAGCTTTTGTATTCTTCTAAACTCATTATGTAAGGAGAAGCAAATCCTAATGAGTATACATCATCAGATTTGAAGACTTTTACATTATTGGAATGACAAACATAAGAGTATCCTGCAGGAGCAGTTGATGTTGATGCAACATATTTAACCCCCATAAGAATTTTAAATAACACGTCATTAGATGATGTGATTGAAATGTTATTGACAGTAGGATTATTTAAGTTTAAATCGTAATTGCACATATTAAGATAATATTTATTAAAAATAGAAGAATAACATCCTTCTGAAAAATACCGTCTGTTATAAATTATATTGTTTGTAAATTTGCTGTCAGTAATGTTGCTGGATCTGCAAAAGTTGTTATCCTTATCTAAGGCGCGTGATATAGCTTTGCTCCTATCAATACTGTAATATTTTTTTGCGTCAGATTTAGAAATCAGTTCATCGGAAAAGTTTGAAATATTCAATGAACATACTGAAATAGCAACTACCGGTATAATTAAAATAACAGATTTTTTAAATTTATATGAAATAAACAGCATTATTCCTGTAATCAATAAATCTGTTAAGATTAGTGCGATGAGACGTGTATCATTTTTGCCTATTAGAAATTGAAGTAATGTGACTATAATCAGCAGAACAAAACCTGTAAAAAATTTCTTTGTATTAATTTTTCGTTCAAATATATCTTGTAAGAAAAAAGAAGTTAAAAGTACCACAAGTGGCATAAATGGAATAAGTGATTTGCCACGTGCATACAGACAACCGTTTAAAATATACTGTACAATAGGAAATGCGGATATGAATATCATACATAGTGATAAGAATCTCACGGAATTATTCTTTTTCATAAAGGAACAGTATAATAAAGCAAGTCCGGTTATTCCTGTAATTCCAATTCCATAAGGCACATAGAATAAAGAGTCTGAAGGAAATTGTGGAATTAATAAACTTAATAGTGATAAATTATTACTAGTAGTATCTGCCCCACGGCCTGCAAGAATTGCTGAAAAACTTGGAAGCAAAATAACACAAGGAAGCATAATACCGATCATTGCACTTGCAAAAAATCTCAAACCAAAGTACAAAAATGGATTTTTTCCTTCAGGCATTATAGAAAGAGATTTTTCGCTATCTTTTAATTGGAAATATTTATATAAAGCATAAATACTAATTGCAGCCATTCCTGAAACGGCAAAGAAATAGCTTGTTAAAAACATAAGTGCAATACTTATTATAAGAAGCGCTTTCTTATTTTTTGAAAATAGCATATCCACACCAATAAATGCCAGTAATAGAAAAGGAATGTAATCCATAAACATTACCTGCTTGTGACTGTGGTACAACAAAGGTCCGGCGCATGCAAATAAAATTGTAACCAAATACAAAGTTTTATTGCTTACATACACATTTGATTTAACCCAAAAGTAAAAAATGTAAATTGATAGTAATACAACAATAATGCTTGATACACTTATATATACTTCCATTGGAACAGAAGGCAAAAAATAACTTATTAAAATAATTGGATTCATAAATCCATAATATGAAAAATTAAAGGCATTCTGTCCTCCACCTAAATTTAGATTAAATTCAGGAAAAAGGTGTTTTGTCTCATAAAATGATTGCCTGAAATAATCGGGCAGGACGCTATGCTGTGTAAGCCAATCTACTGTAGAACCACAAATATATACAGAACCTGCAAGTAAATATATTTCTAACAATACAAACAATGTGATAATGAATAAAAAGAAAACATCCTGTAAGAATGAACGATTTTTAAATAAGTTTTTTGCTCTTTTCATAATAT
>CAZWAG010000057.1:0-12400 GCA_964631845.1 uncultured Eubacterium sp.
CGTGCACTAATCACGATAATAGGAGTGTTAGACCAGCTGCGTATTTGTTTTATTATGTCTACACCATCTATATCAGGTAATCCTAAGTCGAGAAGAATAATATCAGGATTGTGCGAAGATGCCGTGATAATTGCTTCGTTTCCATTTTTTGCAATTAAATATTTATAATCATGAGTTTTTAATGTAGTAGTAATAAGATTTCTGATTGGAGTATCATCTTCTACTACAAGAATAAGCGTTTTATTCAATTCTAATGTCCTCCTCTGATGGTAGTGTAAAAGTAAATATGCTGCCGTGCGGTTCGTTGTCGGTCAGCGTTAAATCTCCACCATGTGCATTTATTATTGATTTGCAAAGATACAACCCGAGTCCCAGGCTGCGTCTGCTGTCTACAATTTTATTGTCACCTGTAAAAAACATCTCAAATACTCTTGGCTTTATATCGTCATCAATACCATCGCCATCATCTGCTATGCTTATATAAGCTGTGTTATCTTTTTTTGTCGTTTGTATTGTTATAGTTGAATTGACAGGTGTATATTTAATAGCGTTGTTTATAATATTGATAATAACCTGAAGAATCAACTTTGAGTCCATTTTTGCAAATATCAAATCATCTGTGCTTTCAACTATTATTTTATGCTCGGCACTCTTGTAATGAATATGCTTTAATGCTTCTTCAATTACATCCGTAACAAGCTCCTCGGACATATTAATATTAAGTGTGCCATCTTCAAGTCGTGTAATAGAGAGTAAATTTTCAACAAGGCTTATTAACCATTGGGAATCATCAAAAATATCGTTATACATCTGCATTTTTGTATCTTCATCCAATTTTGATGAGTTTGAAAGCAGATTGCTTGCGTTTCCGGATATAGATGTAAGTGGTGTGCGCAAATCGTGTGATATTGCGCGCAATAAATTGGCCCGCAATTGTTCTTGCTGTGCAAATAGTGCCGCCTCTTCCTTTGCCTTGGCATTGCGATAGTTTTCTATTGCCAAAGCACATTCTCCTATTATAGAAAGCAATACATTATATTCAAAAGATTCAAGAGGAGTATTGTTGATGGCAATGCCAAACACTCCATATACACTTTGATTTATACGAATGGCAAGGTATAAATTATTTGCATCGTTAAGTGTGCCTGTGCCTGCACCGGCACTTGTTTTATTTTCAAATACCCATTGGGCAATATTTCGTTCTTTAAATGTAGAAAATGAGCTTTCTGAATTGGTTGAGTGACTAAACAACTGTCCTTTATTTAATTCGCCATTTATTTCTGTATAAGCGATAATGTCCCGATTTAGCAATTTTATGAGTTGGGTGGCAGTTATGCTTATTATTTCATTCTCATCTACAGCCTTATGTAAAAGTTGGTTTGTATCAAAAAGTACTCTGGTTCGAAAGGCTGCCTGAGAAGACTGCTTTGCATGATTTTTGAGTTTATCAGCTAATGTTCCGGTAATGAGTGAAGCAATAAGCATTATAATAAAAGTAAACGGATACCCCTGCTCGTAAGCATGCAAAGTTAATCTTGGTTCTGTAAAGAAGAAATTAAATAGTAATACACTGAATAATGAACTTAATACGCTGCAAAAATAGCTTTTTGTAAAGAGTGATATGAGCAATACTGCAAGAAGATATAAGGTTATAATATTTGCTTCCGTAAATCCTAACACACTAAATAAAGTGCCTATACCGGTTGCAATTGCAAGAATAATAAAAAGGATTAAATAATCTTTTGACGTTGGTATTGCAGCAGTTCGAATAAATGATTTATTTGATGGAGAAGTTAACAAACATACATGTGAATGTTCTTCTTCGTTGTGCAAATCTATGTTTCTTTTCAGGTTCATTTTATTGCTACCACCTTTGCTAATATAGATAAAAATAATACCATAGAATTACAAAATAATCTATCAGTCAGGTGTTTGAACTATTAGATACTACGTCAAATCAATAGTACTGTCTTCACGAAGATAAATCTCCATATTTTTATGATTTTTCCTAAAATGATGAATTTCCTCAATGATTTCATCATCCGTTAAATTACCGGTCAGAACAACTTGGGAAGGCTCTTTTTTGTCAATGTCAATAAGGGTATTTTTATAATTTTCTTCTAAGAATATATCTAAGCAGCGCGTTAAATAAAAGCCGAAGGCAAAAATTACAAGAATCGCTACAATAAAAATAATTTCTTTCACACGACTCACTCCTATCTAAGAAGGCTTTGACTAAATATGGAAACATTTTTGGAGTGCCTTATATTCACCTAATACAAGCATTGTTATTTCTTCTGTCAGCAGTGTATCAGGTGTGATTGCCATATCCATTACTCCGTTTTTCTTGATAGCCATAATATTCACATTATATTTTTTACGAATATCAAGCTTTCCAATGCTAAGTCCAATCCATGATTTTGGAACAGACACCTCAAAAATAGAATGTGTCTCATCTAATTCTATATAGTCCAGTATATGGCTTGAGGCATATCGTATAGCAGCCCACTTTGCAAGTTGTTTTTCAGGGTATAAAACCTCATCAGCACCATTTCTAAGAAGAAACTTAGCGTGAACATCTCTATAGGCTCTCGCTACTACAAAAGAAGCCCCCAATTCTTTCAAGTTTGATGTTGTTTCAAGTGAACTCTGAAAGCTTTTGCTGATAGTAACTATGCAAACATCAAAATTTCTCACTCCAAGAGAATTGAGAAAATCAATATTTGTGCTGTCACCAATTTGAGCATTGGTGACAAATGGCAGAATTTTATTTATTTGTTCTTCTGAAATATCAACTGCCATAACCTGATGACCAAGTTTATTAAGCTGCAATGCGATATGCTTGCCAAATCTTCCAACTCCGACTAATAATATAGATTTCATACATTTTCTCCTTATCCAACTTTTCTGCGCCGCTTATTAACTGCGTCCTTCGCAAACTCGCCCTATCAGGCTTAAACAGTGCTTTGAGACAGTAGCCATACTCGAAAAGCTTTGCGGACAACTGCCTATTGTTTTGAAATACATCCTTTTATTAAATTCTTTTTTCTATATTGTAAAATTTTAGTTCTTAAGAGAGTATAAATTTTGAATGAAAAGCATTAAGATTGTATAAAGATGACAGGAAAAATATTGAGATATAAGTGGTAAAATATTCACATAGATGATACAATAAGACAGATAAAAATATGTATGTTTTCAGGAGAATAAACGATGAATAAAGTATTTGTTCCAGAAGAGTATTCACCGATACTCAACACTTATGAAACACAGTTGGCTATCTCTATGATTAAGAGATTTTTTGAAGATAAACTCAGCTCAGAATTAAATTTGAGAAGAGTTTCAGCACCTCTTTTTCTAGAGGAAAAGACAGGATTAAATGACAACTTAAATGGTGTGGAAAGACCTGTTGATTTTGACATTCCGGCAACAGGAACTACAGCACAGGTAGTTCATTCCCTTGCAAAGTGGAAAAGACAGGCTCTGCATGATTATGGGTTTGCAGCAGGCACTGGTCTTGTGACAGATATGAATGCTATTAGACGAGATGAAGAATTAGACAATATACATTCTGTATATGTTGACCAATGGGATTGGGAAAGAGTAATCACAAAAGATGAAAGAAATGAAGAGTTTTTACATAGCATTGTCAATAAGATTGTAAAAGCAATTGCTTCCACTGAAAAGAATTTGAGATTATTATTCCCAAATCTTGCAGTGTCCTATCCTATTTCAAAGGATGTAAAATTTATAACTACTCAGGAATTGGAAGATATGTATCCGGAAATGACTAAAAAGGAAAGAGAAGATGCCATAGCAAAAGAATATAAGACAGTGTTCCTTTGCAAAATCGGAGGCGACCTTGCCAGTGGAGAACCACATGATGGCAGAGCACCTGACTATGATGATTGGGAACTCAACGGAGATCTTATCGTATGGAACAAGGTTTTAGGTCATGCATTTGAAATTTCATCGATGGGTATTCGAGTAGACAAAGAATCACTTGACCGTCAGCTTACAATTGCAGGCTGTGATGACAGAAGAGAGCTTCCATTCCACAAGGCATTGCTCAATGACGAATTACCTCTTACTATTGGAGGCGGTATAGGTCAGTCTCGTTTGTGCATGTATTTATTATCTTGTGCTCATATCGGCGAGGTTCAGTCTTCAGTATGGGATGCAGAAACATTGAGGATATGTAAGGAAGCAGGAATTCCTATTTTATAAAGTTGAGGTAACTTCATTTTTTGTAATTTTAAATTGTTTTTTTATACTTTTAAATTCAATTTATACAAAAAAGTGACTTTGTTATATGGTTATATAAAAACAGCCAGATTGTGATTTACATAATCTGACTGTTTTTTTGTAGAAGTATCAAATCGGCATATTTACATTGAATTGATACCAGTCGTAGGCTCGATTTTCTTATTTTTGCTTGTAATTGGTATCAGCAGATATGTTTTTGGTTGATTTGATACTACTTGCAGGCTCGGCTTTATTGTTTTTGCTTGTTAGTGGTATCAAACAGTATGTTTATGTTTGAATTGATACCAATTTCACCTTAGTTTAATGCTTTTTAGATTTTGAGTGGTATCAAATAGCTTGAAAGCGTTGGTTTGATACTTTTCTCACCATATAAGCCCTTTTAATGATTAATTTGTTTTATTCGTGCTAATCACACGTTGCGTGGGCACTCAAATTATATAAAATAAGAAGGCACTAAAATTTTATAATAAGTGAGCACGCAAATCTTCAGCTGATTTATTTGAAAGATAAGCAGGTGCAATATCAAATACTGTCTTACATCCTGTCTGTCCTTCTTTGTTTAAACGAGCGATAGCTCTTGCGTATGCTGTGAGCACTGAACCGGTGAATTCAGGATTTGAATCAAGTGTAAGCTTGTATTCGATTACATGAGTGTTTTCATTGTTAAATCCTGTAACACCTGTACGGATTACATTACCACCGTGTGGAAGACCGCTGTGGTTAGCTTTCATTTCTTCCTCAGTAATGAAGTGAACAGTTGTGTTATAGTCTGCAAAATAATTTGGCATATTTACAATTTCTGACTCAATTCTTGCAAGGTCTGCATTTTCTTCAGCAACAACAAAACATTCTCTTGTGTGCTTGTCTCTAGTTGTAAGCTCAGGCTGTTTGCCGGCTCTTACAGCGTCAAGTGCGGCATCAACCGGAATAGTGTACTGTCTGCAGTCCTTTACACCTTCGATACGTCTAACAGCATCTGAATGCCCCTGGCTTACACCCTTGCCCCAGAAAGTATAATCTGAACCGTCCGGTAAAATGCAGTTTGCATATAGTCTGTTGAGTGAGAACATACCCGGGTCCCATCCACAGGAAATAAGACATGTCTTGCCAGCTTCTTTTGCAGCCTTATCAACATTTGCAAAATGTTCAGGAATGCGTGCGTGTGTATCAAAGCTGTCTACGACATTGTACAATGAAGCATACTTTGGAGTCTGCTCAGGAAGGTCAGTAGCACTTCCTCCACAAAGTACAAGTACATCAATATCATTTGTCATATCTTTTAGTGCATCTTCGTGATAAACCTTTGCACCCTCTGTGATAACCTGAACAGTAGAAGGATCTCTTCTTGTGAAAACTCCTACCAATTCCATATCATCGTTTTTGGCAACAGCGGCTTCAACGCCCTTTCCTAAGTTGCCGTACCCAAAAATACCTACTCTAATCATATTTACTCATCTCCATTTGAAAAATATTTATGGCTTTATCCTTTGTAGCCACAAACATTATAATAAACTTTTGGACGTTAAAATTCAATGGAAAATATATTATTTCAAGAAAAATTGTCATGTGCTAAAATAAAGTAATTATTGCAGTTAGAATATGATGCATTTTATTGAAAGGATGAAAAATATGTTAAATGAAAAATTAATTATGAAAATGGTAGAGTTTGATAAGGGTGACCCTAAAAGAATCCAGCATTTCACAAAAGTGTTTGAATATGCACATATGATTGGAAAATTAGAAGGGTTGGAAGAAAAAACGCAGAAGGTACTAGATATTGCCGCTATTTTACACGATATAGGAATATGCCCAAGTGAAGAAAAATATGGCAGGTGCGATGGTAAAATCCAGGAAAAGGAAGGACCTTTTTATGCAAGACAAATGCTTGAAGCCTTTCCGGAAGTGAAAGAAGAAGAACTAGACAGAGTATGTTATTTGATTGGACATCATCATACATACGATGGAGTAGACGGAAAGGATTATCAGATATTATTGGAAGCAGATTTTATTGTGAATGCCTACGAGGATGATTTAAAGTCAGAGAGCATTTGTCATTTTAGAGACAGAGTATTCAAAACAGAAACCGGAATAAAATTACTCAACGTTATGTACGATATTGAGAATATGTAGAAAAGCAATGCTAGAATTATTGGGTTAATAAAAAACAGTAAATTTTAATAAAATTATTTTTAGAAAACGCTCCCAATTTTAAATAATCTCACTATTTTGCACAAAAAACATTTTTATATATTGATTGAAACGTTTTTCTATGTTACATTCCCTCTCGGACTAATTAGAAGTCAAATTGGAGGGTTTAAGATGAAAAGAAATATTATTAATAAGTTATTAAGTGTTACTTTAGTATTAGCAATGACATTTTCTCTTGCTAACACTAACCTTTATTCAGTTTCAGGAAATGATACAACCAAAACAGTTGAAGTATCAGTTTTTGATGAAATTGAAAAAACCGGCATCTCAGATAAAAAATTGGATGCTATAGCAGACGAAGCTTTAGAAGATGGAGTAAAGGCTGCAAGGGAAGTTAATGCTTACAAAGATAAAGTTGATTTTGATGCAGCTTTAAATTCAGCATTGACGTCATATTACGAGACAGAAAACTTTGATGAATACAAAAAGTTTGAAAATACAGTAGATAATAGAGCAGACGAAGTAGTAGCTGATTATAAGGAAGCTGCAGAGGAAAGAGCTTTAGGTAATGACAATGGTTTTGAAACAGGTGTTGTAGTTGCCAGATTTGATAAGGGCACAACAAAGGACGAAATCAATGCTGTTGTTGAAGCAGAGAATGGTTCGGTTAGATCATGCTACAAGAATATTGCAGGTGCATATATTTGTGACATTGAGATTTCATTGGGACAGACAGTTGAAGCAGCTGAGGATGCTTATGAGGACTATTCTATTACAAGTACAGTTCAAAGCAATGATATAGTTGATTTGACTGCTACAATGAATGATGCAACTAATGATCCATTTATATCAAATCAGTATCATTTGAATACATTAAATACAAGAGATGCTTGGGATATTTTAAGCGCAAACCCACATAGAAAGGTAGTAGTTGGTGTTATCGATACAGGAGTTCAGGTAGATCACCCTGACCTTAAAAATGTGTTATCACCATTGTCAGTAAAAATTGTGGATGGAGAACAGACATTATTATCACAGTGCGAAGAAACACAAAACTATTATCACGGAACAGCAGTTTCAGGTGTTATTGCGGCAGAGGCAAACAATGGCGCGTTTGTTACCGGTGTGGCTTCGGGCTATGACAACAGTGTAGTAGAATTATTAGCGGTCTATGCTTCGTTTAGGGATACGGACGGAAAAACCCGTTTTCATGCATCGGATGTAATTAAGGGTATGGATTATTGCGGAAAAAATGGTGCGGAAGTAATAAACCTAAGCTTAGGTGGAACAGGAAATTCTACTGTATATAATTCAGAGGTTGCTGACCTAATAGAAAGAAATATTATTGTTGTTGCAGCGGCGGGAAATAATGGAAAGGATGAATATTTTTATCCGGCATGTACTCCAGGGGTTATAAGCGTTGCAAATACAAATAGTGGAAACAATCTTTCTTCAACATCAAATTACGGACCAAATATTGATATATGTGCACCGGGAACAGGCATTTACACATTGAGCATAAATAACGCATATACAGTTGCAAATGGTACGTCTCTTGCGTCACCTATGGTTGCGGCAGTTGCAGCAATGATGAGATCAATTGATGCAGATATAACAGCAGATGAGGCATTAGAAATTATGCGAACAACAGCAACAGATGTGGCTGAAAGCTCGGCAAGCAAGGTAAATTACGGAGTTGTAAATGCAGGAAAATGTATTCAGGCATTAGTCGGAGATAATTACGAAAACTGCAAACAGGATGAAAATGTTAACTTAGGCGCATGGAATTACTATGTAGGCTCATGGGCCGGAGCTTCAGCATCATATAAGGCTGGGGACACATTAGAGGGATTTTCATTAAATGTAAAAACAAACAATCTTGCAGATTGGGGAATTCAGGCATACACAAATGAGCAGGAAGTAATTCCGGGACATGAATACAATTATGTAGTAAAACTTAATTCAAGCAAAGCAGGAGCATCTGTTTTGCTGAAGGATGACTGCAACAATGTAAATCTTCAAACTCTCACATTAAAAGAGGGAGAAAATGTATTTTCAGGCAAATACACAGCAACAACAAACAGATTCAAGTTTTTCCTTGATCTTTCGAAATTAGTTGCAGGAACTGCTGTTACTGTAGAAAAGGTTGAGCTTACAGATACTTCAGTACCTGAGACAACTGTAGCCTACACAACAACTGTAGCACCAACAACAGTGCCTACAACAGTAGCTCCAACAACAGCTGCGACAACTCAGGCTCCAACAACTGTACCTACTACAACGAATGCTTCAACAAACCCATACACAGTCATTGGACTTACAGCTTCATGTCCTGCGGACAACACAGTCGGAGTTGTTTGGGGACAGGATGCAGAAAGAATAAATTCAGGCTGCACATATAATGTTTATATAGATGATGTTCTTAAGGCAAGTGGAGTGTTCTGCAATTATTATACATATGGAAAAATTGCTCCCGGAAACCATACAGTTAAGGTTACATCAGTATATAACGGAGTTGAAAGCACACCGTCATATGTTTCGGTAAACGTAACAGGTAATGCTGTTGAAACTACAGTACAGACAACAACACAGGCTCCAACGACTGTTGCACAGACAACTGTCGCAGCAACAACTACAAAGGCACCGGAGACAACTACAGCGGGCTATTCTGATGTGGCAGGAATTGCAAAGGCATCAGCTTCAAGTGAAGAAAGTGACAGCCTAAAAGCAGGCAATGTAAACGACGGAGACGCATCAACTCGCTGGTCATCAAAGTGGGCTGACGGAGAATGGGTTCAGTTAGATTTAGGTGCATCATATACAGTTGCAACTATCGGAATCAAGTGGGAAGCAGCCTATGCAAGACAGTATAGTATTCAGTATTCGATGGATGGTGTAAACTTTACTACGGCAAGCTCATCAGGTTCAGCAAGCTATTCTTCGGAAACAACAAATTATATTTATAACAAGACTGCAAGATATATTAGAATTGTATGTGATAAGCGTGCAACATCATACGGTGTATCAATTTATGAAATTTCTGTATTGGCAAAGAAAAACGCTGAAGAAACAACTACAGTAGCACCTACAACTACATCACAAAAAGTGGTAGGAGATATCAGTACAGGAAAATCAAGTGTTACAGCGTCAAGTCAGGAAAATGACAGTCTTGTAGCAGGAAATGTTGCAGATGGAAATACAGCTACACGTTGGTCTTCGGCATGGACAGATAATGAATGGATTCAGTTAGACCTTGGCTCAGTAAAATATGTAGAATATGTAAAATTGCAGTGGGAAGCAGCCAGAGCAGCGACATATGTGATTGAATATTCTACAGATGGTGTCAACTGGTCAACAACATCAACACTGACATGCAGTGGTGATATTGAATCAAAATACATAAATGCAAATGCACGATATATAAAAATGAGAGGAATTACAAGAGCCACAGGCTATGGATATTCACTTTTTGAAATGACAGCATTTGGATATTAATATTAGGGTGTCAAAAGGTCGACCTTTTGACACCCTAATATTATTAAAAAATAAAATTGATTTTATTTGGTTAAACCTTTCTAAAATTGGCGACTTTTAAAAAATAGCAAAAGATATATTCAATATAAAAAAATCTTTTGCTATAATTTGAAAAGCTTTAAATATTCGGACAATAGAAAATGAAAGAGGAAAGGGATAGTTTTTATGAAATCAAAATTTGTTTTGAACATGAGAAAAACAGTTGCCAGATTGCTGGTGGCAGTTATGTTAGTTTCGACCATTTCTACCGGAACAGGTATTGGTGTTATGAATTACACTGTATCTGCAGCAAGCGAATGGAGCAGCACAGCTATATATGTAGGTGGAGATGAAGTAACTTACAATGGAAATACGTACAGAGCGCAGTGGTGGACACAGGGTAATGAACCGGGAACAGACTCTGTTTGGGTGTTAGTATCAGGCGGTTCAGGAAGCACAGGCGGTGACAGTGGCTCAGGAAGCGGTTCACTTACAGGAAGTCCTGCAACAGAAACGTTGAATCCACAGGTTGGAAAGAACATTCAGGGTGTAACTCTTCCAGCTACATATTACAATAAAAAGGTAGTTGGATATTTCCCAAGCTATGCGATAGATTCAGATGCACATGAGCATTTTAATATAGCAGACCTTCAGTGGGACAAGCTCACTCATGTTCAGTATGCGTTTGGTATTGTAAATAAAGATACTTGTGAAATAGAAGTTGGTGATCCAAAGAATGACATCAACAACAAGTTTGAAGATACAAAGTTTGTACATGATGGTCAGGAAATCAAGATGGATGAATCACTTGGTTATTATGGTCAGTTCAATATAATGCACACTTTGAAAAAGATGCATCCTAACGTAACAGTTCTTATCTCAACAGGAGGTTGGGGTGCTTCAGAAGGACTTTGGTATGCAACACAGAATGAAGCAAGCATGAGAAAATTTGCTGCTTCAGCAATTACATTTATTAGAAAATATGGCTTTGATGGCATTGACATCGACTTTGAGTTCCCATCAGAGACACCATTATCAGGTAATTATACAGATTTTACAGAGTCAATCAGACCAGGTATTTCAAACAGATATAAACAGTTTATTCAGATTCTTAGTGAAGAATTAGGAAAGGCTTCAAAGGAAGATGGAAAATATTACTGGTTAACATCAGCTGTTTCAGCATCTTCATGGGTGCTTGGCGGACAGACAAATTCAGACTTCTTAGATTACTTGGATTTCGTATCAATTATGTCATATGATTACCATGGTGGTTGGAACAATTACGTAGAAAATCAGGCAAACCTATATCCGGATGAAGCTGATACAGAAACAGCTTCAATGGACGTTAAGACATTGGGATTTGATTGGTCGTATAAATTTTATAGAGGAAAGGTTCAGTCGGAAAAAATATTGATGGGTGTACCTTATTATACTAGAGGCTGGACAAATGTATCAGGCGGAACAAATGGTCTTCACGGAACATCAAGTATGCCACTTACAAATGCCACAGACAATTTAAATCTCTGGTGTGATTTGGATTCAAATGGAAATGAGGTTGCAGCAGGTGCAAATCCACTTTGGCACGTTATGAATCTCATGAAGACAAATTCAAATTATAAGAGAGTATGGGACGATGTGGGAAAGGTTCCACATATTTGGAATGCATCAAACAATACATTCCTGACATTCGAAGATACAGAGTCAGTACAGGAAAGAATCAATTATGTAAAGAATCAGAACCTCGGTGGTGTACTTATCTGGGTAATGCACGGGGATTATGATTATGATGAAGCACAGCAGAAATATGTCATTGGAGATACATTGACATCAATGTTCTATAATCAGTTCAAGGCTGCAGGTCCTTCAACAGTAACATCTGATGTTGAATACACAAACAATGCAATTGACTTTGATGTAGATTTTGGAGGAAAGTATGATCATCCAAATTATACATATTCTATTAAAGTAACTAATAATTCAGGAGTCTCATGGCCTTCAGGATATACATTCAGCTTTGACCTTCCAAAGTCAAGTAAGTTTACAAGCTCATGGGGTGGTACATATTCAGTAACTGAAAAGGATTATTCATTTAATACAGTAACGCTGACATCAAGTAGTGCTTTAGGGGCAGGTGAGACAGTAGAGTTTACCGGAATGATGAAGTGTTGTTTCTCAGCTGCAAAGAACTTTAAAATAAACGGACTTTCACAGATGAGTGAAATTAACAATGAAATAAAGAGACTTAACACAGCAACGTTAACATCAGCAAATGGCTCAACTGAAGAAACCGATCCTGAGACACAGGCTCCTACAGTAGCACCTACAACAGCAAAGCCAACAGAGGCACCTACTCAGGCACCAACAGTAGCGCCAACGCAGGCTCCAACGGTAGCTCCTACACAGGCTCCTACGGTAGCCCCTACAGATGCACCAACGGTAGCACCAACGCAGGCACCTACACAGGCTCCAACAG
>CAZWAG010000058.1:0-11288 GCA_964631845.1 uncultured Eubacterium sp.
GGCTCGTTGATAATTCTCTTTACATCAAGACCTGCAATCTTACCTGCATCCTTTGTAGCCTGTCTCTGAGCATCATTGAAGTAAGCTGGAACAGTGATAACTGCTTCTGTAACCTTTTCTCCGAGATAAGCTTCTGCGTCAGCCTTTAACTTCTGAAGAATCATAGCTGAAATAGCCTGTGGTGTATAGCTGTTGTTGTTTACGTTTACTTTATAGTCTGTTCCCATATGTCTCTTGATTGATGAGATTGTACCGTCAGCATTTGTTACTGCCTGACGCTTTGCGTTGTCACCAACTAATCTTTCACCATCTTTTTTGAATGCTACAACTGAAGGAGTTGTTCTAGCACCTTCAGCATTTGTAATTACAGTAGGTTCTCCACCTTCCATAACTGCTACACATGAGTTTGTTGTTCCTAAATCAATACCAATAATCTTTCCCATTTTATATTCCTCCTTAAATATAATGCTGTGATTGCTACTCGCCACAATTAGCTATTCGCAATTCACTTTTCACTCTTAATTAGTTTGCCACCTTGACCATACTGTGTCTGATGACAGTTTCTTTGTACTTATATCCCTTTTGAAATTCCTGGGATATAATGTTTTCGCCAAATTCGTCGTTGTCTTCATGCATTACTGCATTGTGAAGCTCCGGATCGAACTGGGCACCTTCTGCTTCAATGACTTCAACTCCCATATCTGTAAGTGCTGATGTCATTTGTTTATAGATAAGGTCCATACCCTGGCCTATGGTTGAACCTAAATCTTCCTCACTAAGTGCAGCCACACCTCTTTCAAAATTATCTATAATTGGGAGTATTTTTTCAATTATACTTCTTGCTCCCATGTCATACATTGACTGCTTTTCTTTTTCACTTCTTGAACGGAAGTTTTGGAATTCAGCAAATAGTCTCTGATATTTGTCATTCAGCTCTTCTATTTGCTCATCTTTTTTGTCCTTTTTCTTTCCAAAAGGCTTTTTCTTTTTTTCTTTCTCTGCAGTTTCCTGCTCTTCACTGTCGCCTGTCGTTGTTTCTTCTTCAGTAGAAGTGTTTTCTTCAGCCTGAGTGTCAGCAGTTTTTTCTACATCCTGTGAAGCATCAGCCTCTGATGTTGACTCTTCTTTTTCAGCTGTTTCTGTGACAACCTCTTCCTCCAATACTTCATCTACCTTTTTTTCTTCACTCATAACATTACCTTTCAATGACATGTTTTATTTTTCATCCTTAAAAGTATCACTTATCTGCTTTTTGACACTTCTAAGGGTTTCTACTACCTTTTCGTAGTCCATTCTCTTTGGACCGATAATACCTATAGTTCCCTTAAATCCACTTTCCAATTCGTATGTGGCAGTAACTACGCTGCAGTCCTTCATAGACTGAACCGGTGTCTCATTTCCTATATACACCTGTATGCCGGTCTCATCATCTTCATTAATCAATTCAGTGAGCTGAGACTTTTCTTCTAATGTAGAAAGCAACTGACTTGCTCTTTCTTTGTCACTCAACTCAGGATACTTAAAGATGTTTGTTGCACCTGATGTGTATATCTTCATCTGCTCCTCTGTACTGATTGTCTCAGTGATTGTTTTAAGAATCTGGTTTACAAGGCTTTCTAAATTGCCTGCCTGAGATGTGAGCGCTGAAATAACACCGAGGTTAATTTCTTCTAATGACAATCCTGCAAGCGCTGTGTTTATTGCAACATTCAATCTTACGATTGTCTCCTGGTTGACTTCATCTTCAATATCAATAATCTTGTTAACTACACGATTTTTATCTGAAACGACTGTACATAACAACTGTTTTTCTTCTAATAGAGAAAGCTGTATGAACTTAATTTTATTCCCCTTTGATTTAGGTGCGGATACCATTGTTGTGTAGTTTGTATTTGTAGCCAAAACATTTGCCATATTTTGAAGCATCGTCTCGACCTTATCAACCTTTTCAAAGAGTAGCTCTTCTCTTTCGGAGACCTGTTTTTCTCTCTCGCTAAGTTCATCAATCTTTTGCTGAAGCATATGATCTACGTAAAATCTGTAGCCCTTGTCTGTAGGAATACGCCCTGCAGATGTGTGTGGCTGAATGATATAGCCCATATCCTCAAGATCAGACATCTCATTTCTAATAGTCGCTGAACTTAGATTCAAGTCTGTATATTTTGAAATAGTCCTGGAACCCACCGGCTCGCCAGTCTCTAAATAGTTTCTAATAACAGCGTGTAAGATTTTCTCTTTTCTCTCGTCAAGCTCCATAGACATCTCCCTTCTATAATTGTATGAAGATTTTTATTTGTTAGCACTCATTTATTTCGAGTGCTAATTAACTATCTGTTGTTATTATATCCCCTTTTGTCAAAAAGTCAACAATCTTTTTTAATTTTTTTGACATGCCAATCTCTTATATGATATTCTACTGTCTGACGCTATTTATATAATGAGATTATTATTAATATATTAAACAAGTAATTTATGCTCATATTATTTTGATATGTGCAAATGATAAATTTTATGGAGTATTAAAATGAAACAGAGTTTTAGACAAAAATATTTTGGTGATAAAGAATTTTATAAAATGATTATGGCTATCGCTTTGCCAATTATTATACAGAGCTTAATGACAAATATGGTAAACCTCTTAGATAATGTCATGGTTGGACGACTTGGCACTGACCAGATGACAGGTGTCGCTATCATAAATCAATTATTCTTTGTATTTAACCTTGCGGTTTTTGGTGGAATGTCTGCTGCCGGGATTTTTTCTGCTCAATATTTTGGTGCAAAAAATGACAAGGGTGTACGAAATGTTTTCAGACTCAAAATCATTATTGCAATTTTTTTAATTGCAGCAAGTCTCGTGATTTTTCTTACATTATATAATCCACTAATAAATACATTCCTTCATGAGGGAAGCGAATCAGGAAATATAGAAGCAACTTATTCATTTGCAAAGACTTACCTGTTCGTTATGTTGATTGGCGTTCCTCCTTTTATTATTTCAAATGCATATAGCACTACTTTGAAGGAAGCCGGGCAGACTGTAATTCCAATGGTGGCAGGTGTATCTGCTGTCGTTGTGGACGTTGTATTTAACTATATTTTAATTTTTGGTAAATTTGGATTCCCTGCACTTGGCGTAGCCGGTGCTGCAATTGCAACCGGTATGTCCAGATATATTGAATGTATTATTCTCATTGTGTACACACATAAGCATTCAGATATGTTCAAGTTTATAAAGGGCGCATACAGAAGCCTTAGAGTACCTATGTCCCTTGTAAAAAATGTTGCGACAAAGGGTACACCTATACTCTTTAATGAACTATTGTGGTCTCTGGGCCTCACTATTCAAACTCAGGCATTTTCTACCCGTGGACTTGCCGCAATAGGTGCTATTAATATTAACAATACTGTTAGCAATATTTTTAATATAGTGTTTGTTACTATGGGAACTACTATTGCCATCGTAATAGGTCAGTTACTTGGTGCAGGCAAGCTTGAAGAGGCAAAAGACACAAATCGTAAAATGGCTGTTTTCTCTGTGCTTACTGCTATAGGAATTTCAATTATACTTGTGATAATTGCTCCTATCTTTCCACAGATTTATAACACTACCGACGAAATAAGATATCTTGCTACAAGATTTATATTAGTTTTTGCTATCGTGACACCTTTTAATGCTTATACAAATGCAGCTTATTTTGCACTGAGAAGCGGCGGAAAAACAATTATAACCTTCCTGTTTGACAGCTGCTATATATGGGCTGTAAATGTGCCTGTGTCTATGTGTCTGGCACATTTTACAGTTCTTCATATCATTTATATATTCGCTATTGTACATTGCTTAGAAGCAATCAAGGCATTTATTGGTTTTGTTCTAATCAAGAAGGATGTGTGGCTTAACACTATAGTGGAATAGGGTATGATGCTTATTAGATTACAAAAAGAGACTTTTTTACAGTCTTGTAATCAATGCATCATATATTTCCTTTGCCACCGCCAGCTTATATGCCAGTCTTGTTGGTTGAGGCTCTAGCTCAATATAGTAATCTTTTATTTCTCCATTAATAATTATAGCAAAATAAACCTGTCCCGGCGTAGAGCTTTCTGCATTCGCAGGATCCACATTTCCCATGGTGCCTGTAACTCCGATGCTAATATCAGCCTTATACACCGACCCACACGCTTTTGCCATCGCTACTGCTGTTTCCCTTGAATATACAGTATATTTGTCTATCACCTCTGCCGGAACTCCCTGCATAATCTTTGCTTCATTGCAGTATGTTATGAACGCTCCTTTCAGAACTGCTGACGAGCCTGCTGTATCAGTGATGAGCGATGCTATTTGTCCTGACGTCGCACTTTCCATTGTTGTAATTGTCATTTTCTTTTCAATTAGAGTTTCTGTTAGATTTCTATATTCTTCTCTTATATTTTCTTCTATATAATTTTTACTCATAACTAATAACTCCTTTAAATTTTTTCACATATTTATTATACTACAAAAAAACTGTTGTATTAGCGATTTTCAATCACTAACACAACAGTTTTTTATTATTTTGCTTTATATCCTTTTACTTTACTCCAATCACTATAAACCTTAACACCTTTTGATGTATACTTATAGGCTCTGATTCTATAGTAATAAGTCTTTTTAGATTTTAATTTCTTTACTGTGTATTTTACAGTTTTTCCTGACTTAATTGTCTTTATTGTTTTAAATCCATTATATGACGACTTTGATTTTTGAATCTGATATCCGGCAACTCCGGAAACCTTCTTCCACTTTAGAGTAAGTTTCTTTTTGCCTCTCTTTGGCTTTTTGAAGGATGTCTTTCCTACCTTGACAATATTTATTGTGATAACACCTGATGCTAAGGTATCAAATCCGGAAGCCAAAGAAACCTTCACCACAACTCTTCCTGTCCTCTTCGGTGTAATATTCATATAAGCATTATTTGAGCTAAGCTGCACTACTACAGATGAGACATCACCCGAAATAACATCAACCTTCATTCTGCTATAATTGCCGTTTGTCGGATAAACATTGATATTATACTGTTCAGTAACACCAACATACAAAGTGCTTGAGCCCGTTATGAGAACAGATTTAACTGCCGGCTTCTGCAATGTAACTGTAGCTGATGCCTGTTTTACAACTTCGCCACTGCTATTCAATGCCTTGCATGTGATTGAGACATTTTTAACTGTATCTGAATATTTTTTTACAGTAACATTTCCAAAATTATCAACTGTAACATATGTTGGATTACTTGATTCAAAAACAATCTGATTGTCTGAAATGGACTTGAATGAACTGCTGTTAGCTTCTGTAATTCTAGCCCCAAGCAGGTTTTCCATAAATGTAAATACAGATGCGGTTTCTCCTTCAGCAATAATCTTTGATGCTAACCTAATGTTTGTAACATCAACCCTTATTGAAAGGATAAAGGTTACTCCATTTTCCTTTGTTCCCACTTCCGGATATATCGTAACTTTTGTATTACCCGCCTTTAATGCTGTAAATGTAACTCTCTTTGCCTCCTTTGAGACTGTTGCTTTTGCAATTGTTGAATCTTCTATATCAACAACTGCCATATTAGAGAACAGTGTCTGATTAAATTCATAGTAGTATGATGATGACTTTGTTCTCATCTCAACAGTATCATTACTATTTATTTGTGTTCCATTTCCATTATTCAATAAAAGCTTCAAATCCTCTGATGAAACGTTTACTTTTACTGATGCTGTTCTATTTCCTGCGCTTCCCTTTGCTGTAATTGTAGCACTTCCGATTCCTACAGCTTTAAGAGTACATACTGTATGCCCTTCGCCGTCTACTACCTTTGACACCTTTACAACATTTTCATCTGAGCTTGTAAAAATAGCCTTGTCCGGACTATTCTGTGCCAATTCAGCGTAAGCATCCGAGTATGACATAGTAGCAGTGATATCATATGTATCTCCTACCATAAGATCCACATTCTTATTTGGCGAAATGCTTATCGAATTACATGGAGCAATTACATTTATATAAATTGTTTTGATGACCTTGCCGGCCTTAACCTGTATGCTTGCATTACCACAGCCTGTACCTGTTGGCTTTACAGTAATAGATTTTCCATCGTCTGCAACAGTCATCGTGATATAAGAGTCACCCGTGAGAACCTTCCACTCGACATCCTCTGTAATTTCTTCACCCGTTGCTGATAAAAATTCAGGAGCAATCTTTATACCGTTTGCTGTAGCCGCAATGCTAACATATTGATTTTCATCTACAACAATATCTGTACATGGAACCGCTGTGATATCCATTGTATATGTTACTGTTGGGAAATACTCACGTGTAACCTTTGTAGTTCCACTTGAATAAATTTCCAACACTAAATATTCCTGAATATTAACGCCAATTTTTTGAACTTCCTGACATCCAAAAACTTCCAATCCATACGCATTTGTATTATATGGCTTTACATAATCATTTCCAACGGCCGTATTAACCATCTTTTGCATAGTTGGAATTGCCAATGTACTCATTTGGTCCATCTCGCCGTCAAGTATTCCCTGATCCGGATTATATTCGTATACGTAATCTCCAATCTTTACTTCCTTATAGTATCCTGAAGAATCATAATCAATTGTGTATAATGGTAATTTTGTATTTTTATTCTGTCTTGCAGAAATATAATCATTTACCGGCGTTATTTTCAAGCTAAACTGATTAGTAGCGTAAAATGCATCATCGTCAATTGTGTATATATATACTCCTGATAGTGCTCCTGGGAAACCTTTTGTATTTTCACCTCCCGCAATACTATCCTTTTCGAATGTGCAGGAGTCAAAGACCTCAACTGTTTTCAATCTTAGGCATAGTCCCAGTGCTTTGCTTTTTATATCTGCAACTTTCTTACCCAACACAACAGTATCCAAATACTGACAATCATAAAATGCGCTATCTGCAACTACATTAAGAGGAGCATTTTGATCCATTACAAATTCTTTAATACTACTCTTAGCAAATGCAGAATTTCCTACATAAGCAAGATTAACCGCATATGATGCGTCAATATCCAATGCTTTATTAGGAGTCATATAAGCACTACATAATCTTGACGTTTTAGCAAAAGCTGAATTTCCAATATATTCTAATGCTTTTGGGAACACAACCTCTCCAAGTGACTCACATCCTTCAAATGCAGTTGCATCAATCTTTTTAAGATGACTTGGCAATTCTCCATTTATTACGAGATTTTTGTCCTGGCTAAAAGCACCCTTTCCAATAGTCTCGATATTATCCCCCATCTCTACTGTCTCAAGGCTAATGTACCATTTGTCTTCATATGAGCTAAATCCTTTATATTCTCTTAGGATTTTAATATCGTCAACACTATAATATTTCCACAAACTGCTTACAGTTTGTTTAGCACCTGTGTAGATTTCTGTATAACATTCTCCAAATGCAAGGTCCGGTATTGCTGTCAATTCATCCGGAAGGCTTACTTTTTTCAAATTTTGACATTTATAAAAGGCCCCGACACCAAGTGTTACATTTGGACAATGAGACAAATCAACATTTTCCATTCCGAAGTAATACTGCGTGTGAACTTTAGGATCTTTTTTAGGATCTCCTCCGTCTTTTACAACTACAATTTTAATTGCATCACTAGAAGCTTTGCTCTCGCTAACTACGGCCTTGCTCATGTCTACATATGCTGTAGTTGGCTGATAATACTTTTCATACTTGTGTGTGTACATTATAACTTCATCATATCCACTATCCACTGAATCTGATATGTACTGTGGTTCAATATAATATACCGTTCCAAGATAAGCATTACCTACAACATCATCATATTCATCTGCCCAGTCTGTAATGCTAAGACCACATTCTTTAAATGCATAATCCCCAATTTTTGTTAAATTTTTTGGGAAATAAACATCATTTAAACGAATACATTTATAAAATGCATAACTGCCAATGTCCACGGTAACATGTGGATTTTCTTCATTTTCCTTTGGCAATTGTACCTGTTCCAAATGCGAACATTCTGCAAAAGCATAAGAGCCAATTGAATTTACCTTGTCACCATCAATCACCTGAAAATCCTCTATTGTTACACTTATTAGTTTTGAGCAGCTATAAAATGCCTGCTTTCCAATCTGCTCTACCTCGCTAGGAATAACAATACTTTCAAATCCACATTCTGCAAAAGCATTTTCTCCAATTATCTTAAGCTTGGAAAGATTTGTTACAAACGAAAAATCTCTTAATTTTGAGCATGAATAAAATGCTTTTTCCTCAATGCTTTCAATACCCTCCGGCAATATAACCTCTTCTAAATATTTACAATTGTTAAATACAGAATTGTTTATTTTTACAATCTGTGTATTCTGCGACAAATCAATAGTCGTGATTCCACTACCTGAGAACGCTCCGTCTCTAATGCTTGTAATTGCAGTTGGAATATCTATTGATTTCAATTTTGTTGTATTTGCTAAAAAGCTTGCCGGAATTGCAGTCATTCCCGCACCAATCGTAACGCTTGTAAGACTTGAACATCCATAAAAAACGCCTGCGCCAATTCCAATAGTCGTTTCCTCTCCTGCATTTTCTGCTGCCGCATTTATATCATCAGGAATAACAATAGATTGCAGACTTTCACATACTGCAAAAGCATTATTTCCGATTTTTTCAATACCATCAGGCAATTTAATGCCATCTAACTTTTTGCAATTATTAAAAGCTCCGCTCTGAATTGTCTTCAATGTTTCCGGCAACTTAATATATGTAAGATTCTGACAGCCTGAAAATGCATCCTTGCCTATCTCTATTATATTTTCAGGCATACCAAATGTAGTAAATTCACAATACTTGAATTCACTTTCATTTATATATTTTACCTTTGAAAGCTTAGAAGCATCAATTTCTTCAGCCTTCCTGGCATATCCCAATCCCTCAAGACTTTCAATCAGGTCATATCTATCGTATTGAGACAAATCAATGGTTCCTGTAAAGGTTCTCAAATCCTTAACTGTTACAGATGCTGATATGTCACCCTTTACTGCCAATCTAATCGCATTACTCAAATGTAAATCAGGTATTAGATTAGATATCTGTTCCGAATCATCAGGCAGTGTTTCAGCCGCTTTTACACTAGTGATAAAAGCACTAAAATCTGTCTCCGGGACTATTGAGATAACCATCATTGCAGTCATCGCAATAGCAAAAAATCTCTTGAATGTTTTTTTCATTTAGCTTATCCTCCCTATATTCATTTAAATCTTTCATTTTTAAGCCTTAACTGGTATTGTACCATAAATTGGAAATATAATATACTTTTTAAATCAAAAAAATAATCGTATTTCAATCCAAAAGGAACTCAGACATTACGTAATTGCTTATATCTATTCCCTTTGAAGTTAAATAAATTCTATCATCACTTTTCTCTAACAATTTCTGCTCTATAAGCTTGTCTATTTTCACTCCAAATATTTCATTTATATCAATTCCAAAATAGGATTTAAATTCCCTTTCTGACACTCCCTCTATCATTCGAAGTCCCAAAAACATAAACTCTGACATTTCATCCTCTCCTGATAAATGCTCGACCTCACAGCTAAATCCCTCTAAATAATCACATATCTCTGATGTGTTAGTCATTCTGCAATGCCTGTATAATGATGCTGCCCCTATTCCAAATCCGAGGTACTCAACTCTCTTCCAATAGCCGATATTATGCTTACATTCAAAGCCCGGCTTTGAATAATTTGATATTTCATATCTATCATAGCCTGCCGCTTTTAGTTTTTCTCCTGTTAAATAGTACATTTCGCGCTCAGCATCCTCATCCGGTAAAATATTCGGATTATGTCTTACAATATTCATCATCTCCGTGTCTTCCTCAACAATGAGACTGTACGCAGAAATATGTTCAGGTGATAGCTTTATAACCTTGTCAAGAGTATCAGCATAGCTATCCAATGTCTGACTTGGAAGAGCACTCATCAAATCAATATTTATATTGTCAAAGCCACACTCCCTGGCAAGCCTATAGGACTCTAAAAATTGTTCATACGTGTGAATTCTGCCAAGCATTTTCAATTCTGTATCGTCTGCACTCTGCAGACCAAAGCTGATTCTGTTTATGCCGCAGGATTTATATGCAAGCAATTTCTTTCTGTCAACTGTTCCCGGATTGCATTCGATAGTAATCTCTGCTGTGTCGCTTATAGATGCATTTTCTCTAAGCGTGTCCAGTATATCGCAAATTAATGCTGCATCTAAGATAGACGGTGTCCCTCCACCTATAAAAACTGTGCTAATCTTATACCCAGCCATTTTATCTTTATTTAGTTTTATTTCTTTTTTTAAAGCATCCACATAACGTTCCATTGTTGCCTTGTCAGATGGTGCTGACAAAAAATCACAATAAACGCATTTTCTTGCACAAAACGGAATGTGTATATATATTTCCAAATCTCTCATTTTTTTACCTATACAACAAATGGCAAATAGCGAAACAGGCTTCACTATTTGCCATTTGTTACCTTTTATTCATCGTCAAGCTTCAAAACTGCCATAAACGCAGCCTGTGGAATTTCTACATTTCCAACCTGACGCATTCTCTTCTTTCCTTCCTTCTGCTTTTCAAGAAGCTTTCTCTTTCGGGAAATATCACCACCGTAACATTTTGCCAACACGTCCTTACGCATAGCCTTAACGGTTTCTCTGGCAATAACCTTGCTTCCGATTGCAGCCTGAATTGGAACTTCAAACAACTGTCTTGGAATTTCCTTTTTAAGTTTTTCACACATTTTTCGTCCACGCTCATAGGCTGATGCTTCCGGAACGATAAATGAAAGTGCATCCACTTCCTCTTTGTTGATTAGAATATCAAGCTTAACAAGCTTTGCCTGCTCGTATCCCTTCAACTCATAATCAAATGAAGCATATCCTCTTGAACGGGATTTTAATGCATCAAAGAAATCATAAATAATCTCATTTAGCGGGATGTCATACTTGAGAAGCGCTCTTGAGCCCTCAACGTATTCCATGCCGATATATCTGCCTCGTCTCTGCTGGCACAGCTCCATAATTGCTCCGATAAATTCGGTAGTTACCATAATCTCAGCACTGACAATTGGCTCCTCCATATATGCTATTTCACTTGGATCCGGAAGGTTTGTTGGATTTGTCAAGTCAATAACTTCTCCATTTTCTTTATAAACCTTGTAAATAACGCTAGGGGCTGTTGTGACAAGATCCAAGCCGTATTCTCGCTCGAGTCTCT
>CAZWAG010000058.1:11298-12048 GCA_964631845.1 uncultured Eubacterium sp.
CCTGAATAATTTCAAGATGCAATAGTCCTAAAAATCCACATCTAAATCCGAAACCTAAAGCTATAGATGTCTCCGGCTCGTACTTTAATGCCGCATCATTTAACTGTAGCTTTTCCAACGCATCTCGTAGGTCCGGATACTTTGCACCATCTGCAGGATACAAACCACAATATACCATAGGATTTACTTCCTTGTATCCCGGAAGTGGATTTTCTGCCGGATTATCAGCGTTTGTCACTGTATCACCAACCATTGTATCGCGGACATTTTTGATACTTGCCGTGATATAGCCAACCATTCCGGCTGACAATTCATCACATGGTATAAATTGTCCCGCGCCAAAATATCCTACCTCAACGACATTTGCCGTAGCACCTGTCGCCATCATTTTAATGTTATCGCCCGGCTTTACTGTTCCTTCCTTTATTCTGCAAAATACGATTACACCCTTATATGAATCGTATAAGCTATCAAAAATCAATGCCTGTAATGGAGCATCTGCATCTCCTTCCGGTGCCGGTATCTTCTGTACAATTGCCTCCAATACGTCTTCGCAGTTAAGTCCAGTCTTAGCAGAAATAAGAGGTGAATCCTCTGCTTCAAGACCTATAACATCTTCAATCTCATTTATAACCCTCTCCGGATCTGCCGATGGAAGGTCAATCTTATTTATTACCGGGAAAACTTCAAGATCATGATCAAGTGCCAAATATACATTTGCAAGCGTCTGAGCTTCAACGCCCTGCGCTG
>CAZWAG010000059.1:0-12015 GCA_964631845.1 uncultured Eubacterium sp.
AACCCACTGTTTCATGTTCTTTCTCACAACGGGGAATCCACCTCTCTCTGACTTGCCATCAATCACTTCGTCATTTGACAATACAGTACCTAATTCTTCACACCAGTTAACAGGCATATCAATATATTTTGCATATCCGTCATTGTATAACTGCTTGAAAATCCACTGTGTCCATTTATAGAATTTTGGATCAGATGTTGCCAAAGTTTTTGACCAGTCATAATCGAATCCTAATTCCTTAAGCTGCTTTGAAAATGTCTTGATGTTTTCCTGAGTGAAGCCGTTTGGATGATTTCCTGTGTTTACAGCGTACTGCTCAGCCGGTAAACCAAATGAATCGTATCCCATTGGATGCAAAACATTGTATCCCTGCATTCTCTTCATTCTGGACATAATATCTGTAGCTGTATATCCTTCCGGATGTCCTGCATGAAGACCTACTCCTGATGGATATGGGAACATGTCAAGGGCATAATACTTTGGTTTGCTAAAATCCCAGACATCTGTCTTGAAGGTTTCATTTTCCTCCCAATATTTCTGCCATTTCTTTTCAATAACCTTATGATTATAAGGTGTTGCCATAATCAATTCCTCCTAAACTGTATATAAATATTATTCATTAACTACTGTCGGCTCCTGCTCAATTTCAGCAGGTTGTTTTGTTGTCTCAGTAGGTTTTTTCGTTGTTTCTTTTTCAGTCTCTTTTTTCTTATTTTTTTTCTTTTTCTTTGCTTTGGCTGTTGTTTTTGGCTCAAACTTTTTTACCTTCTGGCTTTTCTTGGCTTTAATTTCACACATGACAGTCAAATTGCCAACATTTCCGGAAGAGTCCTTTGCCTTTATAACTACAGGAAACTTTCCTTCATCTAGCTGTTCAGGTTCAACCGTTGAGACTGTAATTGTCGCTCCGGCTTCATTGCACGATGATGCCTGCTTTACCATACTTATAATTGCTTTTACAGTCTTTGTAGTATTCAAATCCTTTTGAGCCAAGCTGTCTACCGTATATGTAAACAAAGATTTCGAGCAGGATACCTTCGGTGGTGTTGTATCAACTACCACATACTTCTGCTTTAATGTAATCTTTTTCCCTGATTTAGTTTTCATTGTAAAGGTAACAGTCTTTTTGCCCAGTTCATCAGAACTAAACTTCTTATATGTGAGTTTAGATGTGACATCAGTACCATCCTCATCTAATGCAATAAGATTATTTAGATAATTGACTTTATGTCCTTTTTCAATGTAAACCGTTGACAATCCGGATACAATCTTTCCATTTCCTTTTTTCAGATATGGATTGTTCTTGCTTGGATCTGTAGGTTCCCATTTGCATTTGCCTTGAGGATTTATCTGCTGTTCAAATGCCAGAGGAAGCACGTCACTGCTTTTGCCCTTCTTTATTTCTACAGCTGTATTGTTACTACACTTTGTTTTGATAAAATAAGCATCCTTCGCAGAGAGCAAAATACACTTTCCGGCTTTCTGCTTTGATCCAATCTTTTTGTAAGAGTTCATCTGCAATGTATTGTCATAATGGTCAGTATAGTTTGCACTTTGAAAATAAGCTCCTTCATCATACATTGTATTGTATTTATGCCAGTAACCATTTGTTTTTATCCATGAATAATTGCTGGAAGTTTTGTATTTTCCCTTTTTTACACTACTTCCAATAGTACAACGAAAAACCTTATAAGGCTTTTTTGACTTCTTATCCTTTGAATACTGATAAATAATTACTGCATTCTTTTTTATATTAACTTCAATAGTGTATTTGTCAGAATAATTGTTTGCTTGTGCAGTTGTTTCTTCGTTTGATTGATTCTTATTCAATCCACTGGTAACATCAGCCTCTTTGTTAATTTTGTTTTGTACAAACATTAGAATTCCAAAGATTATTCCTGCAACAAAAAGAATCTCAGATATTGTAATTATTAAGTTTTTTGCTTTTTTATTCTTAAGCAGTTCTTTTAAACTCAAAACAATTACTCCCTTTCATTTACAGCCATACCAATTTATTATACATCATTGCATCATTTTTTCAAGAAAAGCATCAAAAAAGATGCCTGAATTGGCATCTTTTCTAAATAATTATTTTATTTCCATTTTAAATCGTAAACAGAACCTTTAATTTTGTTATATTTGTAAATCTTGATATAGTATGTTCCTTTGCTAAGCTTTCCTACAGATTGTAATTTTTTAACCTGCTGACAGTTAGAGCAATAACCTATGCTTCTTCCTTTGCTGTTAAATACTTCCATATAGGTGAAGTCATCAGTATATGACTTAAATGTGATTGTTACTTTCTTTTTCTTTGTAACTTTAAATTTGTACCAATCTATTTCGCCTGTACCATTGATAAGAGTACCCTTGATTGTCTTCTTTGCCTTTACTGTTTTAGCTTTTTTCTTTTTTGAACCGCTCTTTTCAGTAATCTTTTTCTGTGACACCTTGAATGCTGATGGAGTACTATAACAATAGCTATATATCTTTAAGTAATATGTCTTTCCTTTTTTAACTGCAAAACGTCCTGTATAAGATGAGCTTGAATACAAAGATCTTGATTCACTAATTACTTTCTTACTTGAATCTAATAAAGTTACATAAGATGAATTATCAGCATTTCCTGTAACTGTGAGCATACCTGTGCTAGTCGCAACATATTTAAATAATCTGTAATCAGATGAATCATCGCTCCAAAATCTCATTGTCTGTCCTGATTTGATTGTTTTTACTGTATTTGAAAATTCAGCAACACCCAGTGAAAATGAGTTAGTATAATTTGGTGGATTATATGTAGATGAGCCTGACTCAAATCTTAAATAATATGTTCCGGCGTATGAAACAGACATATACTCTGTCTTTGAAGTTGTTCCAAGATAAAAGCTCATCGAATCAACTCTGTTTGTGCATGCAGCATCAGTAAACAACTCAATATAAGTATCTTTCTGAAGTGTTACCGCATTAACTGATACCTGAATAGTACCTGGTGCTGACACAACCAATGGAACAATTGTACCGGCATATGAACCATCAACATAATCTGTACTCTTATAAGTAATAATTGTTGTCTTTGCCGCCTCAAATCCTGTGTTGAATGTAGGTACTGTGATTGGTGTTGCAGCAAATACACACATGTTAATCATAAGCATTGCCACAACGCTAGCTGCTAATAGGAAAATTCCCTTTAATGTTTTTTTCATTTTTATTTTTCTCCCTTTCTAGTTTTTCACAAAATAATTTATCATATTATCAGTATAAAAACAATACAATTTTTGGAAATATCATAGTAATTTACAAGTTCTATCTTCGAACATAGTGCCCCAAGCGAATTATATATTAAATTATTTTTTTATTGCTTTTGCCTGAATTATCAACCAGGATATTATATATTTTTTCCGGATTATCCAAAAGCTCTACGCTATGTGCATCTGTTATACTCTTTATGGCATCCCAGTTTTCCTTGCACGTTTCGTCATACACTCCATATGTCTTTATTCCCAAGCTACCTGCAACTTTTATTGCATACAGGGAATCTTCAAAAAACCATGTGTTTTTTGCTTCGCATCCAAGCGTTTTTAATATATCTAAATAAATATCCGGTTTGTCTTTTCCAATCCCAAATTCAGTCGCTGTATAAATTTTTTTGAAATACTTGTTTAAACCTAATCTCTCAAATGCAACATCAATAAGTGGTCTGTCTGTAGATGTAGCAACAACCATTGGAACACCCTTTTCATACAGATAATCGAGAAGCTTTCGAGCATTTAACTTCATTTCAGCTTCATCTCTGTAAAAATCAAACATTACTTCATTGATACCATCTGCTATCTCCTGTAATGATTTGTCAGGAAGGTACTCATTTTTAAAATAAATAGCTGTGTCATCCATGGAAAGTTCAAACATTTTTTTATAAAGGTCTGGTTCAATATTTTTACAGCCCATTTTCTCAAGATAAATCTGTCCTGCATCCTTCCATCTTCCCATTGATTCAACCAATGTTCCGTCGACATCAAATATTACTCCTAATTCCATATCAATCTCCATTCTATAACCTCTGTGTGACACACATAGCATTCAAAATGTTAACATTTACATTAGGATAATACAATACTATTGTACACTTAAGCAAGCGTCTTTCATTGATTTTACATATTCACCTACATTTGTTACACAATCTTTACCATACTGTGCAACAATCTTTACAATTGCACTTCCTACAATCGCGCCATCAGCATATTTGCATACATTCGCAGCCTGCTCCGGCTTTGCAATACCAAATCCAATTGCGCAAGGTGTGTCTGTCGCTTCCTTTACAAGCTTTGTCATTGCCCCCAAATCAGTTGTTATATTGTCTCTAACTCCTGTAACCCCAAGAGATGAAACTACGTATACATAACCCTTTGCAGATTTTGCAATGTCTTGAATTCTCTCCTTTGATGTAGGTGCAACAAGCGGAATATAGTCAATTCCTGCAGCATCACAATATGGTGCTAATTCTTCTCTTTCCTCAAATGGACAATCGGGAACAATAATGCCTGAAATACCACATTCATTACATCTTCCCATAAACTTTTCTGTCCCATATTTGTATACAACATTTGCATATGTCATAAATATTAACGGAATTGTAACCTGATCTTTTATTTCCTTTATTGCATCAAACAATTTGTCTGTTGTTGTTCCACTATTAAGAGCTCTCAAATCAGCCTCCTGAATAACAGGGCCTTCTGCTATTGGGTCAGAAAATGGAATTCCGATTTCGATGATATCTGCACCTGACTTCTGCATTTCAAGAATTAACTTCTGTGTTGTCTCTAAATCCGGGTCTCCCCCTGTTATAAACGGTATAAAAGCTTTTCCATTATTAAAAGCATCACTTATCTTACTCATAAATATCAACTCCTCTATATCTTGCTATAGCCGCTACATCCTTATCTCCACGGCCTGAAACATTTATTACTACGATTTTGTCCTTATCAAGCGTTGGAACATACTTCATTGCATAAGCAATAGCATGAGAGCTTTCAACTGCAGGAATAATTCCCTCAACTCTTGATAAATATTCAAATGCCTCAACTGCCTCATCATCTGTTATTGCAACATATTTTGCTCTTTTTGTATCATGAAGCATTGCATGCTCGGGTCCAATACCCGGATAATCAAGTCCTGCTGAGATTGAATAAACCGGTGCGATCTGACCATATTCATTCTGACAGAACAATGTCTTCATTCCATGGAAAATACCCTCTGAGCCATTCGCTATTGTAGCTGCATTTTTTGGATTATCTACTCCAAGGCCTGCAGCTTCACATCCAATAAGTTCAACGCTCTCATCCTCTATAAAGTTATAGAATGCACCCATCGCGTTTGAACCGCCACCAACGCAGGCGATAACTGCATCCGGAAGCCTGCCTTCCTTTTCCTGAAGCTGTTCTTTAATTTCCTTACTAATCACACTCTGGAAATCTCTTACTATTGTAGGGAAAGGATGAGGTCCCATAACTGAACCTATTACATACAATGTATCATCCATACGGTTAGTCCACTCTCTCATTGCATCGTTAATCGCATCCTTTAGAGTCATTGTACCAGCCTCAACCGGATGAACCTTTGCTCCCAAAAGCTCCATTCTATATACGTTAAGTGCCTGTCTCTCGCAATCTTCCTTGCCCATAAACACTTCACATTCCATGCCCATAAGTGCAGCTGCTGTAGCAGTGGCAACACCGTGCTGACCTGCTCCTGTCTCAGCGATTACTCTTGTTTTTCCCATCTTCTTTGCAAGAAGTACCTGACCTAAAGCATTATTCAATTTGTGGGAGCCTGTATGGTTTAAGTCTTCTCTCTTCAAATAAACCTTAGCTCCACCTAAATCCTTTGTCATCTTCTCCGCATAATATAGTCTGGATGGTCTGCCAATATACTCATTAAATAATGATTTAAGCTCTGCGTTGAATTCAGGATCATTTTTGTAATGCTCATACGCTTCCTCTAATTCATTTACTGCAGTCATTAGAGTTTCCGGCACATACTGTCCACCGTGTATTCCAAATCTACCTTTGCTCATCTTAATATCCTCCGTCTATCAAATATTTCTTACTATTTCTATTACTTCTTTTATTTTTTCCCTGTCTTTAAATCCGTCAGTCTCTACGCTACTGCTCAAGTCGACTGCATATGGACTATATCTGACAATTGAATCCTTTAGATTGTCCGGTCCAAGACCTCCTGCCAAAAAGTAATTGTCCAAATCCTTTGGAATTAAACTTTTATCAAATCCAAGACCTGTTCCACCCGGATGCGTAGAAGAGTACGAATCAAGCAGCAAGTAATCTGCTTTTAACTCCTTTGCATCAATTATATCTTGGGCTGATTGGACTCTGACAGCCTTTATTATAGGCACATCAACTTTCTTTCTCAGCTGTTCAATATAATCCTTGTCTTCATCTCCGTGAAGCTGCACGATGTCTATAATATCAGAAATAACCAAATCTGTCACATTTTCAATCGGTTCATCGACAAATACACCTACAACCTTTATTTTCGGGTTCATATGCTCTTTTAGTTTAGATGCAAGCTCCTTGTCAATTTTCCTCTTTTTACCTGCAAATACAAAGCCGGCATAATCAGGCATAAACTCATTGACATAGTCCACATCCTCTATTCTCTTTAGCCCGCAAATTTTAATTTTTGTCATGTAAAAACCTCTATTTTGATAAATCTTCAAGCATTTGCTTTTTGTTCTCTGCCTTCATAAATGTTTCTCCAATTAGCACACCATTTACATTAGCTTTTCTAAGTCTCTTAATATCTTCATTAGTTTTAATTCCACTTTCAGCAACGAACAAAATATTGTCAGGAACTAGTTTTCTTAAACGTTCACTGTTTGAAATATCAACTGTAAACGTCTTTAAGTCTCTATTGTTTACACCAATAATTCTTGCTCCGGCTTTGATGGCCTTTTCTATCTCCTCTTCATCATGTGCTTCAACAAGGGCAGATATTCCAAGTGTATCACATATAGAAATGTAATCTCTTATCGTATCTTCATCCAGTATAGAGCATATAAGCAATACACAAGTTGCTCCGTGTAATTTTGCATCATATATCATATACTCATCAATCACAAAATCTTTTCTGATGATTGGAATTGATACATTTTCACTTATTTCCTTCAAATATTTTTTGTCGCCCTTGAAATACTCCGGCTCTGTTAAAACAGAAATACAACTGGCTCCTGCCTTTTCATAGTCTTTGGCAATATCGACATATGGAAAATCTTTGGCAATAATTCCTTTTGAAGGAGATGCCTTTTTCACTTCACATATAAAGGATATTCCATCCTTTGCAATAGCCTTTTCAAATGGAAAGTCATCCTTTTCCATAGCCAATGCCTTTGACTTAATTACTTCTAAAGGTATTTCTGTTTTTTCCTTTTCTACTCTGATTCTTGTTGACTCTGTGAGTTTATCTAAAATCATATTGTTCTCCATTTTAATCTTTAAGCATTTGTAGCTGCTACATATTCTTCTAATTTTGCCGTTGCCTTTCCACTGTCAATTATGTCTCTTGCAATATTTATTCCTTCTTCGTATGTCATACCATTGTTGTACATGTATATGCATGCACCGGCATTTAATAATACAGCATTTCTCTTTGCACCCTTAATTTTACCACTAAAAATATCCTTCATAATCTGTGCATTTTCAGTGCCATCTCCACCCTCTAATTCTGACTTTTCACAGAATTCAAAGCCATAATCCCGTGGATCTATTTCGTATACACTTACCTTTCCATCTCTTACCTCGCCAACTGTCGTCTTGGCACTTGCAGAAATTTCATCAATTGTATCCTTTCCAAATACAACCATTCCCTTTTCAACTCCTAAATTTAACAGTACATTGGCAATTGGTTCAACCAAAGACTCATCATACACACCGATTATATTCATTGTGGCTCCGGCTGGATTTGTAAGTGGTCCTAAAATATTAAATATTGTTCTAATTCCAAGCTTTCCTCTTACAGGTCCAACATATTTCATTGCCGGATGATATTTTTGTGCAAATAAGAATGTAAAGTTGGTGTCATCAAGCACCTTTTCTCCCTTTGCAGGTTCAATCATCAAGTCTGCTCCAAGAGCTTCTAACACATCGGCTGCACCTGATTTACTCGAAACACCGCGGTTACCATGCTTTGCAATCTTTACGCCGGCTGCAGCTGCAACGATTGCTGATGTCGTTGAAATGTTGAAAGTGTTTGCCTTGTCACCACCTGTACCAACTATTTCAAGTACATCATATTTGTGTCCGAGTTTTAGTCCGTTATCTCTCATACCCTGTGCGGAGCCTGTTATCTCATCAATAGTCTCACCTTTCATTCGAAGCGCTACAAGATATGCACTGATAAGTGCTTCCGGCGTCTCACCACTCATAATGTCATTCATACATTCCTTTGCTTCTTCAAATGTTAAATTCTTTCCTTCAACTAATTTTTCTACTGCTTCCTTAATCATATCTTTGCCCTCCTATTATTTTATATTTAAAAAGTTCTTTACTATTGTTCTGCCTTCCGGTGTCAAAACTGATTCCGGATGAAACTGTAAACCGTATATTTCGTAATCCTTATGTCTCACTGCCATTACTTCGTTGTCTAACTCATCTACAGCTATAACAATCAAATCCTCCGGTATGCTGTCGGCTTTTGCTGACAACGAATGATATCTGGCACCTTTAAACTTCTGTCCTAATCCTTCAAATATCTTTGCATCTTCAACAACTGTCATTTCACTTTGTTTTCCGTGCATAAGCTTCTTTGCGTATGTTACTGTGGCTCCAAACACCTCGCATATACTTTGATGACCGAGACACACGCCCAATATTGGATATTCACCCTTAAGCTTTCGTACTACATCCTCACATATACCTGCATCCTCCGGCTTTCCGGGTCCGGGTGACAATATAATGTGACTTGGATTCATTTTTCTAATATCATCTATTGTTACTTCATCATTTCTTACAACCTTTATATTTCCATCACTTAACTCACCAACTAATTGAACAAGATTGTAAGAAAAGCTATCGTAGTTGTCTATTAATAGTATCATTAGCTGTTCACCTCACATCCTCTTACCACTGCATCTATTGCAGCGCTTGCTTTGTGTGCACATTCCATATACTCATTTTCCGGAACACTGTCTGCGACAATTCCGGCTCCGGCCTGAACAGATACCTTATTTCCTTTTTTAACAGCTGTTCTAATAGCTATACAAACATCAAGGTTTCCTGATAAATCTATATATCCTATTGCTCCGCCGTATACACCTCTTGGTTCAACCTCGAGGTCATCGATTATCTGACACGCTCTAAACTTTGGTGCTCCTGATAATGTTCCTGCCGGCAATAATGCTGATACTGCATCGCATGCATCCATTTCATTTTTCAATGTTCCACACACTGTTGATGCGATATGCATTACCTTTGAAAATCTATGTATTTTCATATATTCCTCAACATAGACACTACCAAACTCTGATATTTTTCCAATATCATTTCTAGCTAAGTCAACCAGCATGTTATGCTCTGCCAGTTCCTTCTCATCCTTTAGAAGACCAATCTCTAACTCTTTGTCCTCCTCATCAGTTTTTCCTCGTGGTCTTGTTCCGGCAACAGGAAATGTAGTAAGCTTGCCATCTACCAGCTTTACCATTGTCTCCGGCGATGCGCCTGCAATCTGCAAATCCTCTGACTGAATAAAATACATATATGGCGATGGGTTCGTTGTCCTTAAAACTCTATATGCATTAATCAAAGAACTGTTATATTCTGCTTCAAATTTTCTTGAAACAACTCCCTGGAAAATATCTCCCTCTTTTATATAATGCTTTGTCTTCTCGACCATGCTGCAATATTCTTCCTGCGTCATATTGCTCTTAAATGTAACATTGCTGTCAGCCTTAATTTCCTGAAGCGGTGTCTGATCATTAATCAAAGCAATCATTTTTTCAATTTCCAGAAGTGCTGAATTGTATCCCTGCAATCCATCCTTTGATTTCATATTTGCAATAACTAAAATCCTTTGTCTTAAATGATCAAATGCAAATACCTTATCAAATAGCATCAAGTGATAATCATCAAACTCACTGCTTTCCAAATTAAGTTTTGGTTCAGCGTAGCCTATCATATTGTAGCCGAAATATCCTACAAATCCGCCTGTAAAGGTTGGTAGCCCTTCAATCTTTGGTGATTTGTATTTGTTGAGCAAATCTCTTAGGGCATCCATCGGATTCATTTCAAAGGTTGTCTCAATCTCTCCGCTTTTCTGAGTTACCTTTCCATTTTTGCATGTAATATGCAATACCGGTTCATATCCTAGAAATGAATATCTCGCCCATTTTTCTCCACCTTCAACACTTTCAAGCAAAAAGAAGTTTTTATCGAATGCTTCCATTTTCCTTAAAAGATTAATTGGTGTAATTACGTCTGAATAAATTTCCTTACAAATTGGAATCAAACTGTAGTCATCAATTAGCGTTTCGATTTCTTCAAAAGTCTGTGTTTTCATAATAGTACCTCTCCTAAATAACAAAATACTGATTGTGACATTTCCTGTGTTATATTCTTCAGTCTTAAAACAAAAAAGGAAATCTTTACGATTTCCTTTTCATAAGAAAAGGCTTTCGTCCCCAATTGGGACAAAAGCCATTATAAACTTCTGCGGTGCCACCCAAATTAATGTATAACACATTCACTCATCACATACCATCATATGCTCACCTCTGTAACGGTAGGTATCCGTCAGCGTCTACTCCAATAGTTTCAAGCTGCCCTCCCGGGTCCATTCATCACTGATAGTTTATTGTCTCACACCACCCGACAACTCTCTGAAAAACATCTCATATGACTACTTACTCCCAGTCAACGGTTTCTTTATTTTTTAACATTTTACTGCGGTAAAGTATTAATGTCAACCATAAATTTATTTTTTATTTTATTTTTTTGAACATAAATATCGCTCCTCTGCTATTTTGCAAAGGAGCGAAAATCTTATTATCTATTCTTTACTATTTTCTTCAACTTGTTTCGCCTGAACATCTGCTGGAGCCTGCTCATAACCGGATACAACGTACTCGAAGTCACCGCTTCCACCTGTGATAGAACGAAGTGATGTAGAATATCCATAAAGCTCTAGCATTGGAACATCGGCTTCAATCACCTGCTTTCCACCATCTATTGGTGTCATATTTGAAATACGTCCACGTCTCTTATTGAGATCTCCCATAACATCTCCGGCATATGCATCAGGAACAGTAACTGTAACTGCGGCAATAGGTTCTAACAGAACAGGACTTGCTTCCATGAAGCCTTTCTTAAATGCAAGAATTGTTGCCATCTTGAATGCCATTTCAGAAGAATCTACAGGGTGATAAGAACCATCTATGAGAGTAGCCTTAACGCCTACTACAGGATAGCCCGCCAAAGGACCTGCCTGAACACATTCCTGAAGACCTTTTTCTACAGCTGGGAAATAGTTCTTAGGTACTGCACCACCAACAATTCGCTCTTCAAAAATATATGATTCTGCAAGATTTCCTGATGGTTCAAATTCCATAACAACATCACCGTACTGTCCATGACCGCCTGACTGCTTTTTATGCTTGCCCTGTACCTGTGATTTCTTTCGAATTGTTTCTCTAAAAGCAACTCTAGGTTTTTCTAATTCAACCTTTACCTTATATATATTTTCAAGCTTTGAAGCAACAACCTCTAACTGTTGTTCTCCAATACCATAGATTAATGACTGTCTGTTTTCTTCATCCTGTACAGTCTTTAATGTTAAATCTTCAATACATAACTTAACAAGTGCCTGTGCAATCTTATCTTCCTCGCCCTTGTTAACAGCTCTATATCTCATATATGTATATGGCTTTGACATTGTTGTTGGATGATATTCAATAGGCCATCCTCTTGTTGATAATGTATCACCGGTTCTTGTGCTTGCAAGTTTACCGATTGCACC